>NZ_JBSWCE010000006.1:0-238128 GCF_056780015.1 Micromonospora sp. R311
GTCCACCCGGCCGTCGGCCAGGTGCTGCAGCATCGCGTAGTCCTCGGCGATCTTCACCGGATCGTTCGTGGTGATCAGGGTGGTGGAGGTGGAGAGCAGCAGCCGCTGCGTCCGGGCCGCGATGTAGCCCAGCATGGTGGTGGGCGACGACGGCACGAACGGCGGGTTGTGGTGCTCGCCGGTGGCGAAGACGTCGAGGCCGACCTCCTCGGCCTTGAGCGCGATGGTCACCATCGCCTTGATCCGCTCATGCTCGGTCGGTTCGCGACCGTTGGTCGGGTCGACCGTGACGTCGCCGACGGTGAAGACTCCGAACTGCATGACCAGCTCCTCGCGTTGTCCACCGGGGCCCGCGTGGCGCCCGGACGCACCGCACAACATATTTGACAGATCAAAATTCCCGGCCGCAGCGTCGGCCGGTGACGGCGGTCACGCGAATACCGCCCGAGCCGGCGCCGCGTACCTGACGGGAGATGTCAGCCTTGCCGGGCAGGATGACCGCATGACCGAACGCGCCGAGGGCGGCTTCAGCCTGGACAGTTGGGACGAGGAACCGTACGACGAGGCCGGGGGCGGCACGCTCGCCGGGGCCCGGATCACCAAGTCCTTCACCGGCGACCTGGTCGGCACGAGCGTCACCCGGATCCTGATGTGCCGCACCCCGGTGGAGTCGTCCGCCGCGTACGTGGGGTTCGAGCGGTTCACCGGCACGCTGGCCGGGCGCCGGGGCAGCTTCGTGCTGCACCACACGGCCGGCAGCGACACCGAGACCGGATCGCGGCTGTCCTGGACGGTGGTGCCCGACTCGGCCACCGACGAACTGCGCGGGCTGCGCGGTGGCGGGCAGATCCTGGTCGGGCCGGACGGCGGCCACGCCTACCGGCTGGACTACCGGCTGGACTGACGCCGCCCGCCCGGCCTTGGCCCGGCCGGGAGCGGCGGTCGCCGCCAGCCGGGGCCGGAGCAGTGGTGGCCGTCAGCCAGCCCGGGCCGGCCCGGACCGCCCCGACGATCCGGCCGACGGTGGTCAGCCGCCGGCGACCGAGGGCAGCACCTGCACCTCGGCGGCCTCCGGCACCGGCGCGTCCAGCCCGCCGAGGTGCCGGCAGTCCTCCCCGTCGACGTAGACGTTGACGTAGCGGCGCAGCTCGCCCCGCTCGTCGCGGATCCGCCGGGCCAGCCGGGGCCAGGAGCCGGCCAGCTCGTCGAGGACGGCGCGCAGGGTGCCCGAGGTGGCGACGGTCAGCCGGCTCGCGCCCCCGGCCTCGCCGCGCAGCGGGCCGGGCACCAGCACGGTGACCACGTCACACCTCCGCGGCTCGGACGCAGAGCACGTCGGGCAGGTGCGCGGCCACCCGGGACCAGGACTCGCCCTCGTCACGGCTGGCGTAGACCTCGCCGGAGCGGGTGCCGAGGTAGACGCCGCCGGGGGTAGCGTCGTCGGCGCACATCGCGTCGCGCAGCACCGCCGGATAGAACGGCCCCGCCGGCAGGCCGGCGCTCATCGGCTGCCAACTGTCGCCGGCGTCGGACGAGCGGAAGACCCGGCAGCGCCGGTCGACCGGGAAGCGCTCGCTGTCGGCGGTGAGCGGGAAGGTGAAGACGGAGTCGGGGCGGCCGGGCAGGCTGACGATCGGGAAGCCGAAGTCGCTGGGCAGGCCGCCGGCGATGGAGGACCAGGTGCGCCCGTCGTCGTCGGAGCGGTAGACGCCGTGGTGGTTCTGCGCGTAGAGCCGGTCGGGGTGGCCGGCGTCCCGGGCGACCTTGTGCACGCACTGCCCGAACTCGGGCCACTCGTCGGGCAGGAAGTAGGCCCGGATGCCGGTGTTGCCCGGCGCCCAGCTGGCGCCGCCGTCGGTCGACCGGTAGACGCCGCCGGTGGACATCGCCACCAGCAGCCGGTCGGCGTCGGCGGGGTGCGGCAGCACGGTGTGCACCGCCTGGCCGCCGAAGCCGGCGCCCCACTGCTCGCGGTGCGGGTGCTCCCAGAGCGCCCGGACCAGCTGGTAGGTGATCCCGCCGTCCTCGGAGCGGAACAGCGCGGACGGCTCGGTGCCGGCCCAGACGACGTCGGGCTGGTCGGGCCCGGCCGGGGCGAGCTGCCACACCCGGCCCAGGGTGGCCCCGGTGTCGGCCGGGAAGGCGACCGGCGCGTCCTCCGGCTCGTGCCAGGACGCGCCGAGGTCGTCGCTGGTGGCCACGCTGGGGCCGAAGTGGGAACTGGTGGTGCCGGCCAGCAGCCGGGGCGTGGCGCGCCGGGTGTCGATGGCGACCGCGTAGACACCGGTCATCGGAAAGTGCGGGCCGCTCACCTCCCAGCCGCGCCGGCCGTCCGTGCTGGTGGCGAGGAAGAGCCCTTTCGCCGTCCCGATCGCGAGCAGTGTGGCCATCGCCGCTGTCCTCCGTCTCCTCGGTGAGCGCGTGCGGCGTGATTATGACCACACCCACCGACAGAATCGCCAGCGTGGACCGCCGATCGGACCCGCCGGACCGTCAGCGGCGGCTGCGTGGCACGTGCCGGCGGTAGGCGCTCACCGTCGGGTCGCCGGCGATCCAGAACCGCCAGGGCACGTCGTGCGCGCCGGTCACCCCGACCCGGGGCCCGGCGGCCACCGCGTCGGCCGGCACCGGGGCGTCGGCCGGGCGCAGCCGGACCGGCCCGTCGCCGAGCAGGTCGGTGCCGTAGGCCGAGCGGTCGATACCGAGCGCCGCGCAGAGCCGGGCCGGCCCGCGGGCGAGGTCGACCTCCCGGCGTACGGCGGGGCGCCGGGCCCGGGCCGCGGCCAGCCCGTCGACCACCTCCCCGGCGCGCAGCAGCACCGCCGCGGCCTCCCCCGCCGGCCCGGTGACCACGTTCACGCACCAGTGCATGCCGTAGGTGAAGTAGACGTAGGCGTGCCCGGCCGGGCCGAACATCACCGCGTTGCGCGGGGTACGGCCGCGGTACGCGTGCGAGGCGGGGTCGCCGGCGGTTCCCGCGTACGCCTCGACCTCGGTGATCCGGACGGTCACCCCGCCGGCGGTCAGCCGGCAGCCGAGCAGGCCACGCGCCGCCGGCAGCACCGGACCGGCGAGCAGCCGAGCCAGCTCGGCCAACTCGGCCGGCACGGTGAGGTCGGCCGGCGGTCGGTCGGAGTGCGCCACCACGGGTCCGACCATATCCGGCCGTGACGCGGGTCGCCGGAGACTACTACTTAGGTCAGGCTCACCTTAGAGTGTCCGCGTGACACCCCTGTCTCCCCTGCTCCCGGCCGTGCGGGCGGTGCCGTTCGTCCGCGAGCTGGCCACCCACGGCGGCCGCCCCGCCATCCTCACCGCGGATGGGGAGCTCTCCTACGCCGACCTCGCCGACCGGGTCGCCCGGACCGCCCGGCAGCTCGGGGCCGAGCGGCGGTTGGTGCTCGTGGTCGGCGCCAACACCGTCGACTCGCTGGTGGCGTACCTGGCCGCGCTGCACGCCGGGCACCCGGTGCTGCTGGTCCCCGGCGGCAACGACGCCGCGCTGGCCGCGCTGGTGGCGGCGTACGACCCGGACGTGGTGGTCGGCCCGGCCGACGGCGGGTGGCGGGTCGACGAACGGCGGGCGGGCAGCGCGCACCGCCTGCACCCCGACCTGGCGCTGCTGCTGAGCACCTCCGGCTCGACCGGCTCGCCGAAGCTGGTCCGGCTGTCGCACACGAACCTGCAGGCCAACGCCGAGTCGATCGCGCGGTACCTGGGCATCCGGGACACCGACCGGGCGGCCACCACCCTGCCGCTGCACTACTGCTACGGGCTGTCCGTGGTGAACAGCCACCTGGCCCGCGGCGCGGCCCTGGTGCTGACCGACCTCTCGGTCGCCGACGCCTGCTTCTGGGAGCTGTTCCGGGCCGCCCGGGGCGCCACCTTCGCCGGCGTGCCGTACACCTTCGAGCTGCTCGACCGGGTCGGGTTCGCCGCGATGGACCTGCCGCACCTGCGCTACGTCACCGCCGCCGGCGGCCGGCTGGCGCCGGAGCGGGTGCTCCGCTACGCCGAGCTGGGCCGGCGGGCCGGCTGGGACCTGTTCGTCATGTACGGCCAGACCGAGGCGACCGCGCGGATGGCGTACCTCCCGCCCGACCTGGCGATCGACCACCCGACGGCGATCGGCGTGCCGGTGCCCGGCGGAGCGTTCCGGCTGGCCCCGGTAGCCGACCAGCCCGACCCGGAGGTGGGCGAGCTGGTCTACGCGGGGCCGAACGTCATGCTCGGCTACGCCCGCTCCCCGGCCGACCTGGCGCTCGGCCGGACCGTCGACGAGCTGCCCACCGGCGACCTGGCCCGGCGCACCCCGGACGGGCTCTACGAGATCGTCGGCCGGCGCAGCGGCTTCGCCAAGATCCTCGGGCTGCGGATCGACCCGCAGCGGGTCGAGGCACTGCTGGCCGGGCACGGGGTGACCGCCACCTGCGTGGGCGCCGACGACGAGCTGGTCGTGGCCGTGCTGGGCGAGGGTGACGCCCTGAGGATCCGGCGGCTGGTCGCCGGCGAGCTGGGGCTGCCGCCGCGCGCGGTCCGGGTGCTGCTCCTGGCCGAGCTGCCCCGGCTGGCCAGCGGCAAGCCGGACCTGGCCGCACTGCGCACGCTCGCCGGCGCCGCCGCGGCGCCGGCCCCGCCGCCGACCCCCGCGCCCGCCGGCGACCTGTGCCGGCTGTACGCGGAGGTGCTCGACCGCACCGACGTCACCCCGGAGTCGAGCTTCGTCGACCTCGGCGGGGACTCGCTGTCCTACGTGGAGATGTCGGTCCGGCTGGAGCAGGAACTCGGTCACCTGCCGCCGAACTGGCACACCCTGCCGATCGCCGAGCTGCGCCGGCCGGCCCGCCGGTCCGGGCGGCGCCGGTCGCTGGAGACCAGCGTGGCGCTGCGCGCGGTGGCGATCGTGCTGATCGTCGGCTCGCACATCCCGCTGTTCACGGTGACCGGCGGCGCGCACCTGCTGCTCGGCGTGGCCGGCTTCAACTTCGCCCGGTTCCAGCTCACCGCAGCCGGCCGGCGGGACCGGTTGCGGCAGATCAGGGCGGGCCTGCTGCGCATCGTGCTGCCCACGACGGCCTGGATCGGCGCGGTGATGCTGGTCGGCGACGACTACCAGCTGAGCACCCTGCTGCTGGTCAACAGCGTCGTCGGGCCGCCCGACGGCGAGACGCAGTGGCACTTCTGGTTCATCGAGGCGGTGGTCTACCTGCTGGTCGGGCTGGCCGCCCTGCTCGGGCTGCGCCGGGTGGACCGGTGGGAGCGACGCTTCCCGTTCGCCTTCCCGCTCGGCCTCACCGCGGTCGCGCTGCTCGGGCGGTACGACGTGTTCGGCCTCGACGCCCGCTACGACCTGCCCTCGGCGGCGGTGGCCGGGTGGCTGTTCACGCTGGGCTGGGCCGCCGCCCGGGCCGACGACGTCCGGCAGCGGCTGCTGGTCACCGCCGCCGCGGCGGCCACCGTGCCGGGCTTCTTCGGCCAGCCGCAGCGCGAGGCGCTGATCGTGGCCGGCCTGGCCCTGCTCGTCTGGCTGCCCACCGTGCCCAGCCTGGCCGCGGTGAACCGGGTGGCCGGGGTGCTGGCGGGCAGCTCGCTCTACATCTACCTCACCCACTGGCAGGTCTACCCGCACCTGCGCCACCTGCCGCTGGTCGCGCTCGCCGCCAGCCTCGCGCTCGGCATCGGCTACGCGGCGCTGGTGAACCGGGCCTGGCGGTGGGCCTCGACCCGGCCAACTTTCAATAGGTTGTTGAAAACGGTCCGTTGATGTGATGGGGTCGGGGCATGACCGAGGACCCCTTCACCGCACCCGACGCCGGCCGGGCCCGGGCGCACCGCACGTACGCCGCGCTCGCCCGGATCGCCGAGCGGCACGCCGACACCGACGCCCGCCGCCGGCGGCACACCAACCCGTACCTGCCGGACCCGTACGAGGCGGTCGCGCTGGTGACCGCGCTGGCCGCCGGGGGCGCCGAGCCGGAGCCCGGGGAGGAGCCGGTCGACGACGGCGACCTCACCGCGGCGCTCACCCTGATCCCGCACCTGCGCGCCGAGGTCGACGCGCTGGAGGCCGGACTACTGACGCTGGCCCGCGGGCGCGGACTGACCTGGCAGGCGATCGCCTACGGGCTCGGGCTGGGCAGCGCCCAGGCGGCGAAGCAGCGCTTCGAGCGCGTCTCCGCCCGCACCGCCGCCACCGACTGACCGCCCGCTCCCCCGCCGCCCGACGGCTCTGGCACGCCACCCGACGATGGTTGATCGTCCACTGCGCGGCAGGGCCGGCGGCCCGCGCGCCCCCGGTCGGGGGCAGCGTCCGACCGGGGGCGCGTGACGGGCGGGTGAGCCGGTGCCGGACCCGTGGGGGCGAGTTGGGGCAAACTGTGGCGAGGGTCGATCGGGAGGAGGGCCGATGGAGCGCGAGCAGATGCGGGCGTACTGCCTGGCGAAGCCGGGCGCCTGGCTGGACCAGCCGTGGGAGGGCGACGAGGTGGTCAAGGTGGGCAGCCGGATCTTCGCGTTCCTCGGTTCGCCGGCCAACGCGCCGACGATCGGGGTGAAGTGCGGCCCGAGCCGGGAGGTGGCCGACGAGTGGCTGCACCGGCACCCGGGCGACGCCCGGGTGATGCCCTACATCGGCCGGTCGGGCTGGAACACGCTGCGGCTCGACGGCGGGATCGACGACGAGGAACTGATCGAGGCGGTCGACGCCTCGTACGACGCGGTGGTGGCGAAGCTGCCGAAGCGGGAGCGGCCGACGGCCTGAACCCCGCGCGGCGCCGGGGCGCCGCGCGGGGGCGGACTCAGCGGGGGACGACCCGCTCGGCGGCCCACTCGCGCCAGCCGGCGAGCTTGTCGGCGGCGGTGGCGAGCTGGTCGGCGACCGGGCCCGGGCCGGTCGAGCCGGGCGTGATCCGGGCGGCGAGCGCCGAACGGACGGAGAGCACGTCGCGCACCGACGGGTCGAGGTGCTCGCTGACCGTGGCCAGGTCGGCGTCGGAGACCTCGTCCAGCGCGCAGTCCCGGGCCACGCAGAGCGCCACCAGCTTGCCGGTGATCTCGTGCGCGTCGCGGAACGGCACGCCCCGCCGGACCAGCCAGTCGGCCACCTCGGTGGCGAGGGAGAAGCCGACCGGCGCGGCGGCGACCAGCCGGTCGGCGCGCACGGTCATCGTGGAGACCATCCCGGCGAGGGCCGGCAGCAGCAGCTCCAGGGTGTCGACCGCGTCGAAGGCCGGCTCCTTGTCCTCCTGCATGTCCCGGTCGTAGGTCATCGGCAGGCCCTTGAGCATGGTGAGCACGCTCATCAACCCGCCGACGAGGCGGCCGGACTTACCCCGGGCCAGCTCGGCGATGTCCGCGTTCTTCTTCTGCGGCATGATCGACGAGCCGGTGGCGAACGCGTCGTCCAGCTCCACCCAGCCGAACTCCTGCGACGTCCAGAGCACCACCTCCTCGCCGAGGCGGGACAGGTGCACCCCGATCATCGCGGTGACGAAGAGGAACTCGGCGACGAAGTCCCGGTCGGCGACGGCGTCCATCGAGTTGGCGAAGGACGTGCGGAAGCCCAGTTCCTTGGCGACGGCCAGCGGGTCCAGCGGCAGGCCGGAGCCGGCGAGCGCGCCCGCGCCGAGCGGGCTGATCGCCGTCCGGTCGTCCCAGTCGCGCAGCCGTTCCAGGTCGCGCAGCAGCGGCTGCACGTGGGCCAGCAGCCAGTGCCCGAAGGTGACCGGCTGGGCGTGCTGGAGGTGGGTCATGCCGGGGGCGGCGGTCGCCACGTGCCGCTCGGCCTGTTCGACCAGGGCCTCGGCCAGCTCGACCAGCCGGCCGGCCACGCCCCGGGCGTGATCACGCAGGTAGAGCCGCAGGTCGGTGGCGACCTGGTCGTTGCGGGACCGGCCGGCGCGCAGCTTGCCGCCGAGGCTGCCGAGGCGTTCCAGCAGGCCGCGTTCCAGCGCGGTGTGCACGTCCTCGTCGTCCACGGTGGGGCGGAACTGCCCGGAGGCGCAGGCGGCCTCCAGGTCGTCCAGGGCGGCGAGGATCCGGCCCAGTTCCTCCGGGTCGAGCAGCCCGGCACCGGCGAGCACCCGGGCGTGCGCCCGGGACGCCGCGATGTCGTACGGGGCCAGCCGCCAGTCGAACTGCACGCTCACCGACAGCCGGGCCAGGGCCTCGGAGGGGCCGCCGGCGAACCGGCCGCCCCACAGGCTCGTCCGGTTGGTGGCGGCGCTGTTCTCGGTCAGGCTCTTGTCGTCCACGCCGCCCATTCTGGAGGTCAAGAGGACGTCCCGCCGAACCGGGCGTCCCGCGCGGCGGCCATCTTGCTGGGCAGGCCCCACAGCTGCACGAAGCCCTTCGCCAGGGACTGGTCGAAGGTGTCACCGGTGTCGTAGGTGGCCATGCCGAAGTCGTAGAGGCTGGCCTCGGAGCGCCGGCCGGTGACGGTGGCCCGGCCGCCGTGCAGGGTGAGCCGCACCTCGCCGGTGACGTGCCGCTGCGCGTCGTCGATGAACGCGTCCAGCGACCGCTTCAGCGGCGAGAACCAGAGGCCGTCGTAGACCAGCTCGCCCCAGCGCTGGTCGACGCCGCGCTTGAACCGGGCCAGGTCCCGCTCGACGGTGACCGCCTCCAGCTCCTGGTGGGCGGTGATCAGCGCGATCGCGCCGGGCGCCTCGTACACCTCGCGGCTCTTGATGCCGACCAGGCGGTCCTCGACCATGTCGAGCCGGCCGACGCCGTGGGCGCCGGCGCGCCGGTTGAGCTCCAGGATCGCCTGGTACGGGGTGACCGTCTCGCCGTCGATCGCGACCGGCACGCCGGCGTCGAAGGTGATCACGACCTCGTCGGCGTCGCGCTCCTGCGCCGGGTCCGAGGTGTACGAGTAGAGGTCCTCGATCGGGCCGTTCCAGATGTCCTCCAGGAAGCCGGTCTCCACCGCGCGGCCCCACAGGTTCTGGTCGATCGAGTACGGCGACTTGGCCGACACGTCGATCGGCAGGCCCTTCTCCTCGGCGAACGCGATCGCCTTGTCCCGGGTCCAGGCGAAGTCCCGGGCCGGCGCGATGATCTTCAGCTCGGGGGCGAGCGCGCCCAGGCCGACCTCGAAGCGGACCTGGTCGTTGCCCTTGCCGGTGCAGCCGTGCGACACGATGGTGCCGCCGTGCTTCTTCGCGGCCGCCACCAGGTGCTTGACGATCAGCGGCCGGGACAGCGCGGAGACCAGCGGGTAGCGGTCCATGTAGAGGGCGTTGGCCCGGATCGCCGGCAGGCAGTACTCGGCGGCGAACTCGTCGCGCGCGTCGACCACCTCGGACTCCACGGCGCCGCAGTCGAGCGCGCGCTGCCGGATGGCGTCGAGGTCCTCGCCGCCCTGCCCGACGTCGACCGCCACCGCGATCACCTCGGCGCCGGTCTGCTCGGCCAGGTAGGGAATGGCGACGGAGGTGTCCAGCCCTCCGGAGTACGCCAGGACGACCCGCTCGGTCATGGTGTGGTGCTCCCTTCAACGTTCTCTTCGCGGCGGGCCCAGCCGGCGAGCTTCTCGCCGAGCGCGGCCCCGCCGTCGGCCTCGCGGGCCACGACGAGGATGGTGTCGTCGCCGGCGATGGTGCCGACGACCTCGGACAGGCCCGCCCGGTCGACCGCGCTGGCCAGGTACTGGGCTGCGCCCGGCGGGGTGCGCAGCACGGCGATGTTGCCGCTGGAGTCGACCCCGTTGAGCAGCTCACGCAGCAGCCGCACCAGCCGGGCCGGGGCCGCCTCGGCGTCGCGCAGCGGCCGCTGGCCGTCCTCGGGGATCAGGTAGACCGCCCGCCCGTCGCCGCCGCGGACGGTCACCGCCCCCAGCTCCTTCAGGTCCCGGGAGAGGGTGGCCTGGGTGACCTGGATGCCGTCGCCGGCGAGCAGGTCGGCCAGTTCGGTCTGCGAGTGGATCGCCTTGTCGCGGATCAGCTCGACGATGCGGCCGTGCCGGGCGGCACGGGTCAGCGGGGCGGTCATCGGGTCTCCCTGGTCGCGGTGGCTCCCGGCGCCGCCGCGTCGCTGGCCGCGGTCGCGGCCTCGAGGAGGAACGTGAGCAGCGCCTTCTGGGCGTGCAGCCGATTCTCCGCCTGGTCGAAGACGGCGCTCTGCGGGCCGTCGAGCACCTCGGCGGTGATCTCCTCGCCGCGGTGCGCGGGCAGGCAGTGCAGCACGATCGCGCCCGGCGCGGCGTGGCCGAGCAGCTCGGCGTTGATCTGGTACGCCCGGAACGGGGTGATCCGGTCCAGCCCGTCGTCCTCCTGGCCCATCGAGGTCCAGGTGTCGGTGGCGAGCACGTCGGCGCCGGCGACCGCCTCGACCGGGTCGACGAGCACGCGCACCGACCCGCCGGTGCCCGCGGCGATCTTCTCGGCGCGGGCCACCACGTCCGGGTGGGGCTGGAATCCGGCCGGCCCGCCGATCCGGACGTGCATCCCGGCGATCGCCCCGGCCAGCAGGTACGAGTGCGCCATGTTGTTCGCCGCGTCCCCGACGTACGCCAGGGTGCGCCCGGCGGTGGCGCCGAAGCGCTCCCGGACGGTGAGCAGGTCCGCCAGCACCTGGCACGGGTGGTAGTCGTCGGTGAGCGCGTTGACCACCGGCACGGTGGCGGCCTCGGCGACCTCGGCGATCCGGTCGTCGCCGTGGGTGCGCAGCACGATCGCCGCGACGTAGCGGGAGAGCACCCGCCCGGCGTCGGCCAGGGTCTCGCCCCGGCCGAAGTGGGTGACCTGGGTGTCCACCACCAGGGGGTGCCCACCCAGCTCGGCGATGCCGACGTCGAAGGAGAACCGGGTGCGCAGGCTCTGCTTGTCGAAGAGCACCGCCACCGACCGCGGCCCGGCCAGCGGCCGGTACCCGAACCGGTCCGCCTTCATCCGCGCGGCCAGCTCCAGCACCGCCGACTGCTCGGCGGGGCTCAGGTCGTCGTCGCGCAGGAAGTGCCGGGTCATGCGTTCGTCTCCGTCGCCGCCGTGGTCGTGGTGGTGGTCGTCGTCGCGATCCTGGTACTTTCCGGCCCCGCCGCGGGCCGTTTCCCGCCAGGATCCGAAGCCGGGGTGGCGCCGGCGGCGGCAGGCGCCGTCGCGTCGAGCGCGGCGGGCAGCGCGGCGAGGAAGGCGTCGGCCTGGGCGGCGGTGAGGATCAGCGGCGGAGCGAGCCGGACCACGCCGGGCTGCACCGCGTTGACCAGGAACCCGGTCTCCCGCAGCGCCTCGGCGAGCACCGCCGCGACCGGGGCGGTGAGCACCACGCCGAGCAGCAGCCCGGCCCCGCGTACCTCGTCGACCAGCGGGTGGCCGAGCGCCTCGACGCCCCGGCGCAGCCGCTCGCCGACCCGCTTGACGTGGTCGAGCAGCCCCTCGTTGGCGATGGTCGCCACCACGGCGAGGGCGGCCGCGCAGCTGACCGGGTTGCCGCCGAAGGTGGTGCCGTGCGAGCCGGGGCCGAGCAGCTCGGCGGCCCGGCCGAAGGCCAGGCAGGCACCGAGCGGCAACCCGCCGCCGAGCCCCTTGGCCAGGGTCACCACGTCGGGCTCGACCCCCTCGGCCTGGTGGGCGAACCAGTGCCCGGTGCGCCCGACGCCGGTCTGCACCTCGTCCAGCACCAGCAGCGCGCCGTGCCGGGCGGTGATCCGCCGGGCGGCGGCCAGGTAGCCGGCCGGGGGGACGACCACGCCGTTCTCGCCCTGGATCGGCTCCAGGATGACCATCGCGGTGGCGTCGGTGACCGCCGCCTCCAGCGCGGCGACGTCGCCGTAGTCGACGTGGGTCACGTCGCCGGGCAGCGGCCGGAACGGGTCCGCCTTGGCCGGCTGGCCGGTGAGCGCGAGCGCGCCCATGGTGCGGCCGTGGAAGCCGCCCCGGGTGGCGACCACGTGGCCGCGGCCGGTCCGCCGGGAGAGCTTGAACGCCGCCTCGTTCGCCTCCGCGCCGGAGTTGGCGAAGAAGACCCGGCCGGGCCGGCCGGCGAGCGCCAGCAGCAGCTCCGCCAGGGCCACCGGCGGCTCGGCGACGTAGAGGTTGGAGACGTGCCCGAGCGTCGCGACCTGCTTCGACACGGCGGCCACCACGGCGGGGTGGGCGTGGCCCAGGGCGTTGACCGCGATCCCGCCGACCAGGTCGACGTACTCCCGGCCGGCGTCGTCGACCACGACCGCGCCGGAGCCGGCGACCAGCGCCAGCGGCGGCGTGCCGTAGTTGTCCATCATGGACTGCGACCAGCGCTCGACGAGGGTGCTCACGAGGGGATCACCATTGTTCCGAACCCTTCCGAGGTGAAGACCTCGAGCAGCGTGGAATGGGCGACCCGGCCGTCGACGACGTGCGCGGCGGGCACTCCCTGCCGCACCGCCCGCAGGCAGGCCTCCATCTTGGGCACCATGCCCGACTCCAGTGCCGGCAGCAGCTTCGCCAGGTCGTCGGTGGTGATCTCGGAGATCAGGCTGTCGGTGTCCGGCCAGTCCGCGTAGAGGCCGGGCACGTCGGTGAGGACGACCAGCTTGCGCGCCGCCAGGGCGACCGCGAGCGCGGCGGCGGCGGTGTCGGCGTTGAGGTTGTGCAGCACCCCGTCGGCGTCCGGGGCGACCGTGGAGATCACCGGGATCCGGCCGGCCGCGATCAGGTCGGTGACCGCCGAGACGTCGACCGACTCCACGTCGCCGACCTGCCCCACGTCCACCGGCCGGCCGTCGACGTACGCGGGCCGGCGCACCGCGGTGAACAGCCCGGCGTCCTCGCCGGAGAGGCCGACCGCGAACGGGCCGTGCGCGTTGATCAGCCCGACCAGCTCCCGGCCGACCTGCCCGACCAGCACCATCCGGACCACGTCCATCGCCTCCGGGGTGGTGACCCGCAGGCCGCCGCGGAACTCGCTGTCGATGCCGAGCCGGCCGAGCATGGCGGAGATCTGCGGCCCGCCGCCGTGCACCACGACCGGCCTGAGACCGGCGTAGCGGAGGAAGACCATGTCCGCGGCGAAGGCGCGCCGCAGCTCCGGGTCGACCATCGCGTTGCCGCCGTACTTGACCACGACGGTCGAGCCGGAGAAGCGGGCCAGCCAGGGCAGCGCCTCGATCAGCGTGGCGGCCTTGGCCTGGGCCCGGGTGAGGTCGGTGGTGAGGCTCATGTCGAGTACGCCGAGTTCTCGTGCACGTACGCGTGCGAGAGGTCGTTGGTCCAGATGGTGGCCGCGGCGGCGCCGGCGTGCAGGTCGATCCGGATGGTGACGTCCCGCCCGGTGAGGTCGACCTTCGACCGGTCCTCGGCGGCGGCGCCGGAGCGGCACACCCAGATCCCGTTGACCGCGACGTCGACCCCGTCCGGCTCGAACGTGGCGGCGGTGGTGCCGACGGCGGCGAGGATCCGGCCCCAGTTCGGGTCGTTGCCGAACAGCGCGGTCTTGACCAGGTTGTTGCGGGCCACCGCGCGCCCGACCTCGACCGCGTCGTCCTCGCTGGCCGCGCCGACCACGTCGACGGCGATCTGCTTGGTGGCGCCCTCGGCGTCGGCGACGAGCTGCTGGGCCAGGTCGTGGGCGGCGGCGGTGACCGCGGCGGTCAACTCGGCCACGCCGGGGGCGATGCCACTGGCGCCACTGGCCAGCAGCAGCACCGTGTCGTTGGTGGACATGCAGCCGTCGGAGTCGATCCGGTCGAAGGTGACCCGGCACGCCTCGCGCAACGCGGCGTCGAGGACATCCGGGCCGGCGACCGCGTCGGTGGTCAGCACGCAGAGCATGGTGGCCATCGCCGGGGCCAGCATGCCGGCGCCCTTGGCCATCCCGCCGACGGTCCAGCCGCTGCCCCGGGCCACCGTGGTCTTCGGCCGGGTGTCCGTGGTCATGATGGCCTCGGCCGCCGGGGCACCGCCCTCCCGGGACAGTTCGCGCACCGCCTTGCCCACCCCGGAGAGCAGTGCCGGCATGGGCAGCCGCTCGCCGATCAGGCCGGTGGAGCAGACCGCGACCTCGCCGGCGCCCAGCATCAGCCGGGAACTGGCCGAGGTGAGCGCGGCGGCGGCGTGCTCGGCGGTGGCGTGGGTGTCCTGGAAGCCGGCCGGGCCGGTGCAGGCGTTGGCGCCACCGGAGTTGAGCACCACGGCGCGGACCACCCCGCCGCGGACGACCTGCTGGCTCCAGAGCACCGGCGCGGCCTTGACCCGGTTGGCGGTGAACACCCCGGCCACGCCGGCGTCGGGGCCGTCGTTGACCACCAGCGCCACGTCGGCGGCGCCGCTGGCCTTCAGCCCGGCCGCGACCCCGGCCGCCCGGAACCCCCGGGGAACGGTGACGCTCACGGTGCCATCCCTTCGTCCGCGTCCGCGGGGCTCCGCCGCGCCGCACTCCTCGCGCTCACGGTGCGACCCCCCAGACGGACAGGCCGGTGGTCTCGGGCAGGCCGAGCATCAGGTTGGCGCACTGCACGGCCTGGCCGGCGGCGCCCTTGCCCAGGTTGTCCAGCGCGCTGAGCACCACCATCCGGCGGGAGTCGACGTCGACGGTGGCCTGCAGGTGGCAGGAGTTGGAGCCGAGCGTCGCGGCGGTGTGCGGCCAGCGCCCCTCGGGCAGCACGTGCACGAACGGCGCGTCCGCGTACGCCTCGGCGAGCACCGCCTGCGGGTCGACGCCGCGGGCCGGCACGGCGGTGACGGTGGCCAGGATGCCGCGCGGCATCGGCGCGAGGACCGGGGTGAGGGAGAGGCTGGTCGCCCCGGTGGCCTGCTTGATCTCCGGCACGTGCTGGTGGGTGCCGACCCGGTAGGGCGAGAGGTCGCCCATCACCTCGCTGCCGAGCAGGTGCGGCTTGGCCGCCTTGCCGGCGCCGGAGGTGCCGGACGCCGCGACGACCACCACGTCCGCCGGCTCGGCGGCGCCGGCCGCGATCAGCGGGGCGAGCGCCAGGGTGATCGCGGCGGCGTAGCAGCCGGTGTTGGCCACCCGGGTGGAGCCGGCGATCGCCGCCCGCTGCCCGGGCAGCTCCGGCAGGCCGTAGGTCCACTGCCCGGCATGGGTGCCGCCGTAGTACTGGGCCCACTCGTAGGGGTTGGCCAACCGGTGGTCGGCGCCGAGGTCGACCACCCGCAGCCCGGCCGGCAGCTGGGCGGCCAGCGCCGCCGACTGGCCGTGCGGGAGGGCCAGGAAGACCAGGTCCGCGTCGGCCAGGGTGGCCGGGTCGGTCTCGGTGAGGACCAGGTCGAGCCCGTTGAGCTGCGGGTGGACCGCGTCGACCCGGTGCCCGGCCTGGCTGTGCGCGGTGGCGGCGACCAGGTCGAACTCCGGGTGCCCGGCCACCAGGCGGAGCAGCTCGCCGCCGGCGTAGCCGCTGGCCCCGGCGACCGCGACTCGGATGCCCATACTCACCTCCGCATGACTATGCAATTGAGGCTAGCAACGATGATCGCCTCCTGCAAGTTCATGCAGTCCATTGCATGAGAATCGGGTGTGTCGCCGGTCACCTCCTCGTGCTCCCCGCCGCAGCCGGTCATGATCGAACCCGGCTACCGTGTGTCCGCCGCGGATGGGCGTGGGACACGCTCGGACCGGGATCCTGTCCGCCGACGAGCTCAGCTGGAGCTACCGGAGTCCGAGCGACGGGCGCGACGGCGGGTACGACGTTCGGCTGGTGACGGCGAACGTCTTCGTCTACCTGACCGTGACGTCGTACCCGAACAACCCGGCCCCGGTGGTGGACGCCACGCTGGCTCCGGCCGTCAGGGAGTTCCTCGCCGCCCTGCTCGACGAGATCCGGTCCGCATCCACGAGGTGACGGCCGGTGCGGTGGGTGGGGTGGGACGGCGCCCGGCCCGGCGCGGCGGTAGCGTTGCGCGACATCGTCGCCGGTGGGCGGTTCGGCACGTCGGCGGGACGCTCGGGAATCGTACGGAGGATGGCCCATGTCCAACGGCGAAGAGCCGCACCCGGTGCGCGACGACTCGGCCGGGCGGCCGGGGTTCGAGACCGCGCTGCGCGGCTACGACAAGCGGCAGGTCGACCGCTACGTCGAGCAGCTCGACGGCCGGCTCGCGGCGGTGACCGCCGAACGGGAACAGGCGACCGCCGAGATCCGGGCACTCGATGCCCAGGTGCAGCGGCTCCGCGCCGAGCTGACCGAGCTGCGCCAACGCCCGGCACAGGTGGAGCGGGCCTCCTTCAGCGACCTCGGGCCGATGGTCGAGCAGATCATCGGGCTGGCCGAGAAGCAGGCCGAGGCGATCACCGGCGCGGCCGAGCAGCGCGCCGCGGAGCTGCACAGCGAGGCCGAGGCGGTGCTGGCCGCGGCCCGGGAGCGCGTCACCCAGGCCCTGCAGTCCCTGGAGGAGGAGACCGCGGCGCGCCGCGCCGAGCAGGAGCAGGCGTACGCGGAACGGCAGGCGGCGGCCGAGGCGGAGCTGGCCGAGACGCGCGCGGCGGCCGAGCAGGCGCGGGCCGAGGGCGAGGCCGCCCACCAGCGGGCGGTGCAGGAGGCGCAGCGGCTCAGCGAGCAGAGCGCGCAGCAGGTCGAGCAGGCCCGCAACGCCGCCGAGGCGCTCACCAAGGCCGCCCGTACCCAGATCCAGCAGGAGGTGCAGGCGGCCCGCGCCCGCGGACAGCAGGAGCTGACCCAGTGGCGGGCGGGCGTGGAGCGGGAGCTCACCGAGCGGCGCGCCGCGGTCGAGCAGGAGCTGGCCGACCAGCGCGCGGCGGTCGAGGAGGAACTCGCGTCGCTCGTCGCCGAGTCGCAGCGGTACGCCACCGAGCTGCGCGAGCACGCCGACGAGCAGGACGCCGCGCACCGGGAACAGCTTGCCGTCGTCCAGCAGGAGATCACCGAGCGGCGGCAGGCGCTGGCCCAGGTGGGCGCGGAGCTGGAGACCGCCCAGCAGCAGCTCGCCCAGGCCCGCCAGGACTGCGCGGGCGCGGAGCGGGAGCTGGTGCAGCTGCAGCGGCGGCTCGGCGATGTCCACCGGGACCTGGCCGACGAGGCGGCCCGGCTGGACGCGGCCCGGCAGGCGGCCGAGGCGGCCGAACAGCACGCCCGGGAGGTCCGCGCCCGGGTGCGCCGCGAGGCGAAGCGGGTGGCCGACCTGGCCGCGGCGGCGGTGATGGCGGCGGCCGCGGGCGGCAGCGAGACCGCGGAGTACCCGATGGTGGCCGCCCGCCACGGCAACGGCGCCGCGGAGCCGGCCGACTTGGAGAGCGGCCGGGCGGCGGCCGGTGCCGCGGGGCCGGCCGATCCGGAGAGTGGCCGGGCCACGCCGGCGGGCACCGCCGACGCCGACCCGGACGCCCCGGAGGACCACCGGGCCACTCCGGACGCCGGACGGGCGATCAGCGCCGCCGACCCGGCCGCGCCGGAGGCGGGAGCCATGCCGGACGCCGGGCGGACGACCACGGCGGAGGCCGACGAGGCTCCGGTGGACGCCGGGCCGGTCACCCGGGCGGCGGGCCGGACCGACGCCGGGGTGTGGGCGGCGGGCACCGACCGGCAGCCCGCCGCGGACGGCGGCCAGGACGCCCCCGACGGCCGGTCGGCCGCAGAGTGGTTTCCCCGGCCCGCGCACCCGGCGGCGGTCGACGGGCTCGACCGGCGCCCGGGCGACGGTGCCGACCAGCGACGTGACGGCGAGGCGGTGGTCACCGGCTGAGCCGCCGGCGGGGTGGCGCCTCGGTCAGAGGCGCCCCTCGTCGACCGCGCGGGTCACCCAGGGGATGACCTCGTCGAGCATCTCGTCCAGCGAGGTGGTGGCGGTGAAGCCGAGCACCTCCCGGGACTTCGTCACGTCCGGCACCCGCTTCTGCACGTCGTACCGGTAGGGCTCGTCGGAGACGTGCCGGAACGGCGCGTCCGGACCCTTGATCTTGTGCCAGATCAGCTCGGCCAGGTCGAGGACGGTGGTCGACTCCGCGGTGGAGAGGTTGAAGTCCTCGTTGCGGGCCGCCGGGTGCTCGATCGCGGTGGCGATGCCGCGGGCCAGGTCACCGCCGTAGGTGTAGTGCCGCACCTGATTGCCCTCGCCGAGGATGTGCAGCGGGTCCTGCCCCTTGACGATCTTCTGCACCAGGTCGGGCACCACGTGGGACATGGCCAGCTTGACGTTGCCGGAGAGCACCTCGGCCTGGCCCAGGGCCCGCCCCTCACCGACACCGACGCAGTTGAAGGGCCGGACGATGGTGTAGGGCAGCTGGTACTGCTCCCAGGCGGCCCGCGCGTAGTACTCCACGGCGAGCTTCTGGAAGCCGTACGACGACAGCGGCGGCGGGATGCGCCGCTCGTCCCCCTCGCGGCTGGGCCAGCGGTCGGTGGACTCGAACACCATCGAGGACGAGAGGTAGGTGACCTTGGCCAGCCGGCCCTCCCGGTGCGCCCGGATCGCCGCGTCACAGGTGGCCGCCATGATCCGCTCGTTGGTGGCGAGCAGGTCGTAGGCGTACGCGTGGAAGTAGGAGATGCCGCCGATCATCGCCGCGCCGGCGACCAGGTGGTCGCAGCCGTCGAGCAGCTCGGTGAGCAGGTCGACGTCGCGGGCATCGCCCTCGACGAAGCGGAACCGGGGGTGGTCGTCGTAGCTGTGGGTGACCGGGCCGTACTTGGAGAAGTTGTCGACCCCGACCACCTCGTGGCCCCGTTGCAGCAGTTCCTCGACCAGGTAACCGCCGATGAACCCGGCCGAACCCGTCACCAGGACCTTCGCCACGTGCACTCCTATCCAGTCTTCTCGTACTCGCTGCTGTGCCGCGGGTCCGGTTGGCGCGGCACGGCGACGGCGCCCGTCCGCGCGGCCAGCTTCTCCCGGCTCAGTCGTCGACCGTAGGCGAAGAAGTACCACCGCAGGTAGCCGGGGAGGAAGCGGCCCAGATCGAAGTGCGACTCGCCCAGCGGGCGGTCCAGCCAGATCGTCGGGATCTCGGCCACCGGCAACCGCAACCGGTTGGCCTTGGCGGTCAGCTCCAGGCCGATCTCGAAGCCGGTGCGGGACTCGATCCCCACCTCCCGGACGAATGCCGCGTCGTACGCCTTGAAGCTGTTGGTGGCGTCGCGGGTGCCGACCCGCGCGAACGTGTAGAGGCTGCGGCCGGCCCAGCGCGACAGCATGCGCTTGAGCCGGGGGCCGCCGACCTGCTGCCCGCCCGGCATGTAGCGGGACGCCGCCGCGACGACCACCCCCCGGTCGACCAGCCGGGCCAGCTCGTCGATCTGGCGCGGGTCGTCGCAGCCGTCGGCCATGGTCACCACCACGACCGGGGCCCGGGCGGCGTCGATGCCGAACCGGATCGCGTTGGCCGGCCCCCGGCCGTAGGTGTTAAGCACGGTCCGCACCCGGGGATCGCTTCGGGCCACCTCCTCGGCGTACGGGACGGTGGTGTCGTCGGGCATGTCGTGCACGATGAGCACCTCGGCGGGGAGCAGCACCTCCCGCAGCATCCGCTCCAGGCAGCGCCGGATCGCCGCGCCCTCGTTGTAGACCGGGACGATCACCGAGACCCGCGGCTTCACACCCGCACCCCCTGCCCGGTCAGCCCCCACATGTCGATCACCGGTTTGTCGGTCGCCAGGCGGGCGTACTGCTCGTGCGGGGCCGCGATGACCAGCAGGTCGGCGCGGCGCAGCACCTCGTCGAGGTCGACCAGCCGCTCGTCGGCCACGTACGGGTCGGTGCAGAGCGTCTCGCGGGTCTTCAGCGCCAGGATCTTGCGCAGCTTGTACGCCAGGCTCTCCCGCGGGTCGTCGCTGCCGCCCTTGAACGCCATGCCGAGGATGCCCACGGTGAGTTCGGACAGGTCGAACCGGTCCTCCAACCGGGACACCAGGTACAGCGGCAGCCCCTCGTTGATCAACATCGCTGAGTGGCCGAGCACGAAGTTGTTGCGGTTGAAGGCGGCCAGCTGCATGGTGTCCTTGAACAGGCACGGCCCGGCGGCGAAGCCGGGCATCGGCAGGTCCGCCGCGCGCGGGTAGTCGAACGCCACCGCGTGCCGGATCCGGGCGAAGTCCAGCCCGAAGTCGTTGGCCATCATCCAGAACTGGTTGGCGGTGGCGAACTTGATGTACCGCCAGGTGTTGGTGAACAACTTCGCCAGCTCGGCCTCCTCCGGCTCGAGCGGCACGATCTGGTCGGTCAGGTGCCGGAACAGCTTCTCCGCCCGGGCCAGCGCTTCCGGCGTACGCGCCGCGACGATCTGCGGCAGCGCGAAGAGCTCGGTCATCGCCCGGCCCTCGGCGATCCGCTCCGGGCAGAACGCCACGTCGACGCGGATGCCCTTGCCGGCCAGCAGCTTCTCGGTCAGCGCGGTGACGCCCGGGTAGACGGTGCTGCGCAGCACGATGAGCTGGCCTTCGCGCAGGTGCTCGGCGCACCGCTCCAACGCCCGCGGCACGGCGGAGAGATCCGGGTTGAGGTGCTCGTCGACCGGGGTGCCGACCACCACGACGAGGTGCTCGGAGACGCCGACGCTGGCCGGGTCGGTGGTCGCCCGCAGCCGACCGGCGGCCACCGCCTCGGCGAGCGCCTCGGCCGCACCCGGCTCGGCGAAGGGCAGGGTGGCCGCGTTGACCGTGGCGACCGCGTCCGCGTTGATGTCGTACAGCACCACCGAGAGCCCGCGCGCGGCGAACGCGATGCCGAGCGGCAGGCCGACCCGGCCACAGCCGCCCACGATGCAGACGTCGACCATGCTGACCGGCGGATCCTCGGACATGTCTCGACTCCCGTGGGGGTGGCGGGGGGTGTGGTTCCGGCGTCAGTCGGAATCCAAGCAGGTTATCCGCTGCGATGTGACTCGCGGGTAACCGAACATCCCATCGCCGTTGGCCTTTCGGCCGATGTCTCACTGTCCGTGGTGACGTGCTCGCCGGAGCGGCACGGGCGGTGCAGGAGGTGCCGGAGGCCCCTCCCCTCGGCACAGCGAGAGGGGCCTCCGTCGCCGGTCAGGAGCCGCGCAGGGTGGCGCCGACCAGTTCCGCGGCGCGGGCGACCGCCGCGTCCCGGGCGGCCACCGCCTCCTCCACCGTCAGCGTCCGGTCCGGGGCGCGGAAGGTGAGCTTGTACGCCAGCGACTTGCGGCCCGCGCCGAGCTGCTCGGAGGCGTACACGTCGAACAACCGCACCGCCTCCAGCAGCTCGCCGGCGCCCTCGACCAGCGCCCGCTGCACCCGCGCCGCGGGCACCGACTCGTCGACCACCAGCGCCACGTCGATCAGCGCCGGCGGGAAGGTGGAGACGGTCGGCCCGGGCGCGGCCGGCGCCGCCGGCACCGCGTCCAGGTCCAGCTCCATGGCGCAGGTACGCCGGGGCAGCTCCAGCGCCGCCACGACCGTCGGGTGCAGCTCACCGGCGTGCCCGACCACCTCGCCGTCGACCAGCAGCTCGGCGCAGCGGCCCGGGTGCCACGGCGCGTACTCGGCGGCCCGGACCTCGATCCGGTGCCCGGGGATGTCGGCGGCGGCGAGCACCCCCCGGCCGGCCTCGACCGCGTCCGCCCAGCCGGCCGCCCGGCCGGCGCCCCACCAGCCGGCCGGCTCGATGTCGCCGGTGAGCACCACCGCGACGTGCCGGGGCTGGTGCGGCAGCACCGCGTCGGCGGCGGCGAACTCGGCCTCGGTGGGCCGGTGCGCCACACCCATCGCGGGCGGGCGGCCGGCGCCCGGACGCGGCTGGAAGACCGCGCCGATCTCGTAGAGCGCGAGGTCCCGCAGGCCCCGGCCGAGGTTGCGCTTGGCGATGCCGAGCAGCGGGCCGAGCAGCGTGGTGCGCAGCAGCGGCTCCTCCTCGGACAGCGGGTTGGCCAGCCGCACCGCGCGCCGCCGCGGGTCGTCCTCGGGCAGGCCGAGCAGGTCGGCCAGCTCCGGGGCGACGAACGGGTGCGCGAGCACCTCGACGTACCCCCGCTCGGCCAGCGACCGGGAGACCGCGCGGCGGCGCCGCTGCTGCCAGGTCAGCCCGCGGCCGGCGGGCGCCAGCGGCAGCACCGACGGCACCCGGTCGTACCCGTCGAGGCGGACCACCTCCTCGACCAGGTCGGCCGGGTGCAGCAGGTCCGGCCGCCAGCTCGGCGGGGTGACGGTCAGCACTGCCCCGTCGCCGGCGGCGACGCCGACCTCGCCCGGGTCCTCGGCCAGCCGGTCGGTGCCCTGGACCACCGTGCAGCCGACCTGCTCGAGCAGGGCGGCCACCCGCGCCGGCGGGTACGTGACGCCGACCCGCCGGCTGGGCAGGTCGACCGGCAGCACCACCGGGGTACGCGGCCGGACGTGGTCGATGTCCAGGATCTCCGCGCCGGCGGCGCCGCCGCCGTGCTCGGTGAGCAGCCGGACCGCCCGCTCCAGGGCGACCAGCGGCAGCGCCGGGTCGACGCCCCGCTCCCAGCGCTTGGCGGCCTCGCTGAACAGCTTGTGCCGGCGCGCGGTGCGCCCGACCATCACCGGGTCCCAGTGGGCGGCCTCGAGGAGCACGTTCGTGGTGCTCGCCACCACCTCGCTGGTCTCCCCGCCCATCACCGCCGCGAGCGAGACCGGTCCGGTGCCGTCGCAGATCACCATGTCCTCGGCGGCGAGCACGCGGGTCACGCCGTCCAGGGTGGTCAGCTTCTCGCCCCGCTCGGCGCGGCGCACCACCAGCGGACCGGTGATCCGGTCGGCGTCGAAGGCGTGCATCGGCTGGCCGAGTTCGAGCATCACGTAGTTGGTGATGTCGACCGCCAGCGAGATGGCGCGCACGCCGGCCTGGGTGAGCCGCCGCTGCATCCACGCCGGGCTCTGCGCGGTCGGGTCGACGCCGCGCACCATCCGGGCGGCGAACCGGTCGCAGCCGACGGTGTCGCGCACCTCCACCGGGTACGCCGGCGCCCCGGTGCCGGCCGGCGCGGGCGTCAGGCCCGGGTCGCGGAACGGCACGCCGAGCGCGTGCGACAGCTCCCGGGCCAGGCCGCGCACGCTCAACGCGTACCCGCGGTCCGGGGTGATCTCCACCTCGACCACGACGTCGTCGAGCCCCACCACGGGCCGCGCGTCGTCGCCCGGCTTGGCCGGGCTGTCCGGCGGCAGCACCAGGATGCCGGCGTGGTCGTCGCCCAGCCCCAGTTCCTTCGCGGAGCAGATCATGCCGTTGGAGTTGCGGCCGTAGGTCCTGCGCGCGCCGATGGCGAAGCCACCGGGCAGCACGCCACCCGGGAGGATCACCACGACCCGGTCGCCGGGGGCGAAGTTGGTCGCCCCGCAGACGATCTCCTGCGGCTCACCGGTGCCGTTGGCGTCCCCGACGTCGACCCGGCAGAACCGGATCGGCTTCTTGAAGCCGGTCAGCTCCTCGATCTCGCGCACCTCGCCGACCACCAGCCGGCCGGTGACGGTCTCCCGCAGGTCCACCACGGACTCGACCTCGATGCCGAGGTCGACCAGGGCCTGCTCCAGGTCGCCGGTGGGCAGGTCGGCGGGGAGGTCGACGTACTCCCGCAGCCAACTGACAGAAACTCGCATGACTCAGACCACCGTCTCCGTAACTCGTACCCGCATCGCCCTACGCCTCGACCCCGAACGCGCGGGTGAACCGCGCGTCCCCCTCGGCCAGGTCCCGCATGTCGCTGACCCCGTGCCGGACCATCACCGTCCGGTCGATGCCCATGCCGAAGGCGAATCCGGAGTAGACCTCCGGGTCGATGCCGCAGGCGCGCAGCACCCGCGGGTTGACCATGCCGCAACCGCCCCACTCGACCCACTGCGGGCCGTCCCGGTGCTCGGGGAACCAGACGTCGAACTCGGCGGACGGCTCGGTGAACGGGAAGTAGTGCGGCCGCCACCGGGTCTTCGCGCCCTCGCCGAACATGGCCCGGGCGAAGTGGTCGAGCGTGCCGCGCAGGTGCGCCATCGTGATGCCCTTGTCCACCACCAGCCCCTCCACCTGGTGGAAGACCGGGGCGTGGGTGGCGTCCAGTTCGTCGGTGCGGTAGACCCGGCCGGGCACCACCACGTAGATCGGCGGCTGGCGGGTCAGCATGGTGCGCGCCTGCACCGGCGAGGTGTGCGTACGCAGGACCAGACCGGAGCCCGGCGAGTCGCCGGGCTCCCCGGCGGGTGCGATGTGGAACGTGTCCATCAGGCCGCGGGCCGGGTGGTCGGCCGGGATGTTGAGGGCGTCGAAGTTGGTCCACTCCAGCTCGACCTCGGGGCCCTCGGCCACCTCGTAGCCCATCCCGATGAACAGGTCGCTGATCTGCTCCATCAGCGTGCTGATCGGGTGCCGGGCGCCGCGCGGACGGCGGTCGTAGGGCAGCGTCACGTCGACCCGCTCCTCGACCAGCACCCGCTCGGCCTGCTCCCGTTCCAGGATCTCCTGGCGGGCGGCGTACGCGGTCTCGATGGCGCGGCGGGCCTCGTTGACCCGCTTGCCGGCGTCGGCCTTCGCGGCCGGCGGCAGCGCGCCGATCTCTCGGCGGGCCAGCGAGACCGGGGCCCGGTCACCGAGGTGCGCCGGGCGCAGCGCGGTGAGCGCGTCCGGGTCACCGGCCGCGGCGAAGGCCTTCTCGGCGGCGGCGACGGCCTCGGCCAGGGCGGCCGGATCGAGCAGGGCGACCTGCTTCGGGTCGTACGGATCGTTGCGGTAGCTCATGGCGTACGGGCACTCCCTCACGGCGGCGCCAAGCCCTCACGGGCCGGCGAAGCGAGTCTACGGACGCGCGGCTGTGCCGCAGCCCGCCGGTGGGAGTTGCGCGGAAAGCAGGTCAGGCCCGCCGCCCGCCGACACCGGCGGGCTGGCTAAACGAACGCCGTGGCGCGTTCATGGACGGACGCTCTCCCCTGCGGTCGGTGCCTCGGGCGGCCGGGGTCACGGCCGCCGCTGTGCTCTCGCTGAAGCGTACAGGCAGACCGCCGCGGCCGCAGCCAGGTTGAGGCTCTCCGCGCGCCCGTGCAGCGGCACCCGGACCCGGGCGTCGGCGGCGGCGGTGAGCGGCTCGGACAGCCCGTGCGCCTCGGAGCCGAAGAGCCAGGCGGTGGGGGCGGCCAGCCGGCCGGCGTCGGCGAGGTCGTCCAGGTCGTCCTCGCCGTATCCGGTGGTGGCGAGGACGGTGAGCCCGGCGGCGCGCAGCGCGGCGACCACGGCCACCGGGTCCGCCGCGCGGACCACGTCGACGTGGAACAGGCTGCCGGCCGAGGCCCGCACGCACTTGCCGTTGTACGGGTCGACGGCGTCGCCGGCGAAGACCACCGCGCCGGCCCCGGCGGCGTCGGCGGTGCGCAGCACCGTGCCGGCGTTGCCCGGGTCGCGGATCTCGGCGAGCACGGCGACCAGCCGGGGCGCCGCGGTCAACGCCCGCTCCAGCGGCACGTCGAGGTGCCGGCAGACCGCCACGAGCCCCTGCGGGGCGACGGTCTCGGCCAGCGCGGTGAGCGCGTCCTCGGTCACCGGGGAGACCGGCACGCCCCCGCCGGCGGCGCGGGCGGCCAGGTCGGCGTACCGGTCCAGCGCGGCCGGGGTGCCGAACAGTTCGGTGACCACCCCGGGCCGGGCCAGCGCCTCGCGGACCGCCTGCGGCCCCTCGGCCAGGAACCGGCCGGTGGCCTCGCGGTCCCGGCGGCGGTGCAGTCGGCGGGCGGCCACGATCCGGGGCGTACGCGGCGTGAAGAGCATGGTCTCCTCCGGCATGGACGAGGCGCCCCCTGGTGACAAGGGGCGCCTCGCTCAGTTGCCGGTGATCAGGCGGCCTGGGCCGCCGCGCCGCCGGTGCCCTCGGCCGCGACCGCGGCCCGGGCGATCTCGACGATCCCCGCGAACGCGGTGGCGTCGTTGACGGCCAGGTCGGCGAGGATCTTGCGGTCGACCTCGACGCCGGCCAGCTTCAGGCCCTGGATCAGGCGGTTGTAGGTCATCCCGTTGGCCCGGGCACCCGCGTTGATCCGCTGGATCCACAGCTGCCGGAAGTCGCCCTTGCGGTCGCGGCGGTCCCGGTAGGCGTACTGCATCGAGTGCAGCACCTGCTCCTTGGCCTTGCGGTACAGCCGGGAGCGCTGACCGCGGTAGCCGCTCGCGGTCTCCAGCAGGGTACGGCGCTTCTTCTGGGCGTTCACAGCCCGCTTGACGCGTGCCATCTCAACTCCTTCTTACGTCAGGTGGCGCGCGTCAGCGGCCGAGCAGCTTCTTGATGCGCTTCACGTCGGCCTTGGCCAGCTCGACGGTGCCGGTCAGCCGGCGGGTCCGGGTGGAGGACTTCTTCTCCAGGTTGTGCCGGAGGCCGGCCTGCTGGGCAACGATCTTGCCCTTGCCGGTCACCTTGACCCGCTTGCCCATCCCCGTGTGGCTCTTCATCTTCGGCATGTGGAACGTCTTCTCCCCTGTTACTCGCCGGTGGTCCCGGCGGGTCCGGCCGCCTCGGCCGTCGGCGCCTCAGCGGCGCCGGATTCCCGCTCGCCCCGCGGTAGTACGCCGCCACGGGCGGCCGTGGCGGCGGCCTTGGTGGCGCGGTGCGGCGCGAGCACCATGATCATGTTTCGGCCGTCCTGCTTCGGCGCGGCCTCGACGTACCCCAGCTCCGAGATCTCCGACTCGAGCCGGCGCAGGAGCCGGTAGCCCAGCTCCGGGCGGCTCTGCTCGCGACCGCGGAACATGATCGTCACCTTGACCTTGTCGCCGGCCTTGAGGAACCGCACCACGTGACCCTTCTTGGTCTCGTAGTCGTGCGGGTCGATCTTCGGCCGGAGCTTCATCTCCTTGATGACGGTCTGCTGCTGGTTACGCCGCGCTTCGCGCGCCTTGAGTGCGCTCTCGTACTTGAACTTGCCGAAGTCCATGAGCTTGCACACCGGCGGGCGCGCCATCGGCGCAACCTCGACCAGGTCCAGGTCGACGTCCGCGGCCAGCTGAAGGGCGCGCTCCAGCGGGACGATGCCCACCTGCTCACCCTCAGGGCCGACCAGTCGGACCTCACGTGCCCGGATCTGCTCGTTCACGCGTGGTTCGACGCTGATGGGGCCTCCTCGAGTCGAGTTTCTGCTGCGTGCCGACCCCGCGGTCCCCGGGTGGGAACCGACCCGGAAAGCAGAAGGCCCCGGCGCATGCCAGGGCCCGCTCGACCGGTCGGCACGATCACATGATCGCGCATCCGGCGCCGGGGTGTGCCCGGAACCGGGGACCGGACCCGGCCACCGTGGCGGCGACTCGGGTGGGAGCAGGCGCTCCACTTTCATCGCTGTCTGCTCGCACGCGGAGCCAGCTTGGTCGACTCGACAACACTACACCCTCCCCCCACCACCCCCCAAACCGACACCCCAACGGTCGGCGGGCGGTTCCGGGGGCGGGTCAGCGGGGGGTGGGGGGCTGGGCCAGGTGGGCCTGGTGGGACTGGTGCAGCCGGCGCAGGGCGCGGACCCCCTCGACGGCCAGTTCCTTGTCGGCCGCCTGCAGGGCGACCATCGGGACCAGATCGTCGTCGTGCAGCTCCAGGCTGGCCCACGGGGCGCCCCGGTCGAACCGGACACCCCGGACGACCTCCCACGGCAGGTCGTACGAGCCGATGACGTTGCGTACCCGCACGCCGCGCGCGTCCGCCTCCACCCGGGGGCGGGTGAAGAGCAGGAAGCCGAGCGCGCCGAACACCCCGAGACCGACCATGGCGATCTGGTCGCCGCGCTGGAAGGTGCCGTAGCCGTCGCCGGTCGGGCCGCTCAGCGAGGTGGCCACCAGACTGAAGACGATCAGCAGCAGGGCCGCCGAGGTCCAGCAGACCAGCCGGATGCGGCGGGGCCGGAGACGGATCAGCTCGGTGTCGCTCACCCCACCAGTCTGCCACCCGCCCCCGGCGCGGGTTCCGCCGCCACACGGGGCCGACCGGGCCCGCGGCCGGCGACCACGACCGCCAGCAGGGTCAGCGCCGCGCCGGCCAACACCGCCGGCCGGGCACCGGGGCCGCCCGGCAGCAGCGTGTCCAGCAGCAGCGCCCCGCCGAGCTGACCGGCGACCAGGGCCAGCCCGGTGCGCAGCACCCCCGCCGCGCGGACCCCGACCACCAGGCCGGCCACGATGGCCACCCCGAGCAGCCCGCCGGTGTAGAGGTACCAGTCGGCGGGCCAGCGGGGAGCCGGCCCGGTGAGGGCGCCGGCGAGCGCGGCGACCAGCAGGACCGCCGGGGTGCTGACCGCGAAGTTGACCGCCACGCCGGCGGCGGCCGAACTGGCCGCGGAGACCCGGCCGTTCAGCGCGGACTGGAGGGCGACCGCGACCCCGCCGGCGACGGCGAGCAGGACCAGGCCGACCGCCAGCTCCCCGACCGGCTGGCCGAGCTGGGCCAGCGCCACCGCCGCCACGCCGAGCAGCCCACCGGCGACCCGGGGGCCGGTGAGGGCGAGCCGGCCGACCGGGGCGAGCCCGGCCCGGTCCACCGCCAGGCCGCCGAGGCTGCCCCCGGCGACCTGGGCGATGGTGAAGACCGCGACCCCGAGCGCCGGCACCACGTACGCGCCGAGCACCACGATCGCCGCCCCGCCCAGCCCGCCCAGGTAGGACCACCAGGGCAGCCGCTGGTGGCGCAGCGCGGCCAGCCCGGTCCGCATGGACGGCAGGGCGGCGAGCCCGAGGACGACCAGCAGGGTGCCGCCGAGGTTGTTGACCACCGCGGCCAGCGTGGCGTGCCCGACCCGGGTGCCCAGCTCCCCGTTCGCCGCCCCCTGGGCCGCGGAGGCGACACCGGCGAGGGTGACCAGGGCGAGCGCCACCCACGAGGGCAGCGGTCCGCGCGCCGCCCGCGGGCGGGCCGGCCCGGCCGTACGGCGCGGCGGCGGGGCGGCCGGCCCGGCCGGCCGCGCCACCCCGGGCGCCGGCCGGGTCGCCGCCGGCGTCTCGGGACGGGCCGGACGGTGCCCGGGCGGCGGCGCCGGCCGGGTCACAGCCGGCAGGCGTGGATGTTGGTGACCAGGATGGCGCGCGCGCCGAGCTCGTACAGCTCGTCCATGATCCGGTGCACGTCGTCGCGGAGCACCATCGCCTGCACCGCGACCCAGCCCTCCCGGTGCAGCGGGGAGACCGTCGGCGACTCGATGCCCGGGGTCAGCGAGCTGGCCCGGTCGAGCAGCCCGGCCGGCACGTCGTACGCCAGCATCACGTAGCGGCGGGCGACCAGCACCCCGTGCAGCCGGCGCAGCAGCTGCTCGGCCTGCGGGTGGGTGGCGGCGCCGGCGCGGCGCACCAGCACCGCCGAGGAGCGCAGCAGCGGCTCGCCGAAGACCACCAGCCCGGCCTGGCGGAGCGTGGCGCCGGTCTCCACCACGTCGGCCACCACGTCGGCGACACCGAGCCGGACGGCGTTCTCCACCGCCCCGTCCAGCCGGATCACGTCGGCCTTGACGCCCAGGTCGGCGAGGTGCCGCTCGACCAGCCCGGGGTACGCGGTGGCGATCCGGTGCCCGCCCAGCTCCTGCACCGAGTCGATGTCGTCGGGTCGGGCGGCGAACCGGAAGGTGGCCCGGCCGAAGGCGAGGTCGACCACCTCCTCGGCCGGCGCCCCGGAGTCGATCAGCAGGTCCCGGCCGGTGATGCCGAGGTCGAGGTCACCGGAGCCGACGTAGGTGGCGATGTCCTTCGGGCGCAGGTAGAAGAACTGGAGGTCGTTGGACTCGTCCCGGCAGACCAGGTCCTTCGGGTCGGTGCGCTGGCGGTAGCCCGCCTCGCGCAGCATCTGGGCGGCCGGCTCGGCCAGGGTGCCCTTGTTGGGTACGGCGACACGCAGCATGACGGAGTGCTCCTTCGATCGTGACGGATCAACGGCGGGGGCGCACTCACAGATGTCGGTAGACGTCCTTCAGTTCGAGACCGGTGGCGAGCATCAGCACCTGGGTCTGGTAGAGCAGCTGCGAGATCTCCTCGGCGGCCCGCTCCCGGCCCTCGTGCTCGGCGGCCATCCACGACTCGGCCGCCTCCTCGACGACCTTCTTGCCGATGAAGTGCACGCCCCGCTCGAGCGCGGCGACCGTGCCCGAGCCCGGGGTGCCGGCGGCGGCCTTGGCCTGCAGCTCGGCGAACAACTCCTCGAACGTCTTCACGCCGCGATTCTTCCAGCCGCCCCACCAGGGCGTGCGCCGGGTCAGCTTCCGCTCACCGACCGGGACCGTCCCGGAACACGGCGGAGGATCGCCCGACCAGGACCGGCCGCGCCAGCACCGCGTCGCTGGTCGAGTTCGCGCGACTCGCGCTGTCGCCGGAGCCTGCTGCCGAGCGGGGTGACCAGTCGGGTTCGACATCCCGGCATGGTGGGCCACGGCCGAACGAGCGCGATACCTCAGAGTCATTTTGATGACTCTGAGGTATCGCGCTCGCGGGGCGATGTGGCGAGCTGTGGCGACACGCCGCCGGCCGTGCGGACCCGCGCGTCGGACGGCCGACCGGGTCAGCCGGCGAAGCCGACCCGGTGCCCGTTGCCGGCGGCCAGGCCCCGGATGGCCAGCGCGGCGTCGAGCGCGGCGACGGTGGCCGCCCAGCCCTTGTCCTCGGCCGAGCCGGGCAGTCCGGCCCGGTCCCGGGCCTGCTCGATGGTGTTCACGGTGAGCACCCCGTGCGCCACCGGCTTCCCCTCGTCCAGCGCCACCCGGGTCAGCCCGTCGGTGACCGACCGGCAGACGTAGTCGAAGTGCGCGGTCGTGCCCCGCACCACCACGCCGAGCGCGACCACCACGTCGCAGCGGCGGGCGAGCGCCTGGGCCACCACCGGCAGCTCCACCGAGCCGGCCACCCGGGCCACCACGGCCCGCGCCCCGCACGCCTCGGCGGCGGCCACCGCCCGGTCGAGCATGTGGTCGGTCAGCTCGCCGTGCCAGCGAGCGGCGACCACGCCGACCGTCATCCCGGCGGCGTCCACCACGCCCACCCCGGGTTCGCCGAATCCCGCCATGTCTACGCTCCGATCTCGTCGCCCGTGGCCAGCCGGCTCGCCGGCGCCTCGGCCACCTCGTCCAACTCGTCCAGCAGGTGCCCCATCCGGTCCCGCTTCGTCCGCAGGTAGCGCACGTTCTCCGGGTGCGGCCGGACCGGCAGCCCTTCGCGACCGGTGATGGTCAGGCCGTATCCCTCCAGCCCGGCGCGCTTGGCCGGGTTGTTGGTGAGCAGGCGCATCGACCGCACGCCGAGGTCGTAGAGGATCTGCGCGCCGGTGCCGTAGTCGCGGGCGTCGGCGGGCAGGCCGAGGTCGAGGTTCGCGTCCACGGTGTCGCGGCCCAGGTCCTGCAACTGGTACGCCTGCAGCTTGTGCAGCAGGCCGATGCCCCGCCCCTCGTGCCCGCGCACGTAGAGCACCACCCCCCGGCCCTCCGCCGCCACCCGGGCCAGCGCGGCGTTCAACTGCGGGCCGCAGTCGCAGCGCAGCGAGCCGAACACGTCCCCGGTGAGGCACTCGGAGTGCACCCGGACCAGCACGTCCTGGCCGTCGCCGAGGTCGCCGTAGACCATCGCGACGTGTTCCGCCGGGTCGTGCTCGCTGCGGTAGCCGAGCGCCCGGAACACCCCGTGCTCGGTGGGCATCCGCGCCTCGGCGACCAGCTCGACCTGCTTCTCGGTACGCCGCCGGTAGGCGATCAGGTCGGCGATGGTGATCATCGTCAGGGAGTGCTCGGCGCAGAACTTCTCCAGGTCCGGCACCCGCATCATGGTGCCGTCGTCGTTGACCAGTTCGCAGAGCACGCCCGCCGGGCGCAGGCCGGCCAGCCGGGTCAGGTCGACGGCGGCCTCGGTGTGCCCGGGTCGGCGCAGCACGCCGCCCTCGCGGGCGCGCAGCGGCACCACGTGCCCCGGGCGGGCCAGGTCGGTGGGGTCGGTGCCGGGGTCGGCGAGCAGCCGGATGGTGTGCGCCCGGTCGGCCGCGGAGATGCCGGTGCTCACCCCCTCCCGGGCGTCCACGGTCACCGTGTAGGCGGTGCCGCGCCGGTCCTGGTTGGTGTGGTGCATCGGCGGCAGGTCCAGCCGGTCGCACTCGCTCTCGGTCAGCGGCACGCAGATGTAGCCGGAGGTCCACCGGACCATGAACGCGACCAGTTCGGTGCTGGCCAGTTCGGCGGCGAAGATCAGGTCGCCCTCGTTCTCCCGGTCGGCGTCGTCGACCACGACGACGGGCCGTCCGGCGGCGATGTCCGCCACCGCCTGCTCGATGCTGGCGAAGGTGGTGGTCATGCGACTGCCTCCGAGTAGGTCGACGGGATTGCGGTGGTGGCCGGCCGGAGCGCCCGCGAGGTGCGCCACCAGCTGACCAGGCCCCAGGCGCAGAGGGCGCCGTAGACCAGGTACATGGCCGCCGACGGGTAGAAGCCGCCACGCAGCAGCAGCGGCACGCCGACCGCGTCGACGGCGATCCAGATCAGCCAGAAGTCCACCCAGCCGCGGGCCATGCCGTAGGTGGCGAGCAGGCTGCCGGTGAGGATCCAGGCGTCCGGCAGCGGCCCCCAGGAGCCGAGCGCGGCGAGCACCGGGTAGGCCGCCGCGGTGCCGAGGGCGGCGGCGGCCAGCAGGCCGAGCCGCTCCCGGGCGGTGGCCCAGCGGGGGGCCACCGCGGTCCGGTCCGGTGCGGCGCCGAGCCGGCGGGTCCGCGACCAGCGCCACCAGCCGTACAGGCTGACCGCGAAGAAGAAGACCTGCCGGCCGGCCTGCCCGTACAGGTCGTGCGCCTGCGGGGTGGCGAACACCCCGCCGAGGAAGACGGTGAACAGCAGCGCGTTGCCGATCATGCCGACCGGCCAGGCCCAGACCAGCCGGCGCAGGCCGAACAGCGCGGAGGCGAGCCCGAAGCCGTTGCCGACGATCTCCCGGACCAGCACCGGGGACCCGGCGATGCTCACCTGCGCGTCCAGCAGCCAGTGCAGCGGGCCCATCAGGCCACCCCGCCCATCGGCGCCGCGCCGTCCACCCCGCCGGCCTGCTCCGGGGCGGCGTCGGCCGGGGCGCCGCCGGGGCCGGTCGGCGGGCCGGCGACGGGGAGCCGGTCGCCGAGCAGCCGCTCGACGTACTTGGCCAGCACGTCCACCTCGAGGTTGACCGGGTCGCCGACGCCCCGGGCGCCGAGCGTGGTCAGCTTCAGGGTGGTCGGGATCAGCCCGACGGCGAACCAGTCCGCCCCGACGTCGGCGACGGTCAGCGAGACCCCGTCGACGGTGATCGAGCCCTTCTCCACCACGTACCGGGCGAGGGCGGCGGGGAGCCGGAACCGGACCGTCTCCCACTGCTCCGCCGGTTCCCGGGAGAGCACCTCGCCGACCCCGTCGACGTGGCCCTGCACCAGGTGCCCGCCGAGCCGGCTGCCGAGCGCGGCGGCCCGCTCCAGGTTGACCGGGTCGCCCGGGCGCAGCGCGCCGAGCGCGGAGCGGCGCAGCGTCTCGCCCATCACGTCGGCGGTGAAGGTCCCGTCGGCGACGTCGACCACGGTCAGGCAGACGCCGTTGACCGCGATCGAGTCCCCGTGCCGGGCGTCGGAGGTGACCAGCGGGCCGCGGACCGCGACCAGTGCCGAGTCCCCCGCCGTCCCGGTCACCCGGACGACCTCACCCAACTCCTCGACGATGCCGGTGAACATGTCAGCCCTCCCTCTTCCGGGGCAGCGCGGTGATCCGCAGATCGGGACCGATCTGGGTAACGTCGATGAACTCCAGGTCGATTGCCTCGGCGATGGTCGTCACACCGGCGTCGACCAACGCGGTCGGGCCCGCGCCGAGCAGCCGGGGCGCGACGTAGCCGACGATCTTGTCGACCAGGCCGGCGGCCAGGAACGCGCCGGCCAGCCGGGGGCCGCCCTCCAGCAGCACCGCGCGGACCCCGCGCCCGTGCAGCGCGGCGAGCAGCGCGGGCAGGTCGACCCGGCCGTCCGGGCCGGCTCCGACCTCCTCGGCGGTGGCGATCCAGGTCCGCGCGGCGCCGTCGCGGACGCGGGCGTCGGCCGGGGTACGCCTGGCGCTGTCCACCACCACCCGCAGCGGCTGCCGGATGGCCAGGGTGCCGTCGCGCAGGTTGCGGGCGGTGAGCCGGGGGTCGTCGGCGAGCACCGTGCCCACCCCGACCAGCACCGCGTCGACGGTGCCGCGCAGCGCGTGCACGTCGATCCGGGCCGCCTCGGAGGTGATCCACATGCTGGTGCCGTCGGCCGCGGCGGACCGGCCGTCCAGGGTCGCCGCGTACTTCCAGATCACGTACGGCCAGCCGCGGCGCATCGAGGTGAGCCAGGCGATGTTGCCGGCCTCCGCCTCGGCGGCGCGGACGCCCAGGTCGACCTGGATGCCGGCGGCGCGCAGGGTGGCCGCGCCGCCGGAGGCGACCGGGTTCGGGTCGGGCACCGCGATCACCACCCGGGCCACGCCCGCCTGGACCAGCGCGGTGCTGCAGGGGCCGGTGCGACCGGTGTGGTCGCAGGGTTCCAGGGTGACCACCGCGGTGCCGCCACGGGCGCGCTCCCCCGCCTGGGCGAGCGCGACGATCTCGGCGTGCGGCCCGCCGGCGTACGCGTGGAAGCCCTCCCCGACGACCTCGCCGCCGGCGTCGAGCAGCACGCAGCCCACCACCGGGTTGGGACTGGTCGTGCCGAGCCCGCGCGCGGCGAGTTCGATCGCGCGACGCATCGCCTCGTCGACGGAGACGCCGGTCATCGCCCTGCCCTGCCCTCTCACTCGCCGGTCCGTGCGCGGGCGGTCGGGGAGGCATCGGCCGACAGGCCGAGGGCAGGCGGCGGCGGAGATCCGGGTACGGCACAGCCGACCCGGGGGGCGGCACGGCACGCCGACATCGGCGGCCGGGCACGGCCCATCCGTCCCGCGCGCTGTCTCCCATCCGGACTGTCTGGGAGCGGGCGTGCCCGCACCCAACCGTCGGCCCCGGATTCTCACCAGGTCCACCGGGCGGCAGAGCCGTCCGGGTCGCGGGCTTACCACGGAAGGCCGTGGATCACCGCCGGTTCGGAATTACACCGAGTCCCGCCAGCGCGTGGTGGGTACACCGGCAGTCTTACACGCTCGACGGGGGGTGTCGCCACCGAGGCGAGCTACTTCACATGACGGTGGGGGTCGCTGACCCCGCGGCGCCGGTCGACAGCCACGTACGACCCCGGCTGGCTCTTCGCCACCGTCTTCATCTCCGAGGCGACCGCGATCGCCTCGAGCGGATCGGTGAAGCGCTTGCCGGCGTCGGAGACGGAGACGCCGATGGAGAGAGTGACCAGGGCGGCCCGGCGGATGTTGCCGCGCCGGTCCTTCAGCTCGACGTAGCCGCGGGCGGCGTCGTCCGGGTCGTAGAGCGCGTCGGCGGCCTGCTCGAAGTCGGTGGAGACCCGGGAGGTCAGCGGCAGGACCTGCTCCGGGGTGCAGACGATGACGAAGTCGTCGCCGCCGACGTGGCCGAGGAAGGCCGGGGGCAGGCCCACCGAGACCACCGCCCGGTGCAGGCAGCGGGCCAGGGCGGAGATGAAGTCGTCGCCGCGGACGAAGCCGTACCGGTCGTTGACGCTCTTGAACCGGTCGATGTCGATGTAGCCGACCGCGTAGTCGGTGCCGCTGCGGACCCGGTCGGCGATCTCCCGGCGGATCCGGCTGTTGCCGGGCAGCCCGGTCAGCGGCGAGACCTCGCGGAACTCCTTGTTGCGGCGCAGCGTGGAGCTGACCCGGGCCACCAGCTCGGCGGTGTCGAAGGGCTTGACCAGGTAGTCGTCGGCGCCCGCGCTGAGGCCGTTGACCTTGTCCGAGGTCATCCCCTTGGCGGTCAGCATGATCACCGGTAGGGCCGAGGTCATCGGGTCGGCGCGCAGCCGGCGGGTCAGCTCCAGACCGTCGATGCGGGGCATCATCAGGTCCACCACCGCCAGGTCGGGCCGCTGCCGCTCGATCACCTCGAGCGCCTCCTGGCCGTCGCTGGCGTGCAGCACCTCGAAGCCGTGCAGCCGGAGGTTGAACTCGACGAAGCGCGCGATGTCCTCGTCGTCGTCGACGACGAGGATGACGTCCGGGCGGTCGCCGTCGGGGTCCATGTCAGGCCCCGGTGGCCGCGCGTTCCGCGAGCGCCCGCAGGTGGCGTACCGCCTCGGCCGGATCGGCCGCGCCGTAGACCGCGGTGCCGGCGACGAAGGCGTCGGCGCCGGCGGCGGCGGCCTGCTCGATGGTGTCGGCGGCGATCCCGCCGTCGACCTCGATGCGCAGCTCCAGGTGGCCACCGGCGACGTGCCGGCGGGCGGTGCGGACCTTGTCCAGCAGTTGCGGGATGAACCGCTGGCCGCCGAAGCCGGCCTTGATCGTCATGATCAGCAGGGTGTCGAAGCTGGGCAGCAGCTCCAGGTACGGCTCGATCGGGGTGTCCCGGTCGATGGCCAGCCCGGCCTTGGCGCCGGCCGAGCGCAGGTCCTTGGCCAGCGCCACCGGGTCGTCGCACGCCTCGGCGTGGAAGGTGACGTTGTACGCCCCGGCGTCGGCGTAGCCGGGGGCCCAGCGCCGCGGATCCTCGATCATCAGGTGCACGTCGAACGGCAGCTGGGTGGCGGCGCGCAGGCTCTGCACCACGGGCAGCCCGATGGTCAGGTTCGGCACGAAGTGGTTGTCCATCACGTCGACGTGCAACCAGTCCGCGGCGTTCTCGACGGCGCGGACCTCTTCGGCGAGGCGGGCGAAATCGGCGGCCAGGATGCTCGGCGCGACGATCGGCGGCGGTACGGTCACCGGGCCAGTGTACGAACGCGGCCATCCGCCGCCCGCAGCGCGGCACCATGCGGGACACCCCGTGACCCGGCGGTGACCAATGGTGCAGAATTGGCCGTCTCGGGCCGGGAAACCGGACGAAGAGCCATCGGCGACTGGCCGAACGACGGAAACGCGGCAAGACTCCATCAGGGACGGTGACGGGAACCGCCCGTCCGCCGGCGCCGCGCCGGCGGGCGCGGTGACGGCCGTCGGCTCCCGGAAAGGGCGGACGATGCGACGGTGGCTCCTGGCGCTGACGCTGGCCGGCACGGCGACGGCGCTGCTGGCCGGGTGTGTCCGGCCGGGCGGGTCGGACGGCGACCTCACCGACGACTGGCCGGCCCTGCGCGCCCCGCAGCTGTTCGTCCCGGCCAGCGGCGCCTGCCTGCCCCGGATCACCGCGATCGTGCAGGCCAGCACCTACGAGACGGTCGACTGCGCGCGCAACCACCTGGCCGAGGCGATCCACGTCGGCACCTTCACCGGGGCGGCCGCCGAGGGTGACCGGCCCGAGCCGGGCTCACCGGCGCTGCGCACCGCCCGCCGGGAGTGCGACGAGCGGGCCCGCGAGGTGCTCGGCGGCGACTGGCACTCCGCCCGGCTGACGTTGAACATCGCGCTGCCGTCCGCCCCGGCCTGGCGCGGCGGCGCCCGCTGGTTCCGCTGCGACCTGAGCGAGACCGACAGCATCGACAACACCCGGCCGGTCAACCGCACCGGCAGCCTGCGCGGCACGATGATCGGCGACTCCCCGCTGGTGCACCGCTGCTTCGACCCCAAGCTGATCGGCGAGAACCTCAACTACATGGCCCCGGTGCTGTGCACCGAGCCGCACCGCGCCGAGTTCGTCGGGGTGTACGTGGAGCGGGACATGACCTGGGCGGAGTTCAGCCGCGCCGCACCGCAGGCGCACCGGCGCTGCATGGCGCTGATCGCCGCGTTCGCCGACGTGCCCAACAACAGCGACCTGCCGTACCGGGCCGGCTCGATCTTCTACCCCCCGTCGCAGCGGGAATGGGAGGAGGGCGACCGGGGCGTGCGCTGTTTCCTGTGGAGCGACGACCGGAAGCTCACCCGGTCGATGCGGGGCGTCGGGCCGAAGGGACTGCCCGCGATCTGAGCGGCGTGCCGTATGCTGCCGCACCGTGGCGCAACGGCCGGCCGGCGAGCCGGCGGGCGGACCACGATCGGCGGGGGAGGTCGGGCGATGCGACGGTGGTGGACGGCGGTCGCGCTGGGCGCGGTGACGGCGCTGGCGCTGGCCGGCTGCGGGGCACCGGCGGGAGTGGACGCGAACCTCACCGACGACTGGCCGGCCCCGGTCGCCCCGCAGCCGTTCGTCCCCGCCGCCGACGTCTGCCACGTCGCCTTCCAGGAGGTCGGCTACCTCAGCGGCTACAACCCGGTGGAGTGCGGCACGTCGCACCGGGTGGAGACCCTGTTCGTGGGCACCCTCTCCGGCCCGGACGCCGAGCGCGGCACGCCCCCGAAGGCCGGCTCCGCCGGCATGCGGGCGGCCCACGCCGAGTGCGAGAAGGCGGTCAACGAGGCGGTCGGCGGCGACTGGCGCTCCGGCAAGCTCGGCCTCGCCGTGGTCTTCCCGTCCCCGCCCGGCTGGGCCGGCGGAGCGCGCTGGTTCCGCTGCGACGTCAGTGAGATCCACGGCCTCGACGACACCTCCGTCGGCCTGCGCACCGGCAGCCTGCGCGGGGCGCTGACCGGCGACTCCCAGCTGGCCTACCGCTGCTTCACCCCGAAGCTGGTCAAGGACGACATCCGGGAGATGGTGCCGGCGTCCTGCTCGGGCAAGCACCGCGCCGAGTTCGTCGGCGTCTGGCACGCCCCCGACATCAGCTACGCCGAGTTCCGGCGCACCAGCAAGCGGGTGCACCGGGCCTGCCGCACCCTGATCGCCAGGTACGCGAAGGTGCCGGACAACGGCGACCTGCAGTACCGGGCCGGCACGATCTTCTACCACCCGTTCGAGCAGGACTGGAAGAACGGCAACCGCGGGGTGCAGTGCTTCCTCTGGGTCAGCGACCGCAACCTCACCCGGTCGGTGAAGGGCGCCGGCAGCAAGGGCCTGCCGATCACCTGACCCGCGTCCGGCGGCGGGGCGGCCGGCCGGCCGCCCCGCCGAGCCGCCGCTCAGGTGCGGCGCAGCACCGCCAGAAACATCGCGTCGGTGCCGTGCCGGTGCGGCCAGAGCTGCACGGTCGGGCCGTCGCCCAGCCCGGGCATGCCGGCCGGCAGCAGCGGCCGCGCGTCGACGAAGTCCACCGGCACGCCGGCCCGGCGGGCCGACTCGGTGACCGTCACGTGCGTCTCCACGATGTGCGGCGAGCAGGTCACGTAGGCGACCAGGCCGCCGGGCCGGACCGCGCGCAGCGCCGCGGCGAGCAGCTCGCGCTGCAACCGGGTCAACGGCGGCAGGTCGGACGGCTGCCGCCGCCAGCGCGACTCCGGCCGGCGGCGCAGCGCGCCGAGCCCGGTGCACGGCGCGTCGACCAGCACCCGGTCGAAGTGCTCCTCCGGCAGCTTCGGGTCGGCGCCGACCGTGCGCCCGTCGGTGTTCAGCACGGTGACGGGCAGCCCCCGGGTGGCCTGGGACACCAGCCGGGCCCGGTGCTCGGCCACCTCGACCGCGGTGAGCCGCCCGCCGCGCTGCGCGACCAGCGCGCCGAGCAGCCCGGACTTGCCGCCCGGGCCGGCGCAGAGGTCCAGCCAGCGCCCGTCCGGCCCGTCCAGCGGGGCCGTCGCCAGCGCGTTCGCCACCAGCTGGGAACCCTCGTCCTGCACGTGCGCCCGCCCCTGCGCCAGCGCCGGCAGGTCACCGGGCGCCCCGCCGGAGAGGTAGACGGCGTACGGCGAGAAGGCGCCCGGGGCGCCGCCGACCTCGTCGGCCAGCTCCACCGGGTCGGCCAGCCCCGGCCGCGCGCACAGGTGCACCGGCGGGCGCTCGTTGTCCTCGATCAGCAGCCGGGTGGTCTCGCCGAGGTCGCCGCCGAGCGCCTCGGCGAAGGCCCGCACGATCCACTGCGGGTGGCTGTACGCCAGCGCGAGGTGCCCGATCGGGTCGCTCTCCAGCGGTGGGGCGAGCCGCTGCACCCAGGCGTCGGCGTCCCGGCCGGCCACCTCGCGCAGCACCGCGTTGGCGAACCCGGTGGCGCCGGGCCCCACCGCGCGGACCAGGTCGACCGTCGAGGAGACCGCCGCGTGCGCGGGCACCCGGGTGTGCAGCAGCTGATAGGCGCCGAGCCGCAGGGCGTCGCGTACCGGCGGGTCGATCCGCTGCACGTCGCGGCCGGCGGCGTCGGTGAGGATCGCGTCCAGGGTGCCGAGGTGGCGCAGCGTGCCGTAGGTCAGCTCGGTGGCGAAAGCGGCGTCCCGGCCGGTCAGCCCCGCGTCGCGCAGGATCGTCGGCAGCACCAGGTTGGCGTACGCGTCGTCGCGGTGCACCGCCGCGACCGCCTGGTAGGCCGCGTACCGGGGCAGGTCCACCGCGGGCCGCGGCGCCCGGCCGCCGGCCCGCCGGTCGGCGCCGTACGGCCGCTCGGCACGGCGGCCACCCGAGGGGCGCTCACCGCGCTCGTCCCGACCGGGCCGGCCCCCGCCGGGCCGCCCCTCGCGTCGCTCGGGAAAGGTGTCGCGTCGCTCGGTGGGCGAACGGTCGCCCGAGGGCCGCTCGACCGGGCCGGTCACGCGAGCACCTCGCCGGCGGCGACCCGGGCGCCGCGCGCCCAGTCGCTCGCCGGCATCGCCCGCTTGCCCGCCGCGCGCACCTCGCCGAGGGCCACCGGCACGGTGGCCGTGCCGGCGAGCACCCGGGACTTCTCCACCAGCAGCTCGCCGGGCTTCAGCTCCGGCCCGTTGGCCACCGGCGTGACCGGGCCGAGCTTGACCCGCTCGCCGCGGAACGTCGTCCACGGGCCCGGGGCCGGGGTGCAGGCGCGGATCCGCCGGTCCACCGCGAAGGCCGGCTCCGACCAGCGCACCCGGGCGTCCTCCACGGTGAGCTTCGGTGCCAGCGACACGCCGTCGGCGGGCTGCGGCTCGGCCCGGGCGGTGCCGTCGGAGATCGCGTCGAGCACCGCCACCAGCAACCCCGCCCCGGAGTGGGCGAGCCGCTCCAGCAGGTCGCCCGAGGTGTCCGTGGGGCGGATCTCGTCGGTCAGCGTGCCGTAGACCGGGCCGGTGTCCAGCCCCTCCTCCAGCTGGAAGACGCTGGCGCCGGTGATCTCGTCGCCGTGCAGCACGGCGTGCTGCACGGGCGCCGCGCCGCGCCAGGCGGGCAGCAGCGAGAAGTGCAGGTTGACCCAGCCGTGGCGGGGGATCTCCAGGGCGGCCGGCGGCACCAGCGCGCCGTAGGCGACCACCGGGACGCAGTCCGGGGCCAGTTCGCGCAGCTGGTCCAGGAACTCCGGCTCGCGCGGGCGGGCCGGGGTGAGCACCGGCACGCCGTGCTCGTCGGCCCACGCGCCGACCGGGGACCGGGACAGGCCACGGCCCCGCCCGGCGGGCGCGTCCGGCCGGGTGACCACGGCGACCAGCTCGTGGCGGGAGGCCGCCACGGCGGCCAGGGCCGGGACGGCGACGGCCGGGGTGCCGGCGAAGATCACACGCACCGGCCGGTCACCGACCCAGGCCGAACGGGCTGCTGCCGGCGGCGTGCGGGCTCAGCTTGACCGTGGGCGGGGCGGCCGGGTCGTACCACTCGGCCTGGCGGATCGCCTTCATCGCCTCCTTGCGCCCGGCGGGGTCGAGCCGGTCGACGAAGAGCACGCCGTCGAGGTGGTCGGTCTCGTGCTGCACGCAGCGGGCCATCAGGCCGGTGCCGACGATCTGCACCGGGTCGCCGTAGCCGTTGAAGCCCTTGGCGATCACGTTCTGCCGGCGCTTGGTGTCGAAGTAGAGCCCGGGGATGGACAGGCAGCCCTCCGGGCCGTCCTGCTCCTCGGTGTCGGGGAACTCGAGCACCGGGTTGACCAGGTGGCCGAGCACGTCGTCGACGTCGAAGGTGAACACCCGCAGCCCCACGCCGAGCTGCGGCGCGGCGAGGCCGGCGCCGTTCTGCTCGCGCATGGTGTCGGTCAGGTCGGCGATGAGCTTGCGCAGCTCGGCGTCGAAGTCGACCACCGGATCGGCCGGCGTGCGCAGCACCGGGTCGCCGAACAGACGGATGGGCTGGACGGTCACGCGGGGTGGCTCCTTCACGGGTGGGACGAACTGTGCCGTACCAGTCTACGGAGTGCCGGGACGGCTCCCGGCCGGCGTACCGCGATCGGTGCCCGGCGCCACCGCCGCGACGCGCACCGGCAGCGTGTCGTAGCCGCGCAGGGTCAGCCGGGTGCGGTGCCGCGGCTCGCCGGCCAGGGCCAGGCCGGGCAGCCGGCGCAGCAGCAGCGGGAAGGCGACCTGGGCCTCCAGCCGGGCCAGCCCGGCGCCGAGGCAGTAGTGCGGGCCGGCCCCGAAGGAGAGGGGCTGCTGCTGCGCCCGCCCGGGCTCGAAGCGCGCCGGCCCGGGGTAGCGCCGGGGGTCCCGGTTGGCCGCGCCGAGCAGCAGCAGGGCCCAGCTCCCGGTCGGCAGCGCGACGCCGCCGACGGTCGCCGGGGCGGTGCCGAGCCGGCTGGTCAGCTGCACCGGCGAGTCGTAGCGCAGCATCTCCTCGACGTAGCCGGGCGCGAGCTCGGGGTCCGCGCGCAGCGCGTCGGCCCGGTGCGGGTGGCGCAGCAGCGCCACCAGGCCGTTGCCGAGCAGGTTGGTGGTGGTCTCGAAGCCGGCGACGAGCAGCACCACCAGGTTGGCCAGCAGTTCGTCGCCGGAGAGCCGGCCGCCGTCGGCGTCGTGTGCCTGCACCAGCGCGGTGGTCAGGTCGTCGGCCGGGGCGCGGCGGCGGGCCGCGACCAGCTCCGCGAAGTAGGCGCTGAGTTCGCGGGCGCCCTGGTCGGCGACGGCCAGCTCGGCCGGGGTGATCTCCGGCTCCAGCACCCCGGTCAGGTCCGCTGCCCAGCGCCGGAACAGCGGCCGGTCGGCGGCGGGCACGCCGAGCAGCGCGCAGATCACGCCGACCGGCAGCGGGTAGGCGAACTCGGTCATGAAGTCGACCGGCGCGCCGTCGCGGCCCCGCTCGCGCAGCGCGTCGACCAGGTCGTCGGCCTGGCCGGCGACCACCTCGCGCAGGGCCGCGATCCGGCGCGGGGTGAACGCGCCGGAGGCGAGCCGGCGCATCCGGCTGTGGGCCGGCGGGTTGGTGCGCAGCATCGACCGGGAGATCGACACCACCGCCGGGCTGTCCCGCCAGCCGGGCCAGTACGCGTCGCGCAGGGCGTCGTCGAGCACCCCGAACCGGGGGTCGCGGAGGATCTCGTCGGCCTCCTGGTAGCCGGTCACCACGTAGTACGCCGGGGCCGCCTCGACCACCGGCCCGTACCCACGCAGCCGCTCGTAGGTCGGGTACGGGTCGACGCGGCCCTGCGGCGACATCAGCAGCGTCAGCGCCTCGGCAGCGTCCATGACCGGCCTCCCCGTCGTCGGGCCCGAGGCTCCATCATGCCCCCGCCGGGCGACGGGCGCGCCCCGCCGCCGGGGCGGTGGGTCAGGCGCCGGCGCCCGGGTCCCCGGCCAGCACCGCGTCGCCGGCGTGCCGGGCCTGCTCCGGCAGCGGCAGCTCGATCTTGTGGGCGGCCTCCCAGTCGTAGACCGTGCCCGGCCGGACCTGAGCGGTGAAGTACTCCACCGCGCTCATCCCGCCGACCACCGGCTCGTCCACCTCGGCGACCAGCTGGGCCGGCACCAGGTGGAAGCCGTTCTGCAGGGCGGCGCTGAGCCGGCGGTGGCCGTCGACGACGAAGAAGTACTCGCCGGTGTAGCCGATCTTCAGCGGCTCCAGCGCCTCGTCCCCGGCGGAGGCGACCTCGCCGACGAACTCGGAGTCCCAGAGCCCCCGCAGGGTGGCGATGTCCTCGGTCGGGTAGACCCGGGCCGGGTCGAGCAGCAGCAGCGGCGGCGCGTCGTGCAGCACGTCCGCGCCGAGCCGGCCCTCGTACGCGTCGATGATGTGCTCGACCACCTCGGCGGCCGAGGCCCGGGTGGTGTCGCAGATCAGGTCGTAGTTGCGCAGCCGGGCCTTGTCCACCCCGTAGCGGACCAGGAACCGGTTCCGCTCGCTCTCGCTGCGCTCCCTGAGCTTGGCCCGGGCCTCCTCCAGCGAGGTGTAGCTCTCGGCCGGGCCGGACGGGCGGGCCAGCACCCGGCGGGCCGCCTCGGTCGGCTCGGTGATCATGTGCACCTTGACCGCGTCGGTGAAGAAGTGCCAGGCCAGCCGGGAGTCCATGACGAGGCGCTCGCCCGAGGCGGCGATGTCCCGCTGGAGCTGGTCGACGTAGCCGTCGACCGCCTGGTCCAGCTCGGCGTGCAGGTTGAGCTGCAACGCGGTCATCTGCCGCTGCTGCGCCATCTCGCGGTAGAGGTCGCCGACGCTGACCCGGCGCAGCCCCAGCCGCTTGGCGATCTCCACCGACACCGTGCTCTTGCCGCTGCCGAGGTCACCGTTGAAGACGATCGACTGACGAACGGTCACGACTGGTCCACCCCTGATCACCGGCTGTGAGATCCTCGACACCGCGTCCGACCGACGCGTTCCCGCCATCGTCGCCATCCTGCGACAGCTCCAGCTCGGCGCGTCCGACGCCGTGCGGCGACCTGGAGCCGTCGTACGCCCGGGCATGACGGGCGATGCTACCACCTCGCGGCCAGCGGTTTCCCGGACACCGGGTGCGACCAGGGCGGGTGCCGGCCCGGATCCGCGGCCCGGTGACCCGGTGGCCGGGCGGGCGGCGCGCTCAGAAGAGGGTCAGCGGGTCGACCTGGAGGCGGACCGGGTCGGCGGCCTTGCGGGCGGTGCGCACCCCGGCGGCGGAGTGCAGCGCCTCCGCCAGCGCGGCGGCCCGGGCCCGGGGCACCCGGACCAGCATCCGCTCCCGCTCCCCGTCGGCCGGCACCGGCCCGAGCAGCTCGGCGCCCGCCGGCAGCCGGGCCTCGGCCAGCAGGTCGGCGACCGCGGCCGGCGGGCCGGTCACGCTGGCCATCCGCACCGCCGGCGGGAAGCCCAGCTCGCGCCGCTCGGCCAGCTCCCGGCCGGCGAACCAGGCGGCGTCCCAGCGCAGCAGCGCCTGCACCGGGGCGAGCGCGCCGTCGGCGACCACCACCACCCGGCCGCCGCCCGCGGCGGGGCGGGCCAGCGCCGCGGCGGCCAGCCAGCGGCGCAGCGCCTCCTCGCCGGCGCGCAGGTCGGCCCGGGTGAGCAGGGCCCACGAGTCGAGCAGCAGCACCGCGCCGTAGCCCCCCTCGACCACCGGCTCGGCGCCCGGGGTGGCGATCGCCAGGCCGGCGCCGCCGGGCACGGCGGCGAGCACCTCCTCCCGCCCGGAGGTGCGGACCGGTACGCCGGGGAACGCCCGCCCCAGCTCCTCGGCGGTGCGCCGGGCGCCGGTGACCGAGGCGCGCAGCCGCCGCCCGCCGCACTGCGGGCAGGCGTACGCGGCGGCGACCCGGCCGCACCAGCGGCAGGCCGGGGTGCCGGCGGCCGACGGCAGGGCGAGCGGGCCGGCGCAGTGCGGGCAGCGCGCCGGGGTCCGGCAGTCGGCGCAGGCCACCGCGGGCAGGTAGCCGCGGCGGGGCACCTGGACCAGCACCGGCTGGTCGGCCCGGAGTGCGTCCCGGGCGGTGGTCCAGGCGAGGCTGGGCAGCCGCGCGGTGGCGGCCTGGGAGTCGCGGGCCAACTGAGGATCGTCGCCGGTCGGCGCTATCGCCGGCATCCGCGTCCGGACGGTGGCCCGGTCGGCCACCACCTCCCGGGCCCAGCCGGTCTCGACCAGCAGCTGCGCCTCGGCGGTGCGGGCGTAGCCGCCGACCAGCGCGGCCGCCTCGGCGAGCTGGGCGCGGGTGAGCAGCACCTCCCGGGCGTGCGGGTAGGGGGCCCGCGGCTCGGCGTGCAGGTCGTCGCCGTCGTCCCAGATGGCGACCAGGCCGAGCCGGTCGACCGGGGCGAACATCGCCGCCCGGGTGCCGATCACCACCGGCACGTCGCCGCGCCGGGCGGCGAGGAACGCCCGGTAGCGCCGGGCGGGACCGAGCGCGGCGGAGAGGCAGACGTGCCGCCCGGGGCCCAGGGTGGTGGTCAGGGCGGCGTCGAGGCGGTCCAGGTCGCGGTTGTCGGCGACCACCACCACCGCGCCCCGGCCACCGGCCACGGTCGCGGCGACCACCTCGGCGTAGCGGGCGGGCCAGTCCTCCCCCGGCAGCGCCGAGAAGACCGCCCGGGGCGCACGGCCGTCGGCCAGCGCCCGGAGCAGGGCCGGCCCGGCCGGGTAGTCCCGCCAGCCGTCCGGGTCGGGCGGGGTGGCCCGGCCGCCGGGTTCCGGCGTGGTGTCCGGGCCGGCGCCGTCCGGCGCGGCGGGCTCGCCGTCGGGCGCGAGGCCGGCCCGGGCGCGGACGTCCTTCTCCACCCGGGCGTGCCGGGGCGGCACGGCCAGGCGCAGCACGTCGGCGAGGCTGCCGGCGTACCGGTCGGCGACCGCGCGGGCCAGCCGGGCGACCTCCGGAGCCAGCACCGGCTCCGGCGAGACCACCTTCTCCAGGTAGGCCAGCCGCCCGGTGTGCCCGGAGTCGTCGCCCCGGGACAGCAGCCAGCCGTCGACCAGCTGGCCGGCGAAGCGGACCTTCACCCGCACCCCGGGGGCCGCGTCGGCGTCCAGCTCGGCCGGCACCAGGTAGTCGAAGGGCCGGTCCAGGTGGGCCAGCGGCACGTCCACGCAGACGCGAGCGACCGGCGACCCGTCCGCGGGTCGCCGGTCGCTGCGCCTGGTGCCGGTCAGGCTCCCGCGGCCGACTTGAGGTCGGCGGCCCGGTCGGTGCTCTCCCAGGTCAGGTCGGGCAGTTCCCGGCCGAAGTGGCCGTACGCCGCGGTCTGCCGGTAGATCGGGCGGAGCAGGTTGAGGTCCCGGATGATGGCGGCCGGGCGGAGGTCGAACACCTCGGTCACGGCCTTCTCGATCGAGGAGACCGGCACCGTCTCGGTGCCGAACGTCTCGATGAAGAGGCTGACCGGGTGCGCCTTGCCGATCGCGTACGCGACCTGCGCCTCGCACCGCTCGGCCAGGCCGGCGGCGACCACGTTCTTGGCCACCCAGCGCATCGCGTACGCCGCCGAGCGGTCCACCTTCGACGGGTCCTTGCCGGAGAAGGCGCCGCCGCCGTGCCGGGCGTAGCCGCCGTAGGTGTCCACGATGATCTTGCGGCCGGTCAGGCCGGCGTCACCCATCGGGCCACCGATCTCGAACCGGCCGGTCGGGTTGACCAGCAGCCGGTAGCCCTCGGTGTCCAGCCCGAGGCTCTCCAGCTCCGGGGCGATGACGTGCTCGCGCACGTCCGGGGTGAGCAGCGACTCCAGGGAGATGTCCGCGGCGTGCTGGCTGGACACGACCACCGTGTTGAGCCGCACCGGGCGCAGACCGTCGTACTCGATGGTGACCTGGGTCTTGCCGTCCGGACGCAGGTACGGGATGGTGCCGTCCTTGCGCACGGCGGAGAGGCGGCGGGCCAGCCGGTGCGCGAGCGCGATCGGCAGCGGCATCAGTTCGGGCGTCTCCGAGCAGGCGAAGCCGAACATCATGCCCTGGTCACCGGCGCCCTGCGCGTCCAGGGCACTCTCCGAGGCGCCGGTGCGCAGCTCGAAGGCGTTGTCGACGCCCTGGGCGATGTCCGGGGACTGGTTGCCGATGGAGACGCTCACGCCGCACGAGGCCCCGTCGAAGCCCTTCTTCGACGAGTCGTAGCCGATCCCGAGGATGGTCTCCCGGACGATGGTCGGGATGTCGGCGTACGCCTTGGTGGTGACCTCGCCGGCGACGTGCACCTGGCCGGTGGTGATGAGGGTCTCCACCGCGACCCGGCTGTGCGGGTCCTGACTGAGCAGCGCGTCCAGGATCCCGTCACTGATCTGGTCGGCGATCTTGTCCGGGTGGCCTTCCGTGACCGATTCGGACGTGAAGAGGCGGCGTGTCACGGCACTCCTAAGTTAAGGAAAAGTCGTTCCGCGGCAGTGTAGTCACCACCGTCCGCGGAGCGCGCGCTGGTCAGCGTTCGATACCACCCGTCAGGAAGGACCCGCCAGCCGGGTAACCACGAGGTCCCAGACGCCGTCGGCGAGATCCTCCTTGGACTGCTCGGGCATCCGGCTGACCGAGCCGTCCGCGCCGATGACGGTCGCCGCGTTCGTCTCGGCGCCGAAGACCTTGTCCGGTCCGACCTCGTTGATCACGATGAGGTCGGCCCGCTTGCGGGCGAGCTTGGCCCGGCCGTTGGCCTCGGCGTCGCCGGTCTCGGCGGCGAACACCACCAGCACCTGCTCCGGCCGACGGCGCTGCCCCAGCTCGGCGGCGATGTCCGGGTTGGTGATGAGCTCGATGGTGGGCGCGCTGCCGTCGTCCGACTTCTTGATTTTGCCAGTCGCGTAGGTCGCCGGCCGGAAATCGGCCGGAGCGGCCGCCATCACCACCGCGTCGGCCGCGTCGGCCGCGGCGAGGGTGGCCTTGCGCAACTCCTCGGTGGTGCCGACCCGGACCAGGTCCACGCCGGCCGGATCCGGCAGCGCGACGTTGGCCGAGATCAGGGTGACCCGGGCCCCCCGGGCGACGGCGGTGCGGGCGAACGCGTAGCCCTGCTTGCCGGAGGAGCGGTTGCCCAGGAAGCGGACCGGGTCCAGCGGCTCGCGGGTGCCGCCGGCGGTGACCACCACCCGGCGGCCGGCCAGGTCGGCCGGGGCGGCGACGCCCCGGGCGAGGGCCCGGCGGGCGACCGCGAAGATCTCGGCCGGATCGGGCAGCCGGCCCTTGCCGGTGTCCGCCCCGGTGAGCCGGCCGACGGCGGGCTCGATGACCCGCACGCCCCGCGCGCGCAGGGTGGCGACGTTGGCGACGGTGGCCGGGTGCTCCCACATCTCGGTGTGCATGGCGGGCGCCAGCACCACCGGGCAGCGGGCGGTGAGCAGGGTGTTGGTGAGCAGGTCGTCGGCGAGGCCGTGGGCGGCCTTGGCGAGCAGGTCGGCGGTGGCCGGCGCGACCACCACCAGGTCGGCCTGCTGGCCGAGGCGCACGTGCGGCACCTCGTGCACGTCCGACCAGACCTCGTCGGCGACCGGCTGCCCGCTCAGCGCCGCCCAGGTCGGCGCCCCGACGAAACGGAGCGCCGACGCGGTCGGCACGACCCGGACCCGGTGGCCGGACTCGGTGAACAGCCGGAGCAGCTCGCACGCCTTGTAGGCGGCGATGCCGCCACCGACCCCGAGGACGATCCGGTCGGACATCGACGCGGGGCGGGTTACGGCTGGTCGGTCGGCTCGGCGGTGAGCAGACCCGCGTTGATCTCGCGCATGGCGATGGAGAGCGGCTTCTCCTGGGGGGTGGTCTCGACCAGCGGGCCGACGTACTCCAGCAGGCCCTCACCGAGCTGGCTGTAGTAGGCGTTGACCTGACGCGCGCGCTTGGCCGCGAAGATGACCAGCGCGTACTTCGACGTGGTCTTCTCGAGGAGCTCGTCGATCGGCGGGTTGGTGATGCCTTCGGGGTTGGCGATGGATCCCACGAATTAACCTCTGCGTCTGGAGAACCGCATGGACGCGGCTACGTCACCCGACCGCTCAGCGGCGAACGGGCCGGAGCCGGTAAGGAAGAACCGAGCAAGCCTACCAGCTCGGTGACCACCCGCTCGGTCAGGTCGTGCACCACGACGGCGTCGGTCTCCGCCAGGGTGGCCGGCGTCGGCCGGAAACCGGGCGGGACGAGCAGCACCAGGCGGGCGTCGGGGACCACGGCCCGGACGCCGATCGCGCCGGGCAGGTCGAGCGGGAGCAGCACCGGCTGCCCGGCGGCCAGCCGGCCGCGCACCGGCGCCGCGGGGGTGCCGCGCGCGTACGGCCCGACCCGGCTCCACTCCAGCAGCTCGCCGGCCGCGGCCATCCGGTCGAACTCGGCCGGGTCGCAGAAGAGCCGGTCGGTGCCGGGGCGCTCGCCCGCGCGGGGCTGGCGGGTGGTGGCCGGCACCGGGGTCCACACGGCGGGAGAACGCGCCCGGACCAGCTCGACGACACTCTCCCGGCCGGTGCCCGAAGGTCCGGCCAGGACAGTGAGCCGAGCCGCCGGGCGCGCCTCGCCTTCCGTGCTCACTGCTTGTTTCTACACGCCGCCAGGCTCAGTTGGCGGAGAACTCTCCAAGCAGTGCCTTGCGCTGCTGCTCGCCGAGACCACGCAGGCGACGGCTGTCGGCGATCTTGAGCTTCTCCATGATCTGGGTGGCCCGGATCTTGCCGATACCCGGCATCGCCTGCAGGACGGCGGACACCTTGAGCTTGCCGACGACGTCGTCGGACTCGGCCCGCTCGAGGACGGCTCCGAGGGTGGTCTTGCCCTGCTTGAGCTGCTCCTTCAGCTCAGCGCGGGCCTTGCGGATCTCCGCAGCCTTCTCCAGCGCGGCTGCGCGCTGCTCGGGGGTCAGTGACGGGAGCGGCACCAGTTCTCCTCAGGTCCCTATCGCGACGGGCGGGACGCACCGCCGCATCTGTGAAACGTGGTGTCGCTGTGAACCAAGGGGTCCGTGGTTCCCAGCGCGGGGAAAACTAGCGGTCAACGGAGCTTTCGGCAACGTGGGCGCGCCATGATCACCAAAAGTGACCGAGCCGTCAGTCAGTCAACGGGCAGCCAGGACGGCCCGGCAGTCGGCCAGCGCGCGCTCCGCGGCGGCCCGCAGCGCGGCCACGTCCGGGCCCGCGCCCAGCACCTCCCGGGAGTACGAGGGCAGCACCGCGGGCAGGCTGGAGCCGAAGACCACGCGCAGGTCCGCGGCGGTGGCGCCCTGCGCGCCGAGGCCCGGGGCGAGCAGCGGACCGTTCACCGCGGAGAGGTCGTGGCCGGTGTCGCCGATCGTCGCCCCGACCACCAGACCGAAGCTGCCGAGCGGTTCCGCACCCGCGTTGAGCTGGGAAATCTCGTCGATCACGGTCTGCGCCACGGTCCGCCCGTCGGCCGCTCGGGCCCGCTGCACGGCGGCGCCCTCCGGATTCGAGGTGAGCGCCAGCACGAACACCCCGCCACCGTGCGCGGCGGCCAGCTCGAACATCGGGGCGAGCGAACCGACCCCGAGGTACGGGCTCGCGGTGACCGCGTCGACATACAAGGGACTGGATGGATCAAGGTACGCGGCGGCGTACGCGGCGACCGTCGAGCCGATGTCGCCACGCTTGACATCGAGCAGAACGAGCGCGCCGGAATCCCGTAACTGTCGGATAGTTGACTCAAGAATCTCGACACCCCGGGAGCCGAACCGCTCGAAGAAGGCCGACTGGGGCTTGACCACCGCAACCCGGTCACCGAGGGCCTCCACGACTGTCCGGGCGAACCGGTCGAGTCCGGTCACGTCGTCGGGCAGCCCCCAACGGGCCAGCAGCCCCGGGTGCGGGTCGATGCCCACGCAGAGCGGGCCCCGTTCGGTGACGGCCCGGTGCAGGCGGGCGCCGAAGCTCTCCACGTCTCTTCCTCTCCTCGCTCCTCACGCGGGCCGCGTCGGCCGCCCGCGTACCCGGCCCGGGTTCCCGGACCGGGCGGTCAGCCGGCCTTCACCGCGGCCGCCACGCCGGTCGTGATCCGGGCCAGGTCGGCGTCGTCGGTGACGTACGGCGGCATGGTGTAGACCAGGTCGCGGAACGGGCGCAGCCAGACGCCCTGCGCCGCCGCGGCGGCCGTGGCGGCGGCCAGGTCCACCTCGTGGTCCAGCTGGACCACCCCGATCCCGCCCAGCACCCGCACGTCGGCCACCCCCGGCGCGCCGCGCAGCGGCTCCAGGCCGGCCCGCAGCCCCGCCTGGAGCCTCGCCACCTCCCCCGCCCAGTCGCCGGCCCGCAGCAGGCCGATGGAGGCGTTGGCGACCGCACAGGCCAGCGGGTTGCCCATGAACGTCGGGCCGTGCGCCAGCACGCCGGCCGCGGAGATGCCACGGGCGATCTCCGGGGTGCACAGCGCCGCGGCCAGGGTGAGGTAGCCGCCGGTGAGCGCCTTGCCCACACACATCACGTCCGGCGTCACGCCGGCGTGCTCGGCGGCGAACATGGTGCCGGTCCGGCCGAAGCCGGTGGCGATCTCGTCGAAGATCAGCAGCACCCCGTGCTCGCGGGTCACCTCGCGCAGCACCCGCAGGTAGTGCGGGTGGTGGAAGCGCATCCCGCCGGCGCCCTGGACCACCGGCTCGACGATCACCGCGGCCAGTTCGTGGGCGTGCCGCTGCACCGCGTCGACCAGCGCCGCCTCGTACGCCGGGTCCGGCGGCGTGTCGAAGCCGCCCGGCGGGATCGGGGCGAAGACCTGCCGGGGCAGCACGTCGCCCCAGAGGTGGTGCATGCCGCCCTCCGGGTCGCAGACGCTCATCGGGTGGAACGTGTCGCCGTGGTAGCCGCCCCGCCAGGTGCCCAGCCGGCGGCGCTCCGGCCGGCCGGTGGCCCGTTGGTACTGCAGGCACATCTTGACCGCGACCTCGACGCCGACCGAGCCCGAGTCGCACAGGAAGACGTGCTCCAGCCCGTCCGGGGCCAGCTCCACCAGCGTCTGCGCCAGCCGCACCGCCGGTTCGTGGGTGAGCCCGCCGAACATCACGTGGCTCATCCGGCCGAGCTGGTCGGTCACCGCCGCGTCCAGCACCGGGTGCCGGTAGCCGTGGATCGCCGCCCACCACGACGACATCCCGTCGACCAGTTCCCGGCCGTCGGCCAGCCGCAGCCGTACGCCCTGCGCGCCATCGACCACGTACGGCGGACCGGCCGGCGGCAGCGCCGCGTACGGATGCCAGACGTGCGCCCGGTCCGCGGCCAGGATCTCCTCGGGTGTCACGCGTGCTCCCTCGTAGCCTCGTCGAATGCGCTGCCGGCGGTCGCGACCTGCCACCCGAGCCCTTTGCTCTGCTTCAACGGACGCACAGGTCGCTGCCGCGAAGTGTTGCGTGGAGTGAAGCAGAGCAAAGGGCGCCGGCGGGGGTTCCTCCCGGTCGCTGTCGTCCCACGTCGCGCCGGGCGCGGCCGGCGGATGCCGCCGCCGCGGGTCGGACGCCGCCGGGACGGCGGCTCACCGGCTCGCGGTCCCGGCCGGCGCCGCAGCGGCGGCCGACGCCCGGGCCACCGCCCGGACCAGGGCCGGGCCGCGGTAGATGAAGCCGGTGTAGAGCTGCACCAGGGCGGCGCCGGCGTCGAACATCCGGGCCGCGTCGTCCGGGTCCACGATGCCGCCGACGCCGACGATCGGCAGCCGGCCCCCGGTCTCCCGGTGCACGAAGGCGACCACCTCCCGGGCCCGGCCGGCGAGCGGCCGCCCGGAGAGCCCGCCGGCCTCCGCGCCGCGCGGCCGGTCCGCCGGGGCCAACCCGTCCCGGGCGAGCGTGGTGTTGGTGGCGATCACCCCGGCCGCGCCCCGGGCCAGGCAGACCTCCAGCAGCTCGGCGATGGCCGGCTCGGTCAGGTCCGGGGCGATCTTCACCAGCACCGGCTTCTCCCCCACCAGCGCGGCGAGCAGCGCGTCCAGGTGCCCCCGGTCCTGCAACGCCCGCAGCCCCGGAGTGTTCGGCGAGGAGACGTTGACCGCGAAGTAGTCGCCGTGCCCGCGCAGCGCCCGGTAGGAGGCCTGGTAGTCCGCGACCGCCTCGTCCAGCGGGGTCACCTTGGACTTGCCCAGCGAGATGCCCAGCGGCACCCCCAGCGGGCGGGGCAGCGCCGCCAGCCGGGCCGCGAGGGCCGCCGCCCCGGCGTTGTTGAAGCCCAACCGGTTGACCACGGCCTCGCTGTCGCGCAGCCGGAACAGCCGGGGCCGGGGGTTGCCCGGCTGCGGGTGCGCGGTGACCGTGCCGACCTCCACGAAGCCGAAGCCCAGCGCCGGCCAGGCGGGCAGCGCGGCGCCGTCCTTGTCCATCCCGGCGGCGAGCCCGACCGGGTTGGGGAACTCGACCCCGAACACCGTGCGCGGCGCCCGGACGGCGTACCGGGCGCGCAGGGCGGCCAGCGCCGCCGGCCGGCGGGAGAGCGCCGCCAGCCGGCGCAGCGTCCACTCGTGCGCCGCCTCGGCGTCCCCGCCCCCGATCCGGAACAGCCCCGGCCGCACCGCCCACTCGAAGATCACTGCTCGGCCCGCAGCGCGGCGTGCAACTCCTGAAGGGGGCGGACCTGCATGTCGCCGCGGATGCGCGCCTCGATGCCCATCACCGCCGCCGCCGCGCCGGGCACCGTGGTGATGCACGGGATGTCGGCGGTGACGGCGGCGCTGCGGATCTCGTAGCCGTCCGAACGGGCGCTGGCCCCCGAGCCCTGCGGCGTGTTGATCACCAGCGCCACGTCGCCGCCGAGGATCAGCGAGACGGCGTCCTCGCCCTCGCCCGCCTCGTAGTGCTTGCGGATCTGCTCGCAGGCGATGCCGTGCCGGCGCAGCACCTCGGCCGTGCCGGTGGTGGCGACGATCTCGAAGCCGAGGTCGGCCAGGCGCTTGACCGGGAAGATCATGCCGCGCTTGTCCCGGTTGGCGACCGAGACGAAGATCTTGCCGCCGGTCGGCAGCGAGCCGTACGCCGCCGACTGGCTCTTCGCGAAGGCGTGCCCGAAGGCGGTGTCGATGCCCATCACCTCGCCGGTCGACTTCATCTCCGGGCCGAGCAGCGAGTCCACGCCCTTGCCGGTGGGGGTGCGGAACCGCTTGAACGGCAGCACCGCCTCCTTCACCGCGATCGGGGCGTCCGCCGGCAGCGAGCCGCCGTCCCCGCCGGCCGGGAGCAACCCCTCGGCGCGCAGCTCGGCGATCGTGGCGCCGAGCGCGATCCGGGCCGCCGCCTTGGCCAGCGGCACCGCGGTGGCCTTCGAGACGAACGGCACCGTCCGGGACGCGCGCGGGTTCGCCTCCAGCACGTAGAGCACGTCGTCCTTGAGCGCGTACTGCACGTTGAGCAGGCCGCGCACGCCGATCCCCCGGGCGATCGCCTCGGTGTACCGGCGGACCTCGGCCAGGTGCGAGCCGGCCAGGGTGATCGGCGGCAGCGCGCAGGACGAGTCGCCGGAGTGGATGCCGGCCTCCTCGATGTGCTCCATCACCCCGCCGAGGTAGACCTCGCCGTCGGCGTCGCAGAGCGCGTCCACGTCGATCTCGATCGCGTCGTCGAGGAAGCGGTCCACCAGCACCGGGTGGTCCGGCGAGATCTCTGTGGCCCGGCCGATGTAGTCGCGCAGCGTCGGGTCGTCGTAGACGATCTCCATGCCCCGGCCGCCCAGCACGTACGAGGGCCGCACCAGCACCGGGTAGCCGATCTCCTCGGCGATCGCCTTCGCCTCGTCGTACGAGGTGGCCATCCCGTGCGCCGGCGCGCGCAGCCCGGCCCGGGCCAGCAGCGCGCCGAAGGCGCCCCGCTCCTCGGCCAGGTGGATCGACTCCGGCGAGGTGCCGACCACCGGCACCCCGGCGTTCTTCAGCCGCTGGGCCAGGCCGAGCGGGGTCTGCCCGCCGAGCTGCACGATCACCCCGATCACGCCGGGGCCGCCGGCGGCCCTGCCGGAGGTGTCCTCGGCGTGCCAGACCTCCAGCACGTCCTCGAAGGTGAGCGGCTCGAAGTAGAGCCGGTCGGCGGTGTCGTAGTCGGTGGAGACCGTCTCCGGGTTGCAGTTGACCATGACGGTCTCGTAGCCGGCGGCCCCGGATCCGGCGGCGACCGGCGCGGTGCGCAGCGCCATCACCGCGTGCACGCAGGAGTAGTCGAACTCGATGCCCTGCCCGATCCGGTTCGGCCCGGAGCCGAGGATAAGCACCTTGGGCCGGGCCGAGCCGACCACCTCGGTCTCCTGGTCGTACGAGGAGTAGTGGTAGGGCGTGACCGCGGAGAACTCGGCCGCGCAGGTGTCCACCGTCTTGTAGACCGGGCGGATGTCCAGGCGGTGCCGCAGGGTGCGTACCCCGTCCTCGGCCGCCAGCTCCGGACGCAGCGCCGCCAGCTGCCGGTCGGACAGGCCCGCCCGCTTCGCCCGGCGCAGCAGGTCGGCGTCGAGCACCGGGGCGGCGACGATCTCGGCGCGCAGCTCGACGAGGGCGGCGATCTGGTCCAGGAACCACGGGTCGATCCCGCCGGAGGCCGCGGTGACCTCGGCGATCGACGCGCCCAGCCGCAGCGCCCGCTCCACCGTGTAGAGCCGGCCGTCGTGCGGCATCCGCAGCGCGGCGAGGGTGTTCTCCTTCGTCGCGCCGGCCGGGTCGGGCTGGGTCCAGAACCCGGCCGCCTTGGTCTCCATCGAGCGCATCGCCTTGTTCAGCGCCTCGGTGAAGTTGCGCCCCAGGCTCATCGCCTCGCCGACCGACTTCATCGTGGTGGTCAGCTCCGGGTCGGCGCCGGGGAACTTCTCGAACGCGAACCGCGGGATCTTCACCACCACGTAGTCCAGCGCCGGCTCGAACGCGGCCGGGGTCTTCAGGGTGATGTCGTTGGGAATCTCGTCGAGGGTGTAGCCGATGGCCAGCTTCGCGGCGATCTTCGCGATCGGGAAGCCGGTCGCCTTCGACGCCAGCGCCGAGGAGCGGGACACCCGCGGGTTCATCTCGATCACCACGATCCGGCCGTCGGCCGGGTTGACCGCGAACTGGATGTTGCAGCCGCCGGTGTCCACCCCGACCTCGCGCAGCACCGCGATGCCCAGGTCGCGCAGGCGCTGGTACTCCCGGTCGGTCAGCGTCATGGCCGGGGCGACGGTGACGCTGTCGCCGGTGTGCACGCCCATGGGGTCCAGGTTCTCGATGGAGCAGACCACCACCACGTTGTCGTGGCGGTCGCGCATGAGTTCGAGCTCGTACTCCTTCCAGCCGAGCACGCTCTCCTCGATGAGCACCTCGTGCACCGGGCTGGCGGCCAGCCCGGCGCCGGCGATCCGGGTCAGCTCCTCGGCGGTGTGCGCCATGCCGGAGCCCAGGCCGCCCATGGTGAACGACGGCCGGATCACCACCGGCAGGCCCAGCTCGGCGACGGTGGCCTCGACCTCGTCCATCGAGTGGCAGACCCGGGAGCGGGGCACCAGGCCGGCCGGGTCGTCGAGGCCGAGCCGGACGCCCGCCTTGGCCACGATGTCCTTGAACAGCTGCCGGTCCTCGCCGCGGCGGATCGCCTCGATGTTCGCGCCGATCAGCTCGACGCCGTACTTCTCCAGCACGCCGGACTCGTGCAGCGCGACCGCGGTGTTCAGCGCGGTCTGCCCGCCGAGGGTGGGCAGCACGGCGTCCGGGCGCTCCTTGGCGATGACCAGCTCGACGAACTCCGGGGTGATCGGCTCGACGTACGTGGCGTCGGCGAACTCGGGGTCGGTCATGATCGTCGCCGGGTTCGAGTTGACCAGGCTGACCCGGATCCCCTCGCTGCGCAGCACCCGGCAGGCCTGGGTGCCGGAGTAGTCGAACTCGCAGGCCTGCCCGATCACGATCGGCCCGGAGCCGATCACCAGGATGTGCTTGAGGTCGGTCCGCTTAGGCATTCGTGCGCCCCTCGCTGTGGTTGCGGCCCTCGATGAGCTCGGCGAAGCGGTCGAAGAGGTAGTCCGCGTCGTGCGGGCCGGCCGCCGCCTCTGGGTGGTACTGGACGGTGAAGGCGGGCACGTCCTTCGCCCGCAGCCCCTCGACCACGTTGTCGTTGAGGCAGACGTGACTGACCTGGACGCCGCCGAACCCGGTCTCGATCACCTGGTCGGGCACGACCGCGCCCTGCCGGGCAGCCGGGACCTCGACCGCGAAGCCGTGGTTGTGGCTGGTCACCTCGACCTTGCCGGTCGCCCGGTCGAGCACCGGCTGGTTGATCCCGCGGTGGCCGTAGCCGAGCTTGTAGGTGCCGAAGCCCAGCGCCCGGCCGAGGATCTGGCTGCCGAAGCAGATGCCGAACAGCGGGATCTCGCGGCGCAGCACCTCGCGGGCCAGCGCGACCGGGCCGTCCGCGGTGGCCGGGTCGCCGGGGCCGGGCGAGAAGAAGACCGCGTCGGCGCCGGTGGCCAGCAGGTCGTCGATGGTCGAACCGGCGGGCAGCACGTGCGTGGTGACCCCGCGCGCGGCCAGCCGGCGCGGCACGTTGCGCTTGATACCCAGGTCCAGCGCGGCCACCGTGTACCGGTGCTCGCCCTCGGCGGCGACCACGTACGGCTTGGCGGTGGTGACCTCGGCGGAGAGGTCGGCGCCGACCATCGGCGGGGACTGCCGGACCCGGGCCAGCAACGCCCGCGGATCGGTCTCCACGCTGGAGACCCCGACCCGCATCGCGCCGCGCTCGCGCAGGTGCCGGGTCAGCGCCCGGGTGTCCACCCCGCTGATGCCGACCACGCCCTCGGTGGCGAGCCGGTCCTCCAGCCCACCGGTGGCCCGCCAGTTGGAGCCGATCCGGGCCGGGTCGCGGACCACGTAGCCGGCCACCCAGATCCGGCCGGACTCGTCGTCCTCGCCGTTGACGCCGGTGTTGCCGATGTGCGGCGCGGTCTGCACCACCACCTGCCGGTGGTAGGAGGGGTCGGTCAGGGTCTCCTGGTAGCCGGTCATGCCGGTGTTGAAGACCGCCTCACCGAAGGTCTCCCCGACGCTGCCGTACGCCTCGCCGTGGAACGTCCGCCCGTCCTCCAGGACGAGGATCGCGGGCCTGCGCTTCGCCATCACTTGACAGCCTTTCCGTCCAGGACCGTCGGCTCGCCGCGCAGGAAGGTCGCCACGATGCGACCCGGCAGCGTCATGCGGGCGTACGGGGTGTTGCGGCTGCGGCTGGCCAGTTCGGCCGGCTCGATCACCCGGCGGGCGGCCGGGTCGACCAGGGTCAGGTTGGCCGGCGCGCCGGGGGCCGGGTCGACGCCGTGGGAGTCCAGCCCGGCGATCCGGGCCGGGATGCGCGACATCCGCTCGGCGATCAGGTCCCACCCCGGGCCGAGCACGTCGAGGGCGATCGACAGCGCCGTCTCCAGGCCGAGCATGCCCGGCCGGGCGTACGCCCACTCGCACTCCTTGTCCTCCACCGCGTGCGGGGCGTGGTCGGTGGCGATGATGTCGATCACCCCGTCCACCAGCGCGGCACGCAGGGCGGCGACGTCGGCGGCGGTGCGCAGCGGCGGGTTGACCTTGTAGACCGGGTCGTAGGTCTCGGCACGCTCGTCGGTCAGCAGCAGGTGGTGCGGGGTCACCTCGGCGGTGACCCGGACCCCGCGGGCCTTGGCGTGCCGCAGCACCTCGACGCTGCCGGCGGTGGAGACGTGGCAGACGTGCAGCCGGCTGCCCACGTGCTCGGCGAGCAGCACGTCCCGGGCGATGATCGCCTCCTCGGCCACCGCCGGCCAGCCGGTCAGCCCGAGGCGGGTGGAGACCTCCCCCTCGTGCATCTGCGCGCCCTCGGTCAGCCGGGGCTCCTCGGCGTGCTGGGCGATCACCCCGTCGAACGCCTTGACGTACTCCAGCGCCCGGCGCATCAGCCGCGGGTCGGCCACGCAGTGCCCGTCGTCGGAGAAGATCCGTACCCGGGCCGCCGAGTCGGCCATCGCACCCAGTTCGGCCAGCCGCTCGCCGGCCAGCCCGACGGTGACCGCACCGATCGGCTGCACGTCCACCAGCCCGGCCTGCCGGCCGAGCCGCCAGACCTGTTCGACCACGCCCGCGGTGTCGGCCACCGGCGAGGTGTTGGCCATCGCGCAGACCGCCGTGTAGCCGCCCAGGGCGGCGGCCCGGGAGCCGGACTCCACGGTCTCGGCGTCCTCCCGGCCCGGTTCGCGCAGGTGGGTGTGCAGGTCGACCAGGCCCGGCAGGGCGACCAGTCCGGTGGCGTCGACCACCGTGGCGCCGGCGGCGGTCAGCCCGGCGCCGGCCTCGGCGACGACGCCGTCGCGGATCAGCAGGTCGGTCGGCGCGGCCCCCACCACGCTGACCCCCTTGATCAGGTACGTGGTCATGAGTTGTTCCCCCCGAGCAGCAGGTAGAGGACGGCCATCCGGACGGAGACCCCGTTGGCGACCTGTTCGACGATGGTGGAGCGGGGCGAGTCGGCGACCTCCGGCGTGATCTCCATGCCCCGGTTCATCGGGCCGGGGTGCATGACGATCGCGTGCTCGGGCAGCCGGCGCATCCGCGGGCCGTCCAGCCCGTAGCGGCGGGCGTACTCGCGGGCGGACGGGAAGTAGGAGTCGTTCATCCGCTCCCGCTGCACCCGCAGCATCATCACCACGTCCGAGCTGGGCAGCACCGCGTCCAGGTCGTAGGAGACGTCGGTGCCGGGGGCGAGCGCCTGCGCGATGTCGACCGGGATCAGCGTGGGCGGCCCGACCAGGGTCACCTTGGCGCCGAGGGTGGACAGCAGCAGCACGTTGGAGCGGGCCACCCGGCTGTGCAGCACGTCCCCGACCACCGCCACCGAGAGGCCGGCGAGCCGGCCCAGCCGGGCGCGCATGGTGTACGCGTCCAGCAGCGCCTGGGTCGGGTGCTCGTGGGTGCCGTCGCCGGCGTTGACCACCGAGCCGTCGACCCAGTTGGCGAGCCGGTGCGCGGCGCCGGAGGCGGGGTGGCGCACCACCACCGCGTCGGCCCCCATCGCCTGCAGGGTCAGCGCGGTGTCCTTCAGGCTCTCGCCCTTGGCGACGCTGGACCCCTTGGCGGAAAAGTTGATCACGTCGGCGCTGAGCCGCTTCGCCGCCGCCTCGAAGGAGATCCGGGTGCGGGTGGAGTCCTCGTAGAAGAGGTTGACCACGGTGCGGCCGCGCAGCGCGGGCAGCTTCTTGACCTCGCGGCCGGCGACGGTGGCCATCTCGGCCGCGGTGTCCAGGATCTGGGTGGCGGTGGCGGCGTCCAGGTCGCCGCCGGAGAGCAGGTGCCGGATCATGCGGGCGTCCCCCCGTACAGCTTGACCTCGTCGGCGCCGTCGGTCTCGGCGAGCGTCACCTTGACGCTCTCGGCCAGCGAGGTCGGGATGTTCTTGCCGACGTAGTCGGCGCGGATCGGCAGTTCCCGGTGGCCGCGGTCGACCAGGACGGCGAGCTGCACCGAGGCCGGGCGGCCGACGTCGTTGAGCGCGTCCAGCGCGGCCCGCACGGTGCGGCCGGAGAAGAGCACGTCGTCGACGAGGACGACCCGCTTGCCGTCGATGCCGCCGGGCGGCAACTGGGTGGGCCCGACCGCGCGGGTGGCGTGCCGGCGCAGGTCGTCGCGGTAGAGGGTGATGTCGAGCACGCCGACCGGGACGGCCACGTCCTCGAAGGTGCTGATCCGGGCGGCGAGGCGCTTCGCGAGCGGGGCGCCCCGGGTGGGGATGCCGAGCAGCACGGTGTCGGCGGCGCCCTGGGTCTTCTCGAGGATCTGGTGGGCGATCCGGTCGACCACGCGCTGGACGTCGGCGCTGGTGAGAATCACCTTCACCGAGGGTTGTCGGGCGATCGGCGACCGGGCAGCCGGTGGGTAGGCCACGGCGGACCTCCTTCCCCGCCTCACGGGACGGGTCGTTAAAGGACGTCGGATCCTCCCGCCGGACCGTACCCGGCCCGGCGAGGGCTGCAGCCACGTTACCAGTGGTCACGGCCCGGACCGCCGCCGGCCACTGAGCACCTGGTCAGCCCGGCGAAATGGGGATAACTCCCCCGGCGTACCCAACGGGAAGGTCACGACCACTTGACCAGGTGTCGCAATCCCCGTACCGTCACGCTCCGTAGCGATAGCTGGGAGAACCCCGAGCAGCACTGGGAGTGTCCGAATGCCCTCTGAATACGCCAAGTCGCTGGGCGCCCGCCTGCGCTCCATCCGCCAGCAGCAGGGCCTGTCCCTGCAGGGGGTGGAGGAGAAGTCGAACGGGCGGTGGAAGGCGGTGGTGGTCGGCTCGTACGAGCGCGGCGACCGGGCCGTCACGGTGTCCAGGCTGGCCGAGCTGGCCGACTTCTACCGAGTTCCCGTCTCGGAGCTGCTGCCCGACGGCAGCGGGGTGCGCCACGAGCCGACCAGCAAGATCGTTCTCGACCTGGAGCGGCTCTACGACGAGGCCTCGGAGGACCTGGCCTACGTCGCCCGGTACGCCCGCGCCATCCAGCAGCAGCGCGGCGACTACAACGGCCGGGTGCTCTCCATCCGCGCTGACGACCTGCGCGCGCTGGCGATCGTCTACGACGCCTCGCCGTCCGGCCTGATCGAGCGGCTGACCGAGCACGGTGTGCTGGTCGCCGACCCCCGGGCCTTCTTCGCCTCCTGACCGCTGTCGCACCGAAAGGGCCCGTGCCGTCCGGCACGGGCCTTTCGTGGTCGGTGTCGCTTTACGCGGGAGGCGGACCGGCCGCGGTCAGCGGGTGGCGTACTCCGCGATCCGGCCGAGCACGCCGTTGAGGAAGCGCGGCGAGTCGTCGGTCGACATCTGCCGGGCCAGCTCCACCGCCTCGCTGATCGCCACCGCGTCGTCGATCTCGTCGACGTAGAGCAACTCGTAGACGGCGGTCCGGGCCAGGTTGCGGTCGACCGCCGGCATCCGGTCGAGCGTCCAGCCCTCGGCGTAGCTCGCGATCAGCTCGTCGATCCGGTCGAGGTGGGCGGCGACGCCCTCGACCAGGCTCACCGTGTAGTCGAGGTGCTCCGGGCGGGGCTTCTCGATCCGCTCGAGGTAGCCCGCCAGCACCTCCACCGGCGGCCGGTCGCGCAGGTCGGCCTCGTAGAGCACGTCCAGCGCCCGCTTGCGCGCCTTGCGGCGCGCCGGCATCTGCTGTTTGGGACCCTCGGCCATCAGGCGCGGCCGAGGTAACGGCCGTCGCGGGTGTCGACCTTGATCTTCTCACCGGTGGTGATGAAGAGCGGCACCTGCACGGTCGCACCGGTCTCGACGGTGGCCGGCTTGTTGCCGCCGGTCGAGCGGTCGCCCTGCAGACCCGGCTCGGTGTAGGTCACCTCGAGCACGACGCTGGTGGGCAGCTCGATGTAGAGCGGGACGCTCTCGTGGGTGGCCACCGTCGCCTCGGCCTCGGGCAGCAGGTAGTTGGCCGCCTCGCCGACGGTGCCGCCGGGGACGGTGATCTGGTCGAAGGTCTCCAGATCCATGAAGACGTAGTCCTCGCCGTCGGCGTAGAGGTACTGCATGGTGCGCTTGTCGACGGTCGCGGTCTCGACCTTGGTGCCCGCGTTGAAGGTCTTGTCGACCACCTTGCCGGAGAGCACGTTCTTCAGCGTGGTACGCACGAACGCACCACCCTTACCGGGCTTGACGTGCTGGAACTCGACGACGGACCAGAGTTCCCCGTCGAGGTTGAGTACCAGGCCGTTCTTCAGGTCGTTGGTGGTGGCCATTTCCTGCCTTGATCATCAATTGGCGGACAGACCTGGCAAGTCTACTAGCTGCGCCGGATGCCGGTGCCCGCCGTAGCCCCTCGCCGGCCGCTGCCGCCAACCACCGCCGGCCCCTGGCGGTTGCGACGGGCACGGCCGGGCCGGCTCAAGGTGCCGGAGTTGGTGGAGGCGACCGCTCCCCGCCGTCGGCGGACGCCGCGACGACAACGCCACCGACCGTGGCCACCCGCCCCCGGAACCAACCCCACCCATCCCCCTTTGCTCTGCTTCAACCCACGCAACGGTTACCGCCGGTAGGCGACCTGCTCCGGAGGCCCCACGGGAAGTCCCAGATCAGCGGGTGCTGCGTCGGTTGAAGCAGAGCAAAGGGGCCGGGGGCGGGGTGGTCGCCCCGACCCCGCGGTGAAGGCCGGTGACGACCGGTGACGGCCGCGGCGGAGCCACCGTCGGTGACGAGGGCGACGCCGGCGACCGTCAGTCAGCTCCCTGGCCGGTCCGAGCGGCCAGGTGGTGCAGGGCGAGGCGGTAGCCGTCCACGCCCAGCCCGCAGATCACCCCGGTGGCCACCGCGGAGACCACCGAGTGGTGCCGGAACTCCTCCCGGGCGTGGATGTTGGAGATGTGCACCTCGATCAGCGGCCCGCGGAGCATCGCGCAGGCGTCCCGGACCGCGTACGAGTAGTGCGACCAGGCGGCCGGGTTGAGCACCACCGCGGCGCCCTCGTCGGCGGCGGCGTGCAGCCAGCCGAGCAGCTCGTGCTCGGCGTCGGTCTGCCGGACCGTCACGTCTAGGCCGAGCTCGCGACCGGTCGCCTCGCAGAGCGCCACCAGGTCGGCGTAGGTCGTGGCGCCGTAGACGGCCGGTTCGCGGGTGCCGAGCCGGCCCAGGTTCGGCCCGTTCAGCACATAGACCCTCATGACCCGACCTCGCGGTAGGCGGCGTGCAGCAGCGCGTCGTCGGGGCCCTCCAGGATCGCCGGCCGGGCCAGCCCGTCCAGCACCACGAAGCGCAGCCTGTCGCCCCGGGCCTTCTTGTCCACCCGCATCGTGGCCAGCAGCTCCGGCCAGGCGTCCGCCCGGTAGCCGGTGGGCAGGCCGAGCGCCGCCACGGCGGTGCGGTGCCGCCGCGCGGTGGCCTCGTCGAGCCGGCCGGCGAGCCGGGCCAGCGTGCCCGCGTAGACCAGGCCGACGGCGACCGCGTGCCCGTGCCGCCAGCGGTAGCCCTCCACCTTCTCGATCGCGTGGGCCAGGGTATGCCCGTAGTTGAGCACCTCGCGCACCCCGGACTCGCGCAGGTCGCCGGAGACCACGTCGGCCTTGACCCGGATCGCCCGCTCGATCAGCTCGCGGGCCACCGGGCCGGTCGGGTCGACGGCCGCCGCCGGATCCCGCTCCACCAGCTCCAGGATCACCGGGTCGGCGATGAACCCGCACTTGACCACCTCGGCCATGCCGGCGGCCAGCTCGGCCGGGGGCAGGCTGTCCAGGGTGGACAGGTCGCAGATCACCCCGGCCGGCGGGTGGAAGGCGCCGACCAGGTTCTTGCCCGCCGCGGTGTTGATCCCAGTCTTGCCGCCCACGGCGGCGTCGACCATGCCCAGCAGCGACGTCGCCACCGGCACCCAGCGCACCCCGCGCAGCCAGCAGGCCGCGACGAAGCCGGCCAGGTCGGTGACCGCCCCGCCGCCGATCCCCACCACGCCGTCGTCGCGGGTGAACCCGGCCTCGCCCAGCCGGTCCCAGCACGCGCCGGCCACCTCGAGCCGCTTGCCCGCCTCGGCGTCCGGCACCTCGATCGGCAGCGGCCGGACGCCGGCGGCGCGCAGCCGCTCGCCGAGGGCGTCGGCCAGGGCCTTGAGCGGGGGGGCGTACAGCAGCGCCACCCGGGTCGCGCCGGGCAGCAGCCGCGGCGGCCGATCGAGCAGGTCGCGTCCCACCAGCACGTCGTACGGGCGCTCGCCGCCGACCGGGATCCGGGTCACCTCGTCCATCGCCGGCAGCCTAGTCCAGGCCCGGCCCGGCCGGTGGCGACCGTCCATCCGGTGGTCGGGCCGCCCAGCCGGCGAGCCGCCGGGCGTGCGCGGCGACCGCCTCGCGCAGGGCGTCCGGGCGGAGCACGGTGAACGGCCAGCCGAGGCCGGCGAGCAGCTGCGCCATCCCGTCCAGCCGCTCGACCCGGGCGCGCAGCAGCACCCCGTCGGCGGTCGGGGTCAGCTCGGCCACGCTGGGCGGGACCCGGCGTCGGGCGGTGGCCGGATCGGTCTCCAGCAGCACCTCGACGTCGTGGGCGTACGGCACCCCGGCCAGTGACCGGGTCACCTGGGCCACCGGGTCGAACCCGGCCGGCACGTCGAAGGTCTCCCCCTCCGCCACCACCTCGCCGATCCGGTCCAGCCGGAAGGTGCGCACCTCGCCGCGCAGCTGGTCGTGGCCGATGACGTACCAGCGGCCGGCGTGGAACACCAGGCCGTACGGGTCCAGCCGGCGGTGCGACGCGGCGCCGGCGAAGGACCGGTAGGCCAGCCGCACCCGGCGCCGCTGCCGGGCGGCCGCGGCCAGGGTGAGCAGCGTCCCGGTGGCCGGCCGGGCGGCGTCCTCGGCGCGCCGCAGGGTGAACCCGAGGTGCTCCTGCACGGCAGCGAGCCGGTCGGCGAGCGCCGGTGGCAGCACCCGGCCGATCTTCGCCAGCGCGGTGGCGGTGGCCGGTTCCTCGGTGCCCAGCCCGAGCCGTTCGGCGGCGACCAGGCCGAGCAGCACGGCCACCGCCTCGTCGTCGGTGAGCATCAGCGGCGGGAGCTTGTAGCCGGGGCGCAGCCGGTAACCGCCGTACCGGCCGCGGTCGGCGGTGACCGGAATGCCGAGGTCGACCAGGGTGGTGGCGTAGCGGCGCACGGTCCGCTCGTCCACGCCGAGGCGGGCGGCCAGCTCGGCGCCGGTGAGCCGGTGGTGGCTCTGCAGCAGCTCCAGCAGCCCGAGCACCCGCCCGGCCGGATGTGACACAGGACACTCCTTGAATCCGGGCGGAAACCGTCCGGATTCAATCGTACGGTATCCCGGACCGACGAGAGAGGGAGATCCAGATGGCGACGTTCGTGCTGGTGCCGGGGTTCTGGTTGGGCGGCTGGGCGTGGCGGGAGGTGACCGCGACGCTGCGCGGTCAGGGCCACCAGGTCCACCCGGTGACCCTGACCGGGGTGGCCGAGCGGGCCCACCTGGCCGGGCCGGAGGTGGGCCTGGAGACGCACACCACCGACATCGTCCGGCTGATCGAGGTGGAGGACCTGCGCGACGTGCTGCTGGTCGGGCACTCCGGCGGCGGCCTGCCGGTCACCCAGGCCGCGGACCGGATCCCGGACCGGATTGCCCGGGTGGTCTACGTGGAGAGCGTGCCGATGCCCGACGGGATGTCCCAGTTCGACAGCAACCCGCCGGAGGAGCAGGAACGGCTGCGCGCGCGGATCGGTGCCGGGCACCTGCTGCCGCCGCCCGCCTGGGACCCGGCCGAGGATCCGGAGAACCTCGCCGGCCTGGACGACACCGCGCTCGGGCTGCTGCGGGCGCGGGCCACGCCGCACCCGCTGCGGGCCGCCACCGACCCGGTCCGGCGCACCGGCGGGCGGCCGGTGCCGACCGCGCTGGTCGCCAGCACGTACCCGCTGCCGGTGGTGGAGGAGATGATCGCGCAGGGACACCCGTTCATGGCCGGTCTGGCCGGTGGCCAGCTGCACGCCCTGCCCACCGGGCACTGGCCGATGCTCAGCGAACCGAAGGGCCTCGCCACGGTGCTCGACACGATCGCCCGGAGCTGACCCACGGCGCCGCCGGCCCGGTGCCCGGGCCGGCGGCGCCCGGTCAGCGCTTCAACAACGCGACGATCTCGGCGGCGATCTCCTCCGGGGTCCGCCCGTCGGTGACCACCGTCGCGGTGGCCACCTCGGCGTAGAGCGGGCGGCGCTGCTCCATCAGGTGCTTGAGCGTCGCCCGCGGGTTGAGCGCCAGCAGCGGCCGGCCGGCGCCGAGCCCGACCCGCTTCACCGCGTCCGGCAGCTCGACGGAGAGGTGCACGACCGGGTGCCCGACCAGCGCGGCCCGGTTCTCCTCGGCGAGGACCGCGCCGCCGCCGAGGGCGAGCACCCCCGAGCAGGAGGCCAGCGCCGCCGCCACCGCGGCCCGTTCGAGGGTACGGAAGTGCGCCTCCCCCTCGTCGACGAAGATCTCCGGGATCGGCTTGCCGGCGAGCCGCGCGATGTCGGCGTCGGTGTCGCGGAACTCGACCCCGAGGGCGTCGGCGAGCGCCTCACCGACAGTGGTCTTGCCGGAGCCCGGCGCGCCGACGAGCACGCACACCGGCCGGGTCGGCCCGGTCACCGGATCACCAGCGAGTCGAGGTAGCCGGCCAGGTTGCGGCGCATCTCGGCGACCGAGTCACCGCCGAACTTCTCAACGGCCGCCTCGGCCAGCACCAGGGCGACCATCGCCTCGGCGACCACCGCGGCGGCGGGCACCGCGCAGACGTCCGAGCGCTGGTTGATCGCGGTGGCCGGCTCACCGGTGGTGACGTCGACGGTGGCCAGCGCCCGGTTCAGCGACGAGATCGGCTTCATCGCCGCCTTCACCCGCAGCGGCTCACCGGTGGTGATGCCGCCCTCCAGCCCGCCGGCCCGGTCGGTGACCCGCCGCACCCCGGTCGCGGTGGGGATGATCTCGTCGTGCGCCTCGGAGCCGCGGGAGCGCGCCTGCTGCCAGCCGTCGCCGACCTCCACCCCCTTGATGGCCTGGATGGACATCAGCGCGGCGGCCAGCCGGGCGTCGAGCTTGCGGTCCCACTGCACGTGGCTGCCCAGCCCCGGCGGCACCCCGTACGCCAGCACCTCGACCACGCCGCCGAGCGTGTCGGCGGCCTTCTTCGCGGCGTCGACCTCGGCGACCATCCGGGCGCTGGCCTCCGGGTCGAGGCAGCGCAGCGGGTCGGCGTCGATCCGGGCGGCGTCCTCGGGGCGGGGGCGCAGCCCGGGCTTCGCGGCGACCGGGCCCAGCTCGACCACGTGCGAGACGATCTCGACACCGAGCGCCTGGCGCACCAGGGCCTTGGCGACGGTGCCGACTGCGACCCGGGCGGCGGTCTCCCGGGCACTGGCCCGCTCCAGGATCGGCCGGGCGTCGGTGTGGCCGTACTTCTGCATGCCGGCCAGGTCGGCGTGGCCCGGCCGGGGCCGGGTCAGCGGCGCGTTGCGGGCCTGCCCGGCGAGCTCCTCCGGGTCGACCGGATCGGCGGCCATCACCGTGCGCCACTTGGGCCACTCGGAGTTGCCGACCCGGATGGCCACCGGGCTGCCCAGGGTGACCCCGTGCCGGAGCCCGCCGATGATCTCGACCTCGTCCTGCTCGAACGACATCCGGGCGCCCCGACCGTAGCCGAGCCGGCGCCGGGCCAGCTCGCCGGCGATCTCGCCGGTGGTCACCTCGACCCCGGCGGGCAGCCCCTCGAGCATCGCGACGAGGGCGGGTCCGTGCGATTCACCTGCAGTCAACCAGCGCAACACAGCGCTCAGTCTGTCACGCCCGGTGGTCGCCGCGGCGCCGCGCCCGCCGCGTCCCGCCCTGCGGACGCGCCCGGCGCCGGACGGGGGGTGCCACCTCTTGTGGCGAACCCGTACGATCATGGCGGCGCGCCGGGAAGTCTGGTCGGCAGATCCTTCGTCGACCCCATTTTCGGGAGTTTCCGGTGCTGCTCTTCGCGTTCGCGGCGGTCCTGCTGCTCGCCGTCCTGCTCTCCAGCCTGGCGCACCGGAGCATCCTGTCCACCGCGGTGCTGTTCCTGGTCGCCGGTTTCGTGCTGGGCCCGGAGACCACCGGGGTGCTGGAGATCACCTCCGACGCCCCGATCGTGTCGACGCTGGCCGAGCTGGCGCTGTTCACCGTGCTCTTCACCGACGGCATGCGGGTCGGCTGGGCGGACCTGCGGTCGGCCTGGCGGCTGCCCGGCCGGGCGCTGGGCTGGGGCCTGCCGCTGACCCTGTTGATCACGGCGCTGCTGGCCCACTACGTCGCGGGGCTGGACTGGCCGGAGGCACTGCTGCTCGGGGCGATCCTCGCCCCCACCGACCCGGTCTTCGCCGCGGCGCTGGTGGGCAACGAGCGGGTGCCCGGCCGGCTGCGGCACCTGCTCAACGTCGAGTCCGGCATCAACGACGGCCTGGCGCTGCCGTTCGTCATCCTGTTCCTGGCCGTGGCGGCCGGCTCCGACGACCTGCACCTGGACGAGCTGGGCCTGGAACTGCTGCTCGGCGTGGTGATCGGGGTGGCGGTGCCGTGGCTGGCACTGCGGCTGGAGCGGATGCGGTTCTTCTCCGCCTCCACCCAGTACGAGCCGCTGAACGGGGTGGCGATCGGTCTGCTGGTGCTGGCGCTGGGCCAGGTCACCCACGCCAACCTGTTCCTCGCCGCGTTCGCCGCCGGCATCACCGTGGCCACCTTCGGCGAGCGGCAGCGGGAGAGCTTCGAGCACTTCGGCGAGCTGGTCGCGGAGCTGTTCAAGCTGGTCGCCCTGCTGGTCTTCGGCGCGCTGATCTCGTTCGAGTTCCTCGGCGAGATCGCCTGGTCGGGGTGGCTCTTCGCGGTGCTCGCCATCGTGCTGGCCCGGCCGCTGGCCCTGGCCGTGTCGTTCCTCGGCTCGCGCCTGAGCCGTACCGAGCAGTTCGCCGCGATGTGGTTCGGCCCGAAGGGCTTCGCCTCGGTGGTCTACGGCCTGCTGGTGCTGGAGGCCGGCATCCCGGCCGGCGACGAGGTCTTCCACCTGGTGGCCCTGACCATCGTGCTGTCGATCCTGGCGCACTCCTCGACCGACATCGTGATCGCCCGGATCTTCGACCCGGCCACCACGCCGGCCTGGTACGAGCGGCTGCGCCAGGCGTCGGTGCAGCGGCGGGACCGCCGCCGGGAGCGCTGACCGCGGCACCCGCGGGGCCACCCCGGTGGCGCCGCCCGCGTCCTCAGGGCTTGCGGATCGCGATGATCGATTTCGTCAGGCCGAGCAGCCGCTCGTTCCGGATGACGGCCTCGGGGAAGAGATACCGCAGCTCGGCGCGGCCGATCAGCTCGGTGGTCAGCACCTGGCGCATGGCCGCCTCGTAGGACTTGCCGGGGGTGTACGCCAGCGGCCACTTCCGGGCGACCACCACCCGCGCCGACACCGGCAGGAACTGCATGCCGGGCGCCACCCAGTGCGGCTCGACCGGGAAGTACCGGTACGGCGTCTGCACCCAGTACGCCGGCGCCAGCTCGCGGATCGCCTCGGCCATCCGCCGGCGCCGCTCGTGCCCGCCCACGTGCTCCAGCACGCTGTTGCTGAAGACCAGGTCGTAGCGCCGGCTGAGGATGCTCTTCGGCAGCTCACAGGCGTCGGCGTGGTCCGCCTCGGCCCAGTCGGGCAGCTCCGCCGGCAGCGGCTCGAGGTTGACCACGTGCACGCGTGCCGGGCGGACCGGCACCCGGGCCCAGCTCTCCACCCGACCGCCGAGGTCGAGGACGGTCATCTCCGCGAGGTTCGGGAACGTGTCCGACAACCAGGCGGCGCGCCGCGCCCGCCGCTTCGCCCCGTAGGAGTTCGGCGAGTCGACCAGACGGAACCTGAGCGAGTGGAGGGCCATCGGCGGAGTCCTTGTCTACGGGGTCTGGGCCGGCCCGCTCCCGGGACGGCGGCGGGCAGGCAGTGGGCGCGGCTCAGATGCCCCGGCCGCGCTTGTGCAGGGTGCGCAGCACCGCGTCGGCCCGCACCATTCGCCCGGCCACCGCGAGCGCCAGGTAGGCCCGGGGCTCGCGCGGGTTGCGGCGGATGGTCCGGCGGGCCCAGCGCACCGCGCCCCGCCGGTCGCCGGAGGCGGCCCGGGCGAAGGCGATCTGCCCGGCGACCCGCGCCTCCCCGGCCGGCTGGGTGCCGAACTCGGGGTAGCGGGCCAGCAGCCACTGCAACGCCTCCGAGATGGTGTCCCAGCGCTGCGCGAAGTAGGACCGCTTGTGCCAGCGCACCAGCACGTACGGGGTGCGCAGGTTGACCAGCGGGGCGCTGCGGGCGGCCCGGAGCAGGAACTCGTAGTCCTCCGCGTAGCTGCCCGGGATCTCCTCGTCGACCAGCCCGAACCCGTCGCGCAGCGCGGCCGCCCGGATCAGGAACGTCGACGGGTGCAGCTCGGTCATCCGGTCGCGGAGCAGGTCGGCCAGGGCGACCGAGTCCCGGGGCAGCGACCGGTCGACGGTGTGCCCGTCGTAGCTGACCCGGATGCCGCAGCTGACGAACTCGCCGCCCGGCACGGCGGTGAGCGCCTCGACCTGGGCGCGCAGCTTGCCGGGCAGCCACTCGTCGTCGTCGTCGCAGAACGCGATCAGCTCCCCCTCGGCGGCCAGGGTGCCCGAGTTGCGGGCGCCGGCCAGCCCCGGGGTGCGCCCGTTACAGATCACCCGGACCGGGCGGCCGGCGCGGCCGAGGTCGGCCAGCGAGGCGTCCGGCTCGGACTGGTCGTAGACCACCACCACCTCGACCGGGCCGGGGTAGTCCTGGTCCAACACGGCCCGGACGGCGGCCCGCAGCAGCTCCGGGCGGGCCCGGGTGGGCACGACCGCGCTCACGCTCGGGAGTTCGGTCATCGCCGCGCTCCGTTCCGCCCGGGCCGGCGCCACGGCCGCCACCACGCCCGGTGCCGCCGCCGCGCCGCCGCGGCCACCAGGTCCTCGACGATCTGCCCGACCCGCCGCACGGCAGCCCGCTTCGCGTCGGCCGCGCCGGCGTCGGTGGCGACGGTGAACCGGCCGGGGTCGGCCAGGCCGGCGGTGAGGGCGGTGCGCAGCGCCTCCCGGGACTCGCAGAGCGCCACCATGCCGGCGGCGCCCAGCCGCCGGGAGAACAGCTGCTGGTGGTCGTCGACGTGCTCGCCGTAGGCCGGGTCGCGGGGCACCACGATCGGCAGGTGGCCGTGCCGGCGGGCCTCCAGGATGGTCGCCGGCCCGCCGTGACAGACCACCAGGTCGGAGCCGGCCATCGCGGCCTGCAGCGCGTCGTGGCCGAGGAAGGGCACCGCGTCGCGCCGGGCGGGGGCCGGGGTGTGGCCGTGCTGCACGGTGAGGTCGACCCGGTCGGCGACCTCGGCGTGCCACTCGCAGAGCCAGTCGACCAGCCGGTCGAACGGGTGCTTGTCGGTGCCGAGGGCCACCAGCAGGTGGATCCGGTCGACCTCGGCCGGGTCGCGGGGGCGGGGCACCCGGGTCGCCGGCTCGGCCCGGTTGGCCGGCCGCGCCGGGCGGTGCCCCGGCCGGCCCGGGGCGACCCGGTGCGCCGGGGCCGCGTCGGCGGTGCCGCTCACAGCAGGGTCCCCACGACGGTCGCCTCGGGATACTGCCGGCGCTGCTCCTCCCACTGCACGAGCATCGCGGACAGGAACGGGCGGCAGAGCCGGGCGGTCAGCGTCGGCGTGTCGATCCGGTCGTACACCTCGATGTAGACGGTCGGGATGCGACGGAGCCGGGCCAGCACGACGAACGGGACGGCGACGCCCGCGCCGGTGGTCACCACCGCGGCGACCCGCCGCCGGCGCAGCACCCGCCAGGCCAGTACCGCGTTGCGCAGCAGGTTGGGGACGTTGCGGGTGGTCGGGTGGTGGGCCGGCACCAGTTCCTCGCCGGCGAGCAGCGCCACCGCCTCGGGCGTGTCGAAGGTGACCCAGCACCGGCGCCAGCGTTCGTACCAGGACCGCAGGGCCAGCAACTGGGCCAGGTGGCCGCCGCTGGACCCGACCAGCAGCAGGACGGGAGGATCCCCGACATCCTCGATGTTCGTGTCCACGCGACTCCCCACAAGTTCGCTTGGAAGTACGGTCGGCGCCACGTCGAAGCAGATCACAGCTTTCCGGGCCGGTGTATAGGGCGACCGGACGGTCAACTGATCACCGTTCGTGGCGAAGGAGGTGCGCCGTCCGACCGCCGCCCATCGACGGTCGTCACGACCTGCGGTTTCCCGGTGACTGTCCGCTAAGGTACCTGCCGACGGTCCCGGTGATAAGACCCGATCAGCCGCTATGTCGTTTCTGGACGACGTCCAGCAGTGCGGGATGGAGGGTGCGGTTCCAGCCCGCCCCGGCGTCGGCCAGCCGCCAGGTGCGCAGCCACATCTCCACCAGGTAGGCGTCGGCGACCAGCCGGCGGGCGGCCGGGTCGAGGCCGAGCGCGGCGCCGTGCCGGGCGAGCTGCGCGTCGACCGCCCGCGCGGCCGCGGCGACCGGTTCGCCGCGCAGTATCACGGCCCGCTGGAACGCGTCGTGCGCCAGGTCGAAGCCGAGCGGCACATCCGGGCCACTGTGCTCCCAGTCCCAGGCGACCAACCGGCCGCCGTACCGGCCCAGGTTCCACGGCACCCAGTCGCCGTGCCAGTGTCCGAACTCGACCCGGGTGCCGCCGTGCCGGCAGGCCAGCGCCGCGACCGCGGCGACCGCCCGGGCGCCGGCCGGGTCCGCCGCGGCGGCGCGGCCGGCCGCGTCGACCAGCCGGGTCAGGAAGGCCGACCCGGCCAGCGGCTGCGCCGGTGCCGGCGGGCGACCCCGGCGGGCCACCGCGAGCAGCGCCGCGATCGCCGGCGGCGCGCCGACCGGCGTCCCCCGCACCGCCGGGGGCAGCGGCTCCACCAGCGCGACCGCCTGCCCGGCCCAGGACGTCTCGGCCAGCAGCCGGGGGGCCACCGGATGCCCCGGCACGCCGGCCAGCGCGGGCAGGTCACGCAGCGCGGCCGCCTCGGCGGTGACCAACGCCCGGGTGGCGCCGTTCCAACCGATCTTGGCGTAGCCCCGGGGTCGCCCGTCGGCGGCGAAGAGTTGCAGGGTGGGCTTGTGGTTCGGGTCCGGCGGGCGGACACCGCACGCGGCGTAGCCGGGCCCGCCGTCCAGCGCGGCGGCGAGCCGCTGCGCCAGCAGCACGTCGGCGGGCAGCAGCCCGGCGGGCAGCGACACGGTGAGGGTGGGGAACGGCAGCCGGTCGACCGCGCCGACCCGGGCCAGCCCGCCGAGCGCCGCCCGCACCGCCCGCACCTTCGGCGGGCGCAGCGCGTTGTACGCCAGCAGCGCGGCGGCCGTGGCCCGGGGCGCGCCGAGCGGCAGCAGGAACCGGGCCCGGCGCACCGACGGGACGATCGCGTACCGGGCGACGGGGCGGTGCCCCGGCGGCGGCGGAGCGCCCACCGTCAGGGCGATCCGTTCGTCGCCGAAGACCGCCCGGGTGACCCAGCCGAGCCCGTCCGCCCGGGAGCGGGGGTCGGTGGCGGTGCCGGCCGGCGCGGTCACGCCGCCCGGTCCGACCAGTCGAGTGCCAGCCCCAGCCGCTGCCGCAGCGCCTCGTTGTACGGGCGGTAGTACCCGGTCAGCTCCGCCCGCACCGCCGGCTCGAGCGGTGCCGAGCGGCGGTCGTTGTAGACCTTGAAGTCGGGCAGGTCGTACGGGGGCAGGCCGAGGAAGTCCAGGGTGCGGCGGTAGGTCGCGCGCGCGTCGGTGTAGAGGTCCTCGCTGGGCAGGAAGAGGATCCGCGACCGGTCGAAGCGCGCCAGCCACGGCTCCAGGTGCTCCAGGTACCGGCCCCGGGCCCGGTAGCTGTACCAGTCGTACGCCTGGCTGAAGTACTCCGGCTCGGCGATCAGCCGCTCCCGCTCCCCCGCCGTGCGCTCCTCCTCGGCGGCCAGCGCGGCGGCGAAGTCCAGCGGCTCGATGCCGTGCGTGCGGCGCTCCTTCCAGTGCGAGTACGCCCGCTCCACCGGGTCGCGCAGCAGCACGATCAGCCGCACCGCCGGCATCAGCGCGGCGACCCGCTGCGCCGCCAGGGGGTGGAACATGTACAGCGGGGCCGCCTCGCCGACCCGGACCGGTCCGCCGTACCGCCGTTCCAGCGCCTCGCGCTGCCGGACGGTCGGGAAGTGCGACCGGTACCACGCCTCCCCGCGCCCCCAGTGCTCCTCGAAGTAGTGCGCGGACTTGGTGTTCCAGGCCGGGAAAAGCCGGGGCACCAGCGGATGCCGGATGAGGTAGTTCCAGAGCGAGGTGGTGCCGCCCCGCTTCGTCCCGATGATCAGGAAGTCCGGCAACGGCCGCCGGTCGCTGGTGCGTACCCCGTAGTCGACGAGGCTCTCCCGCACCCGGTTGGTCACCTGGGTCGGCACGAGCTGCTTCACCCGGTCCCGGATGGACGACACGACGACCTTCACCTGCCCTTCTGCGACGCCGGGGTAGGGCCGACGGCCCGGGCCGCCCCCTCCCGCCCGCGGATCTGCCTCATGGTCACCCGGATGCGGCGCCGCACCGGCGGCAACGTCAACAAGCCGACGGATCCGGCCGCCAGCAGCCCGGCCGCCACCGCCAGCCCGGGGATGCCGCGCCCGGCGGCCAGCACCCCGGCGGCCGCCGCCCCGCCCACCCCGGCCGCGGTGACCGCGGCGGCGCGCAGCAGCACCGCGTCCACCAGGGGCTCGCCGACCACCGCCCGGGCGCAACCGAACGCGATGAGGTTCTCGGTGGCGATGCCGGCCGCCCAGGCCAGCGCCGCGCCGGTGGCGCCGTGGCCGGGGATCAGCCACAGCCCGAGCGAGACGGTGACCAGCAACCCGGCCAGCGCGGCCAGCAGGTGCAGCCCGCTGCGCCCGCCCATCAGCAGCAGGCTCTGCACGTTGCCGACCCCGGTGTTGACCAGCATCGCCAGGGCGAGCACGGTCATCGCCGCCGCGCCGGCCCGGAACCCCGCGCCGAACAGGTCGAGGAACGCCACCCCGAAGACCGCCAGCAGCAGGTAGACCGGCCAGGACAGCACCAGCCCCCAGGTGGTCAGCTGGCGGTGCACGGCGGCCGCCGCCGCCCGCTCGCCCCGGCCGAGCAGCCGGGACAGCTGCGGGGAGACCGCCACCCGCAGCCCCTGCATGGCCAACTGTCCGGCCAGGACGTACCGGCCGACCGCGCCGAACACCCCGGCGTCGGCCGGGCCGGCCAGCACCGAGGTGAGCAGCACCCCCACCCACATGCTGCCGGCGTCGATCGCCGCGGAGGCGGCCCGCGGCAGGGCGAAGCCCCAGAAGACCCGCCAGTCGCCCCGATCGGGCCGCAGCCGCGCGCCGCGTCCCACGCCGAGCGGGCCGGCGACCAGCGCCAGGCAGACCAGCAGGGCCGCCGCGGCCGGCAGCAGCCAGCCGGTCATCCCGGCGAGCAGCCCGGCGCCGGCCAGGGCCGCCGCGCCGACCAGCACCGGGCGGGCCACCGGGAGCAGGAGGAACTGCACCCCGACGTACGCCCGGATCGGCCGTACGCAGCGCAGCGCGGCCAGCAGCAGGCTCATCGCCGCCACCACCGGCACCGCCGCGAAGGTGACCGCCAGCAGCGGCACGGCGGCGGCCCCCGAGCCGCCCAGCAGCCGGGGCGCGAGCGGGCCGGCGGCGAGCACCCCGGCCACCGCGACGGCGGTCGCCACGAGCAGCGGCGGGACCAGGGCCACCGGCAGCACCCGGGCGGCGTCGCCGGCGGCCCCGGTGCGCCGCCGGGGCAGCGCCCACATCAGCCCGGTCTCCGCGCCGAGGGTGCAGACCGCCGCGGCGACGGTGACCACCCCGATCGCGGCGAAGAACGCACCGGAACCCGCGGTGCCGTAGCCGCGGGTGATCACCACGGCCAGCACGAAGCCGAACAGGCCGCTGGTGGCCGCGCCGACCAGCCCGGCCGCCCCGCTGCGGGCGCTGCGCCGGGTCTCCGCCGTACCGTCGGCGGGCGCGGCACCGGGCGGCGGGCCGGGCCGGGTGGCGGCGGTCACGCCGGCGCCCCCGCCGGCCGCCGGGCCGGCCACGCCCGGTGGGCGAACCCGGCCAGCCGCTCCCGTTCGGTCAGCGCCAGCGCGAAGGCGACCGCGAAGAAGGCCAGCGCGAGGTTCGGGTTGGCCATGCCGTAGAACGGGATCTGCACCAGGCAGACCACCGGCACCACGGCCAGCCACTGGCCGGCCGCCGACGTGGCCCGGGCGCAGCTCACCGCGGCGGCCACGAACCAGGCCAGGAAGCACAGCAGCGCCGGTACGCCGTGGCTGAACAGCACCATCCACAGCTGCCCCTGGCTGCCGATCGGTGCCGCGGCGGAGACGGTGTCGGCGTTGACCGGCGCACCGTAGCCGAGCCACGGCGAGTCCTGGATCCGCCGGAGCACCTCGGCGTAGAGCGAGAGGCGGTCGCTGTTCGTGTCGCTGGACTCGACCCGGTTGTTGATCATGTCGGCGATCGGGATGAACACGGTGGCGAGCGCGCCGAGCACCACCACCCCGACCAGCGAGGCGGCCACCCGCACGTTGCCGCGCAGGCTGGCCCGCACGCCGAGCACCGCCAGCCCGACGCCGAGGCTGAGGAACATCGCCCGGTTGAGGGTGAGGAACGCCGGCGCCAGCGACACCGGCAGCGAGACCAGCAGCGCCCAGCGGAGCGGGCCGCGCCGACGCAGCATGGTGACGGCGACCACGCAGGGCAGGGTGATCGCGTACGCGCTGCCGTAGTTGTTGGTGTACGCGAACGGCGCCGCCGGCCGGTAGATCGGGTCGAGGGAGCGGGCACTGTACTCCGCCGTGGTCAGGTGGACCATGTCCTGGATGAACGGGTTGCCGGCGATCCCGCCGGGGAGCAGCGCCTCCGTCGGGGTGGTCAGCGCGAACCGCGGCGCCAGCACGCTCAGCCAACCCAGCGCCACCAGGCCGAACCAGAACGCGCACAGCGGCCCGAGCACGGCCACCTGGTCCCGGCGCTCCCGCGCCACGGCGTACACGTAGACGCCGACCACCAGCGCGGTGAGGTAGAACGCCAGCCGCAGGCCGAAGGTCAGCACCGAGGAGCCGGACCGCAACTGGGTAGCGCTGACCACGACGAGGGCGAGGAAGAGCAGCCAGATCCCGGTGGCCGGCGGCAGCGGCACCCGGCCCCGGGTCACCATCAGCGCGAACAGCAGCGCGCCGAGCAGCGGCCAGCCCAGATAGAGCGCGCCGGCCAGCCACCAGAGCGGCACCAGGCCGAACATCATCGCCAGCGGCCAGAGCGGCAGCCGGGGTGGCGGCGGGGCCGGGAACGGTGGCGGCGGCTCCGCGCCGCCGGGGCCGTCACCGGCCGGTTCGGCGGTCGCCGGGGCGCGGGTGGCCGGCACCGGTCAGCCCCGGCCGCTGCGGGTGAGCACGAACCCCAGCGGGGTGACCCCGGCGGCGCGCAGCCGGTCGGCGAGTCGGCGCAGGTCGCCCTGGCGGGTGCGGTCCCGCTCGACCACCACCACGGCGGTGCCCTGCCGGGCGACCGCGACGCCCCGCTCGTCGGACTCGGCCGGTGGGGCGTTGTAGAGCACCAGCCCGTGGTCCGCGCCCTGGCGCCAGGTGCCGAACCGAACGCTCCCGGCGCCCACCGCCACCGCGTCGGCGCCCGGGGACCGGCCGTTCCCGGCGCCGGCGGAGGCGGCCACCCGGGGCAGGGTCAGCGTGGCGTCCGGGTCGGTGGACGGGCGGGCGCCGACCGGGTGCGGCGACGGCCGCCGGGGGGCCGCCGGTTCCCCGGCGCCGCCGCCGGTCGCCGAGCCGCTGGGCCGGGGCTTGGGCACCGCCGGCCGGGCCGGGTCGGCGGCGGCCGGCAGCCGCTCCCGGTCGGCCAGCACCGCTCCGCGCAACTGCTCGGCCCGGCCGCTGTCGTCGGCGACGAAGACTTCCCGGCCGGCGGCGGCGAGGGCCACCGCGAGGCCGGCGGTGATCGTCGTGGCGTCCTCCCGGGCGGTCAGCAGCGCGACCCGGGCGGGCTGGCGTACCCGCTCGGCGATGGCCATGGCGACGTAGCGCACGTCGGCGTCGGTCGCCTGCCGCCGGCCCCGCAGGTGGCGGCGCCGGACGGTGCCGAGCAGCGGTAGGCCGGTGGCGTCCCGCCCGTCGGCCACCGACCGGATCCGACGGTCCACCGACTCCCAGACGTACGCCAGCACCACCCCGGTCAGCAGGCCGCCGAGCAACCCGGCGAGCAGGTAGAGCGGCCGGTGCCCGGCCGAGGAGACCAGCGCCCGCTCGGCGGTCTGGGTGACCCAGCCGGGATTGACGTCGACCGCGGCGATCTCGGTACGCGCCGAGTTGAGCTGGGTCAGCTGGCTGTTGATCCCGGCCAGCTCGGCGACCACGGCGTCGACCGCGCCCTCCCGGGCGCTGGTGATCCGCCTCTGCAGGGCGGTCTGCTGGGCGGCGACCTTGGCGATGCTCTCGTCGTAGGAGCGCAGCATCTCCTCGCGCTGCTTCTCGTACATCGTGCGGCGCACGTCGAGGTAGGCCCGGGCGGCGAGGTTGGCGCTCGCCACCGCCTGCCGGGCGTCGGACGCCCGGTAGACGAAGCGCAGGATCTGCCCGCCGGTGGGCACCTCGACCTCGAGCGCGTCACGCACCTCGCGCGGGTCCCGCCCGCCGGCGTCGGCCAGCCGCTGCACCACCTCGGTGCCGGTGGCGATGCCGCTCTCCACGTTCATGTTCACCGCCCGGTCGGCGGCGGCCCCGCTGGGGGTGAAGGCGTCGGTGACGACCGGGCGGACGGCCACCACCGCGCTGGCGGTCACCGCGGCCGGGACCAGGAGCACGTAGCCGACCGCGGCCAGCAGGCCGACCGCGGCGACCGTCACCACCAGCCGGAACCGGTGCAGCGGGACGCGGAGCAGGTCGATCAGGGTGACGGTGCGACCCGGCGGGAACCGGCTCGCGGCGTCGGCGGTCCAGGGACCCCCAGGAGCGTCAGTCATTGAACTTCTTCACCGTCTGTTGTGGATTCCCGACGACCACCACCCGCGGCGGCACGTCGGTACGGACCACCGTCGCGGCGCCCACCACGCTGTCCCGACCGATCCGCACGCCCTTGAGCACCAGCGCGTGGGTGCCGATCCAGACGTTCTCCTCGACGACGATCGGCGCCAGGGTGGCCGGGGTCGGCGGATCGTGCCGACGCTCCGGCGGCAGGTTGTGGAAGTCGTTGTCCAGCAGTTCGCAGTCCGACAGCAGGCAGCGGTCGCCGATGGTGATCGAACTCCAGGCGCCGATCCAGGTCGCGTTGAGCAGGCAGTCGGCGCCCACCCGCACCTCGCCCGGGCCGGCGAACCGGACCAGCTTGTTCAGCCGGGTGCGGTCGCCGATGCTGACCCGGACGCCGCGGCGCAGCCGGATCCGGCCCCGGATCTCCACGCCCCGGCCCAGCGTCAGCCGCGGATAGCGCAGCCGGTACCAGCCGCGCTTGACGGCGAAGGCCGTCCGCACCACGAGCCCCCGGCGGATGCCTCCCGCGCCGACCAACGCCCCTCCCCACGTCGCGGGGCCGGCGACAGTGGACCCGTCGCCGGCCCGACGCGAACAATCTACCGATGTTCGGTTACGAACCGTCGCGACTCACTGCACGGAGAAGAACATCGACGGTGTTGACCAGGTCAGCTCCGGCGTCGGCGCGGCGACCACCGTGGCCGCCGTCCCGTCGACCACCGGGGCGGCCGTCGGGTCGAACGGCACGCTGCGCAGCGTCCCGTCGGTGGAGCCGTACACGATCCGGCCGCCCACCCAGGCCATCCCCCGCACCGCCGACCAGGTCACCCCGGTGGTGGGCAGGCTGAACTCGGTGGCGCCCAGATAGTTGCCGTCGATCTCGAAGTACCGGTAGTAGAGGGCGTTGGCGCCGGTGCGGGTGTAGTAGAGCCGGCCGTCGAGGAAGAACGCGCCGGTCATCGCCGCCGGGTTGAACCAGTCGTTGTAGCCGGACGCCTCCCACGGCGCGCCGATGGCGCCGCCGTTGAACAGGGAGATGTCGATCCGGCTGCCGGTGGGGGTGCCGGCCACGGTGTGCGACCAGTAGATCCGGTCGGACACCCGCCAGGTCGCGCCGGCGGCGGTGTAGTTCGGCTGGCTGACCGTGGCCGGGGCGCCCACCGCGGCGCCGTCGAACGGCGCCTTGGCCAGCACGCCGCTGCCGGTGCCGAGGTAGAGGTTGCCGGTGGTCGCCGTCGGCGGGTTCTTCGGGGTGATGGTCCGTCCGCCGGCGAGCGGGAACATGCCCAGCCGGCCGTGGTACTCCTCGGCCATCGCGTCCGAGTTCTGCCCGAAGTAGAGCCCGTCGCTGCCCCGCCAGAGCACCGGCACGGAAGAGCCCCAGGTGGTGGTGCCGGCGGGCATCGAGGCGCCGCCGCTGCGGCGCGGGTTCCAGTTCACCGGCAGGCCGGTGGCCGGGGTGACCGCCGCGATGCCCAGCCGGTCCACCGCGCCGTTGCCGGCCCGGTCGCTGGCGTTCGGGTTGTTCAGCCACCGGAAGTGCCCGCCCAGGTAGATCACCCCGTCGGCCACCTCCACCGAGGTGATGGTGTCGTTGCCGGTGAAGTCGACCCAGGTCGCCAGCTGCCCGCCGCCGCGGGCGGCGGTCTCGAAGCGGACCAGCGCGTCGCAGTACGCGGCCGGCCAGCCGCCGCCGCCGTTCGTGCCGACCACGAACCAGCTGCCGTCGGCGCCGAACTTGACGTCCTGCACGTAGTGCACGAAGGTCGCCGGCGCCGCGCACGGCGGCACGAACTTCTCCGTGCTCCAGTCCAGCACGGTGGGCGTGCCGGTGAGGTCCACCAGTGCCATCTGGTTGCGCGGCAGGCCGTTGACGGACATGAAGTTGCCGCCGACGGCGAGGGTGTCGCCGGCCGGCGTGACGTCGATGGTCCACGCGTACGGGGCGGTATCGTGCCGGCCGGCGCTGATGTTCACGTTGAAGGTCGGGTCGATCGCGCCGGTGCTGGCGTTGAGCCGGCCGAGTCCGGCGTGCGCCGTGCCGTTGAGCCAGTTGAACGCGCCGGCCACGTAGAGCCAGTTGCCGTGCAGCACGAGGTCGCGCACCGTGCCGCCGTCGGAGCGGCCGACCCAGCTGTCGACGATCGCCCCGGTGGTCGGGTTGAGCGCCACCAGGTTGCGTCGGCTCACCCCGTTGACGGTCTTGAACGCGCCGCCGACGATCAGCGTGCCGCCCGGCCCGGCGACCAGCGTGTTGACCGCGCCGTCGAGCACCGGCAGGAAGCTGGTGGAGATGGTCCCGGTGGTCCGGTCGTACCCGAAGAGGTAGCGCTGGGTGGTCCACGCCGCGCTGGCGGTCTGCCGGATCTGGGTGAAGCTGCCGCCCACGAAGACCATGCCGCCCACCTGGGCGAAGGCCCGGGTCTCACCGTCCCGGGCGTGCGGGGTGACGTCGGCGGGGTTGGCCGAGACCAGGGTCGCCGGCGCGGGGACCGGCACCACGGCGGCGGACGCCGCGGTGGGCACGGCCAGCACCGCGGCCACGGTCGCCAGCGCGACCAACCCGGCCCGGGCGCGGAAGCCGGCGGAACGCCGAGAAAGCGGGAGTGTGGGCACGCGGCGCCTCCAAGGTGGATGAGAACGCGCGTAGCGTGCCTCGACAACCTCGACAGGCGATATCCGCCGATTGGGCGGTCACCGCGTCGGCAAGGCGACCGAGCACGGGTTGAGTCGGATGTCCGACGGAACATCCGGCGACCCTGCGTCACGCTGCCACTACATGCCGTCAGCGGCTCCCTCCGGTGGGCTGCCGCAGGTACGCGTCCTGCCCGGCGCGGGCGAACCCGGCCAGCGCCGCGGCGTCGTGGTTCATCGTCATGTTGCAGGTGCTCGACCGGGTGGTCATCCCCGCCGAGTTGAAGTAGACCGCGGCCTTGATCTTCGGGTGCGCCTTCAGCGCCGCCGGGAACTCCTCGAACCAGCGCCGCTTGGCCGACGGGTCGGCCGCGTTGAAGTTGGTGCCGAACTCGGCGAGCATCCGCGGCTTGCCGGCGCCGATGCCGTGTTCGTCCAGCCAGCGGTAGAAGCCGCCCACGGTGGCGCCCGGACTCTTCCACACGGTGCTGCCGTTGCAGACGTGGAAGTTGTACGGGTCGTAGGCGACCCAGTCGACGTAGCGGTCGCCCGGGTAGAGGGCGGCGTAGCGGTGGTGGTGGCCGGACCAGCCCATCATCGTCCACACCCACACCGCGTTGTCCGCGCCGGCCGCGACGAACCGGTCGTGCACGTGCCGCCAGGCCCGGACGAAATCCGCGTCGCTGCCCTTGGCCGGCTCGTCCTCGGGCTCGTGGTCGAAGCCCATGAAGACCGGCACCCCGGTGGCCCGGATCCGACCGGCGACCGCGTCGATCGTCGCGTCGTAGCGGCCACTGTAGACGTCCCGCCAGGTCAGCACCGCTCCCGAGGAGAAGATCCGGGACTCCCAAGCGAAGAACATCAGCCGGCCCTCGTTCATCTGCCGCTGCTGGTACCCGTCCGGGAAGGCGCCGTTGCTGCCGGCGTTGGAGAAGTCGTGGTAGCGGTGCACGATGTCGAACTTCCGGCCCACCTGCGCCTCCACCTCGGCGACCGCCCGGCCGTGGTCCCACCCGTCGCCCGCGTCGGCCGGCGAGTACATCCCCCACCAGGCGCCGCAGGACGGCACCAGCTTCTCGGACACCTGCCCGCAGCGGGCGACCGGAGCGCTCGGCGTCGGGCTCGGCGTGGTCCGGGTCGGGCTCGGGCTCGGAGTCGGCCGCGGGGCGGTGGTCGTCGGCGCGGCGGACGGGACGGCCGGGGTGGTCACCACCGGGTCGGGCCGGGTGCCCAGGTCGTAGCGGACGACGAGGCGCGGGCGCAGGTCGGGGTCGCGGTTGTCGCTCGACGCCCAGTAGGTCCGGGTCTCCGGGCCGGCCTGCGCCAGCGAGACCGTCCAGGAGCCGTTGCCGCGCACCAGCTCCGAGACGTCCCACTCGTTGAAGCCCCGCGCCACGCCGGAGACGGTGTCCAGAGTGGCGCCCGCCGCCACCGGCGCGGGGCGGACCGCCCGCGCGTCGAGCCGCGAGGCGTGCGCGGTGACCGTCGCGGCGGACCGTTGCCAGGCGTGCACCCGCAGGGTGGCCCGGACGTTGACCGCGTTCGCCGGCAGGCCACCGACGGTGAACCGGATGACCGCCTCCCGGGCGCCGCGCGGATTGCCGTCGCAGCGGGCCGGGCAGGTCGCCAGCGTGCTCTTCACGCTGTTGTCCCCGTCCTGCGGCACCGCCGTGGCGGTGGTGTCGGCGCTCGCCCGGAACGAGAGGTCGTCGGCGGCCAGCAGCGGCATCATGGTGGCCGACAGGCCGGCCACCACCGCCGTGCCGAGGACGCCCAGCAGCACCGCCTTACGGCGGGGGCCGCTGTGCCGGGTGAGCCGGTGCAGTCCGTGCCGGGCCAAGGCCAACTCCCTGTGTCCGAAGTGGTGACGCTCAGCAGCGTATCGACGGCCACGGTACGTCGTGGCGAGGACAGCCGGACGTAAGCGCGTCTTAACCGACAGCTAAGGACCGGTGCGGGAGCCGGCCGGGGACGGTTGGCGGCGTCAGCCGGCCCGGGCCGCGGCGAGCGCGGCGGCCATCGCCGCGCGGGGTGCCGGGACGCCGGTGAACTGCTCGAACTGGCCGACCGCCTGGGCCAGCAGCAGGTCGAGCCCGGAGACGATCCGGCAGCCGGCCGCGCGGGCCGCGGCGGCCAGCGGGGTGGGCCACGGGTCGTAGAGCGCGTCGAAGAGCACGGTCTCCGGTCGCCAGGCGACCGCGCCGGCGAGCGCGTCGGCGACCCCCTTCGGCACGGTCGAGACCACCACGTCGGCACGGCACAGGCCGGCGGCGTCGGCCCAGGGCACGCCGGTCATCGACAGGCCGACCGCACCCGCCACCGGGCGCAGCTCCTCGACCGCCGCCGGTCGGCGCGCCACCACGGTCGCGGCCCGGGCGTCGAGGCGGGCCGCCGCGGCGAGCGCCGCGCGGGCCGTGCCGCCCGCGCCGAGCACCGTCACCGTGGCGCCGGGCCGCACCCCGGCCCCGCTGAGCACCTCGACCATGCCGGCGACGTCGGTGTTGTCCGCGTACCAGGAACCGTCGGGGCGACGGACCAGCGTGTTCGCCGCGCCGACGGCGGCGGCGACCGGCGAGGCCTCGGCGGCCACCGCGAGGGCGGCCTCCTTGCCCGGCATGGTCACCGAGAGCCCGGCCCACTCCGGGCCCAGGCCGGCGACCAGGTCCGGCAGCTCCGCCGCCGCGCACTCGATCCGGGTGTACGACCACCCGGCCAGCCCGGCCGCCGCGTAGCCGGCGTTGTGGATCACCGGGGAGAGCGAGTGCGCGATCGGCTTGCCGAGCACCGCCGCCCGCCGTCGGTGCGCCATCAGATGATCCCGGCCTCCCGCGCCTTGGCCTCGTTCCGCTGGTGCTCCTCGTAGGTCTCGGCGAACGCCGAGTGACCCTTGTCGTCGATCGCCACGAAGAAGAGCCACTTCCCGGGCGGCGGGTCCATCGCCCCCTCCAGGGCCTGCTTGCCCGGGTTGTTGATCGGGGTGGGCACCAGGCCCTTCAGCTTGCGGTTGTACGGGTTCTTGGGGTTGTCCAGGTCGGCGGCGGTCATCTGCTTGGAGGTCTTGGTCCTCTGACCGGTGAGCTCCAGGTAGTAGTTGACCGTGACGTCCATCTCCAGGCAGTTGCACTGGAAGTCGCCGAACACCCGGTTGTAGGCCACCCGGGCCACCTTGCCCAGGTCGTCCTTGTTCCCCGCCTCCGCCTGGGCCAGCGACGCGACAATCAGCGCCTCGTACGGGCTGATCCCGCCGCGCTCCTTCTGCACCCGGTCGGCGAACTCCATCTGCCCGGTGACGGTGAGGAAGTTCTCCACCATCAGCTTGAGGATGCTCTCCGCGGTGGCCTTCGGCGGGATCTCGTAGGTGTCCGGGAAGAGGAATCCCTCGATGGAGGGCTTGACCGTCTTGCCGTCGGTGCGCTTGAACCACCACTCCGGCACGCCGAGCGCGACCGGGTCCTTCGCCGCCGTCTCGAACTCCTTGACCGGGATCCTGGTCTTCTCGCTGAGCAGCAGGTAGACGTTCTTGGCGGTCCGGCCCTCGGGGATGGTGAGCCCGTTGACGACCCGGTTCTTCGGGTCGAGCATCGCGGCGACCGCGCTCTCCCCGCTCATCTGCTTGCGCAGCTTGTACATGCCCGGCTGGATGTTCTTGCTGCGGGAGTTCTCCGACGCCGCCTCGATGAACGCCTTGGGGCTCTTCACCACGCCGGCGGTGTGCAGCGCGTCGGCCATGTCGGCGATCAGAGCGCCCTGCTTGATCTCGACCGTCGCCTCGCCGGTGCCCGTGCCGTCGTAGTCGGGGGTGACGAAGTAGTTCTGGATCCGGTCGAAGCCGTAGAAGGCACCGCCGCCGATACCGCCGAGCAGCACCAGGGCCAGCAGCAGGGCCAGGACGGTCTTGCCCCGGCCACCGGAACGCCCGTTGCGCTTCTTGACGAAGCCGCGCCGGTGCCGGCCCTTCTCCCCCCGCTCCTGCTCGTCGAACCCGAGGTCCAGATCGTCGATCATTACGTCCGCCTCCGCTGCGCGTCTAGCCAGCTCTGCAGAATCTCCACCGCGGCGGCCTGGTCGACCACCGCCCGTTGCCGTTTCCCCCGGACACCACGCTCGGCAAGCCTACGAGACGCCACGACCGTGGACATCCTCTCGTCGGTGAGCGCTACCGGAACCGGCGCTATTACATCCGCCAAGCGGTCAGCGTACGCCTTCGCATGGAGGGCGGCCGGACCGTGCTTGCCGGCGAGGTTGACCGGAAGGCCGACCACCACCTCCACCGCCTCGTGCTCCGCGACCAGGGCGGCGAGCTCGGCGAGGTCGCTCGGCACCGCGTCGGGCGCCGCGCCGAGGTCGCGGGCGAGGGTGACCAACGGGGTCGCCAGCACGCCGTGCGGGTCGGAGCGCGCGACGCCGACCCGCACCTGCCCGACGTCCACGCCGAGCCGGACGCCTCGCGACAACCCTGTCACCGAGGGTCACCGCCCCCGGAAAGCGGACCAGGGCGGACCGGTGTGGTCCGCCCTGGTCGGGGATGGCCGCCCATCACGCCTCGGCGATCGCCTTCTCGACCGTGAGCAGCAGGTTCGGCGCCTCCGCCGCGGGCAGGCCGCCACCCTGCGCGAGGTCGGGGCTGCCCCCGCCACGCCCGGAGAGCGCCGCCTTGACCAGGTCGGCGGCGGCGATCCCCCGGCTGCGGGCGGCCGGGTTGACCGCGACCACCAGGGACGCCTTGCCACCGGCCCGGGCGGCGACCGCGACCACCGCCGGCCGGGCCGGGTCGATCTTGCCGCGGATCTCCTGGGCCAGCGTCCGCACGTCGTTGCCGGCCGCGCCCTCCGGCGCCTCGGTGCCCACGTACGCGATCCCGCGCACGTCCTTGGCCTGCGCGGCGAGCGCCCCCGCGCCGCCGAGCACCAGCTGGGCGCGGAGCTTCTCCAGCTCCTTCTCGGCGTCGCGCAGCTGGGTCACGGTCTGCTCGACCCGGTCGCCGACCTGGTCGCTGGGCACCCGGTAGAGCTCGGCGAGGCGGGCGACCAGCAGGTGCTCCCGGGCCAGGAAGTTGAACGCGTCCATGCCGACCAGCGCCTCGACCCGGCGCACCCCGGAGCCGATCGACGACTCGGAGAGGATCTTGACCAGGCCGAGCTGGCCGGAGCGGGCCACGTGGGTGCCACCGCACAGCTCCCGGGCGTAGTCGCCGACCTCGACGACCCGCACCTCCTCGCCGTACTTCTCGCCGAACAGCGCCATCGCCCCGATCCGGCGCGCCTCGTCCAGCGAGGTGATGAAGGCGTGCACCTCCAGGTCGGCCAGGAGCACCTCGTTGACCTGCTGCTCGACGTCGCGCAGCACGCTCGGCGCCACCCCGGTCGGGGTGTTGAAGTCGAACCGAAGCCGGCCCGGCGCGTTCAGCGAACCGGCCTGGGTGGCCGACTCGCCGAGGAAGTTGCGCATGGTCTGGTGCACCAGGTGGGTGGCGGTGTGCGACCGGGAGATCGCCCGCCGCCGGCTGGTGTCGATCTCGGCGAAGCCGGTCTGGCCGGGACGCACCTCGCCCCGGACGACCCGGGCCCGGTGCACGATCAGCCCGGGCACCGGCTGCTGCACGTCGAACACCTCGACCTGGCCGTCGCCGACCGTGATCATGCCGAGGTCGGGCTGCTGCCCACCACCCTCGGCGTAGAACGGGGTGGCGTCGAGCACCAGCTCGACGGTGTCCCCCTCGACCGCCGCGCCGACCGGCCCGGCCGTGCCGAGCACCGCCCGGACGGTCGACTCCCGGGAGACCTCGCTGTAGCCGGTGAACCGCACCGGGCCGCCGGCGTCGAGCACCCCGCGGTACGCCGACAGGTCGGTGTGCCCGGTCTTGCGCGCCTGGGCGTCGGCCTTCGCCCGGGCCCGCTGGTCGGCCATCAGCCGGCGGAAGCCCTCGGCGTCGACCTGGAGCCCCTGCTCGGCCGCGATCTCCAGGGTCAGGTCGATCGGGAAGCCGTACGTGTCGTGCAGCTGGAACGCCTTCTCGCCGGAGAGGCTCTTGCCACCCGCGGTCCGGGTCTCCGCGATCGCGGTGTCCAGGATGGTGGTGCCGGCGCGCAGGGTGGAGAGGAAGGCGTCCTCCTCCGCGTACGCGTAGTCGGCGATCCGGTCGAACTCTCCTGCCAGCTCCGGGTACGACGGGGCCATGCAGTCCCGGGCCACCGGCAGCAGCTCGGGCAGCGCCCGGTCCTGCCAGCCGAGCAGCCGCACCGCCCGGATCGCCCGGCGCATGATCCGGCGCAGCACGTAGCCGCGCCCCTCGTTGCTCGGGGTCACCCCGTCGCCGATCAGCATCAGGGCGGTGCGCACGTGGTCGGCGATCACCCGCAGCCGCACGTCGTCCGGGTGCGACTCGCTGGCGACGTGGCCGGAGTGCGCGCCGTAGCGCTTGCCGGTCAGCTCGGCGGCCTTGTTCAGGATCGGCCGGACCTCGTCGATCTCGTAGAGGTTGTCGACCCCCTGCAGGATCGACGCCATCCGCTCCAGGCCCATGCCGGTGTCGATGTTCTTCGCCGGCAGGTCGCCGAGGATCGGGTAGTCCTCCTTGGTGGTGCCCGGGCCCCGCTCGTACTGCATGAAGACGAGGTTCCAGAACTCCATGTACCGGTCCTCGTCGACCGCCGGGCCGCCCTCGCGGCCGTACTCGGGGCCGCGGTCGTAGAACAGCTCGGAACAGGGGCCGCACGGGCCGGGGATGCCCATCGACCAGAAGTTGTCCGCCTTGCCGCGGCGCACGATCCGCTCCGGCAGCACGCCGACCGAGCGCCAGATGTCGTACGCCTCGTCGTCGTCGAGGTAGACCGTCGGCCAGATCCGCTCCGGGTCGAGGCCGAAGCCGCCCTGCTCCTGGGACTTGGTGACCAGGTCCCAGGCGAGCGGGATCGCCCCCTCCTTGAAGTAGTCACCGAAGGAGAAGTTGCCGTTCATCTGGAAGAACGTGCCGTGCCGGCTGGTCTTGCCGACCTCGTCGATGTCCGGGGTGCGGATGCACTTCTGGACGCTGACCGCGCGCCGGTAGGACGGGGTCTGCTGGCCCAGGAAGTAGGGGACGAACTGCACCATGCCGGCGTTGACGAACAGCAGGTTCGGGTCGCTGATGGCGGGCAGCGGAGCGGACGGCACCACGGCGTGGCCGTTCGCCTCGAAGTGGGCGAGGTACCGCCGCTTGATCTCCGCCGTCTTCATCGCTGGTGTTCCTCCGGAAAGATTTCTCGGTCGCCGATGCGCGGGTCCTCCCGCAGGTCGGCGAACTGGTCGTCGTAGGTCTCGCCCCGGGCGAACGCCTCGTGGATCTCCTGCTCGCGTTCGGCCATCCCGGTCCGGACGTCCTCCACGAAGCTACGCAGCGACCCGACCAGCCCGCCAGCCGATTCCGACAACGTGCTGGCGATCCCGGCCGGCGTGTACGCCTGCGCGGTGCGGGTCGCCTTGCGGACCACCACCACGCCGACGGCCAGCCCGATGCCCAGCCAGAACAACCGCCTCATGCTCTCAACCTCCTGGTCGCCGGGCGGGTCAGCGGTCGCCGCGGCGGGCGGCCCGACGCTGCTGCTTGATGGTGTCGCGCACCTCGCGCTCGGTCTCGGCGTGCCGGCGGGCGGCGGCGGCCTTGCGGACGCCGTAACCGAAGGCCGCCACCTTCACCAACGGGTTGGCGGCCGCGGCGGAGACGACGGCGGCGAGATTCGCCACGTTCGCGGTGACGTTCTGGGCGTGGCTGGTCATGGTGTCGACCTTGGCCAGTTGCAGGTTCACCCCGTCCAGCGAGATCTGCACCTGCTCCAGCGCGGTGTTCACGTTCTTCACCGTGGCGTTGACGTCGCCGAGCAGCGGGGCGGTGCGGTCGTTGAGGTCGTTGATCATCCGGGTGGTGGCGTCCACGGTGTGCCGCAGCCGCAGGATCGGCAGCGTCAGGATCAACACCAGCATCGCGAACGCGATCGCCGCGATCAGTGCCGCGACCTCTCCATAGTCCACGCCTGTCCTCCTCAAGCAGGGGTTCCGCGGACCGGACGTCCGCGAACCGCACGACCCTTACCCATGCCGGCGCTCGGCGACCCGTGACGGGCCGGCGGGAGCAGGCGGGCCCGCCAGCCCCAGACCCTACCGTCCGTGATGAAAACCGGCTCAGGACGGTGAGGGTGTCACTTCGCCCAGTGGATCCTCGCTGAGGGTCGGGAACGGGTCCTCCCCGGTGAGCGACGGGTCGGTGCTCGGCTGCGGCCGGGTCCGCTCGTCGTCGATCGCGTTGCGGACCTTCACCGACACCAACGATCCGGTGCACCCCTGCGCTGCGGCCGACGGGCTGGGCGAGGGCACCACGGCCGGCTCGCCGTCGACCGGCGGCGGTACGCAGGCCGGCTCGCGCACCCACAGATCGAGGGTCAGCTCGTCGCGTCGCCAGCAGGTGTAGCTGCCCTTCGCCGGTTCCTCCGGGCAGCGGGTCACCTTCCACGGGCGCCAGCCGTCGGCGGCCAACGCCTGTTCGTAGGCCTTGGCGGTGTCCTCCGGCGACCCCTCCGAGGTCACCGTGCGTTCGCGCAGCCGGCAGTCGAGCAGGCACCAGCGGCTGCCGCTGACGTCATCGACCGTCTTCACCGCCGCCCAGCTCGGCACGTCCAGCTGGTCGAGGGTGTCGAACACCGGGTCGCGGCTCAGCGTGCGGATGCCGAAGTAGAGCGGGACGGCACCGAGCAGCACCAGGCTCACCAGGGCGAGCACGGCCATCCGCAGCCGGCGTCGCTCCCGCATCTGCCGGCGCAGCTCCGACCGGGCGCCGCGCAGCCCCCCGGCGGCGGGATCGTCGTCCGCCACCGGGTCCGGGTCGGCGGCCACGCGCAGCGGCGGTCCGCTCACCGGCTCGGGTTCCGGCCGCCCGAGGGCCGGCTCCGGTGGCCGGACCGCCGCGGCGGCGCGGGCCACCGCGGGCGGCTCGCCGGCCGGACCCGGCGGCGGCACGGGCGGGACACCGGAGGGCTCCGGCCGCCCGGGCTCCCGGTGCGGCGGGGCGGCCCGGCCCAGGGACCGGTCCTCCGGGCCGGGTCGGGCCGGGCCCGCTGCCGTGGGTGGGCCGGGCGGCGCGGGCCGCGGACCGTTCGACGGTTCCGGCCGTCCCCGGCCGTCGGCGCCGGGCGGGCGGCCCGGGCCGGCCGGTGCGGCGCCCGGGCGGGCGACGCCGGGGGGTGTCACCGCGGCGGCGGCGCTGGGCCGGGGCACGCCGGGCTGGGCCGGGGCGGGGCCGGGTGGGGGGGCGGGTGGGGGGCGGGTAGGGGTGGGGGTTAGTGGGTTAGGAGGTGGTGGGAGTCGCGGAGTTTGGGCCAGGACTTGGGTTCGGCCGGTGGGGTGGACTTGCGGGCGGTGGTCGGGACGTCGGGGCGGCCGGGGGTGAACAGCCAGGTGGTGAGCAGGTCGTCCAGATCCAGTCCGGAGATCCGCTCGGCGAGGGCCTGGAACTGCTCGATGCTGGCGTTGCCGTGCCGGTGCTCGGCCGTCCAGGCCGGCAGGATGGCGAAGAACGCGTCGTCGCCGACGGCCAGCCGGAGCTGGTGCAGCGCCATCGCGCCCCGGTCGTAGACCGCGTCGTCGAAGATCCGGCTCGGGCCTGGCTCGCCCGGCGGCACCTGCCAGAACTCGTCGTCGGCCGGGTAGCTGGCGTAGGTGAAGTCGAACAGTTCCTGCGCGGTGCCCTCGCCCTGCTCCTCCGACCAGAGCCACTCGGCGTAGGAGGCGAAGCCCTCGTTCAGCCAGATGTCGCTCCAGTCGGCCACCGACACCGAGTCGCCGAACCACTGGTGGGCGTTCTCGTGCACCACCACGTAGGTGTTGGCGCCCCGGCGCCAGAAGCCCGGCCCGTACACCGACCGCGTCTGCGTCTCCAGCGCGAAGCCGATGCCGTCGACCGGCCCGGCCACGCCGCCCTGCGCCTCGAACGGGTACGGGCCGAAGATCCCGCTGGCCCACTCGACGATCTCGGCGGTGCGCTCGATGCTGGCCCGCGCGGCCGGGCCCAGCTCGCCCAGCGTGGTGCTGTACGCGTTGACCACCGGCTGGCCGTTCGGCGCGGTGTCGCTGACGATGTCGTACTGGCCGATGGCGAGGAAGGCCAGGTAGGTGGCGGTCGGCGAGGTGGTGCGCCAGCTCCACCGGGTGCGGTTGCCGGCCTCTGCCAGCGGCGGCCGCGGCTGGACGCCGTTGCTGATCACCTCGACCCCGGTCGGCACCGACACGGAGATGTCGTAGGTGGCCTTGTCGGTCGGGTGGTCGTTGCTGGGGAACCACCACCAGGCGGACTCGGGTTCGTTCACCGCCATCGCCCCGTCGTCGGTACGGGTCCAGCCGGTGTAGCCGCCGACCAGCGTCTCGGACGGCACGCCCGAGTAGCGCACCACGACGGTGAGCTGCTGGCCGGCGGTCACCGCGCGGCGCGGCGTGACGACCAGCTCGTGCACCCGCTCCCGGGTGGCGGTGGCCTGCCAGCCGTTGACCCGTACCGAGTCGACGTCGAGCAGGAAGTCCAGGTTGAACCGGGACAGGTCCCGGGTGGCCCGGGCCAGGATGGTGGTGGTGCCGATGAGCAGGTCGGTCCGCGGGTCGTAGCGCAGCCGGACGTCGTAGTGCTCGACGTCGTAGCCGCCGTTGCCGTAGTCCGGGAAGTAGCTGTCACCGAGGCCCGGTCCGCCGGGTTGCGGCGCGGCGGTGGGCAGGACCGGCCGACCCCAGCCCGGTAGGGCGGCGTGGCCGGGGGTGCCGGCGACCAGGGTGCCGGCGGTGGTGACGGTCAGGGCGGCGATGGCCGCCGTGAGAGCTCGTCGCACGGGGTGGACTCCCTCCATCGGGGTGTTCGCACGGTCAACCTAATCGACACATGTGAACATGTCGCCCCCGCCGTGCCCGCCGCTGTCCGTTTCCGGCGGGCTACCGCCGCTCGTCGGCCCGGACGGAGTTCTCGCCCTCCTGGGTCGCTGTCCGTACCTCCCGGTTGGCCGACGTCGGGTCGCAGCCGGTGGCGCGGAGCAGTTCGCTCGCGGCGGTGCGCAGTTGGGTCACCACCGCGGTTCCGAAGTCGCCGACTCCGAGCGCCCGGGCCCGGCCGGCCCGGTGCACGGCGTCGACGATCTTCTGGTGGGTCCCTTCGGGTGGGCGCCCGGCACGGTGTTCGTGACGCAGCAGCTCGACCGCGTCGGCGAGTCGGCAGACGCCGGCGGACAGGTCGGCGGGAAGGGGCTCGTCGTACTGCAGCGCCAGCGCGGTCCGGTGGGCCAACCCTCGGCTGTGTTCGATGACCCGTTCCACGTGCACGGTTCCGCGCGCGAAGCGTTCCACGTCCTGGCGACGCCGCCAGCGAGCCGGCGCCAGGCTGACCACCTCCTCGGCGCCGCTGAGCGCCTGGTGCATCCGATCGAGGTCGGGTCCCATGCCGCGGAGCGCTTCCAGCGCGCGAACCGCCCGTTGCTGATCGTGCGTGGTCAGCGCGGCCGAAACCTCCCGCAGCTGACGGGCGAGGCACTGGAAGATCGGGGCGGCGTCGCGGTCGAGGATCCGCATCGGGTTGATCGGCAGCAGCAACGCGACGACCACGAGGCCGACGACGCTACCGACCATCGCGTCGACGATCCGCGGCCATTCGAGGTCCTGCTGCGCGGGCGACAGGGTCGCGAGCAGCACCGCCGTGCCGCCGGCCTGTCCGACGGCTGCCCCGGTGCGCCCGAACAGCACGAGCGTGGCCAGGATGGCGCCGCCGACGACAACTCCGGTCTGCCAGAGCCCGGTGCCCAGAACCGCCAGCAGGACGTCGGTGGTGGCGATACCCAGGCCGACTCCGAGCAGCAGTTCGACGGTGCGGTGGGCACGCTGGCCGAGCGCGGCGACGATCGTGCCCACCGCGGCGGAGGGCGCGAAGACCGGCGAGGGGTTGCCCAGCAGGTCGTGCCCGATCGACCAGGCCAGCACCGCGGCGAGCCCGGCCTGCAGCGAGATCGCCAGGGCGACTTCGAACTGATGCAGCCGCAGTCGACCCGCCTGACCGCTTCGACCTCGAATCCGAGCCGCGGTGCCTTTCACCTGTTCAGCACCGCGATCGACCCGCGACCGGACACCGCCTGACCGGCGATCATGAGGACTCACCGAGCACTCGTACCCTGCGCACGCTCGGCAAACCCGGCCCGCCGCCATGGACCCTGCTCCGCCGGGCACGACGTCTGCGGCGCCGATCCGTGGATCCGCGACGGCAGCGCGGCGAATCGAGGCGTACCCGGACGCCGCCGGCTACCGGTACGGTTACCTGCCGGCATCGACCGCGGTCACCGGCTGAGACCCGCCGGCGCGACGGAGGTCGACACTCCACAGCAGAACGCCGGTCGCCGTCGCTTGCCGTCGGCGGGGACACTGGGTGGATCGGACGCACACGGCCCGCCACGATCGGGGGGTATCCATGCGGGAGTTGACCGGCCAGAAGCAGTCACCGCCGTCCCGGGACCGGATCCCGGCCGGCGGGCTGGAGTTCCTCGCCCTGCTCGCGCGCCTGCTGCGCCGGCCGCGCCGCGGTGACCGCCGGCTGCCGCTGCTCTGGCTGGTCCGCACCCCCGACACGCCCGACCTGATGGCGCTGCTGCGCCGCTTCCTCAGCCAGGGCCAGCGTCGCCGCGTCCCGCACGCGGTGCTCGACCTGGCCACCCAGCCGGCCGGTGTCGACGTGCCCACCCTGCTGCGGGAGCTGCACCGGCAGCTCTCCCTGGAGGCGTTCGGCGCCGCCCGGCTGCGCTTCCGCCACTATCCGCTCGCCGACTGGCTGATGCACCAGAGTCTCACCTTCGGCGTGGACGCCGAGGACGGCCGGGCGGCGCTGGTGCGCCGGCTGCGCGACCGGCGCGGCGCCCGGACCGCCGGCGAGGCGGTGCCCGCGGGTGGGGACGCCACCGCGATCGTCTCCCAGGTGCTTCTCTGGCTGGTCCGCCGCGCGGTGCCCGGGGCGGTGTTCCGGGTGGCCGTCTCCGGGCGGGTGCCGCTGGTCGGGCGGCACTACCGCTGGTTCATGCGCCAGCAGTACCTCGCGCCCCGGCAGTCGACGACGTTCCTCGGCTTCGCCGAGCGGCTCACCGCCGGCTGGCGCGACGGCGAGCAGCCCGACCAGGTGAACAAGCTGCTGCTGCACGCGTTCCTGGAGGACCTGCGGCAGGCGTACCGGCGCCGGCTGTGGCGCCCCGCCGACTGGCGGCGCACCGCGTACCCGGTGCTGCTGGTCGACCACGTCGCGCCCGGCGCCGTCGGCCACGTCCTGGTCCGGCTGGTCAACGACGTCCGCAACGAGACCGGCCGCAACGATCCGTTGCTGGTCGTGGCGGCCGGCGACCAGCCGCCCCCGGAACTGCCCGACCCGCACCCGCTCGACGAGGCCGACGAGGCGTACGACGAATGGGCCGAGGCGCTGCCGGAGATGCGCCGGCTGCGCCGGGCGGCGGCCTGGCTGGTGGTGCTGCGGCCGGACGCCACCGAGAGCGGCCCGCCGCCGCGCGGCGGGGTGCGACCCTTCGCCGCCCCGGAGCCGCCGTGGTGGTCCCGGCGCTTCCTGCCCGCGGCGGTCTGCCTGGTGCTGCTGGCCGGGGCCGGCGCCTGGGTGTCCACCCGGTGGGGGCCCGGCTGCCACCCGTCGGTCAGCGGCGGGCGGGTGTCGGTGCAACTGGTCGACGGGGAGTGCGTCGGCTACAGCGACAGCGCCGCCCAGGTGTTCAACAACGACCCCGGCCAGCAGCGGCTGCGCACCATCCAGGAGCGGATCTTCGCGCAGAACCGGGCCGCCGAGGAGGTCTGGCAGCGCAGCGACCGGCGCCGGCCCTACCTCACCCTGGTCTACCTGGGCACCCTCACCGGCAACCGGACCAGGGCGGACGAGGAGTCCTACGTCTCCGAACGCGAGGAGCTGGAGGGGATGGCGACCGCGCAGTACGCGCTGCTGAAGGAGTCCGCCGGGGCGGACGGCGCGGCGCTGCTGCGGATCGTGGTGGCCAACGGCGGCCGGCAGATGCGCCACGCCGACCGGGCGGTGGCCATGCTGGCCGAGCTGGCCCGCGACGACCCCACGGTGCTCGGCGTGGTCGGCCTGGTGGACAGCCGGGCCAGCACCGCCCGGGCACTGCGCGAACTCAACCGGATCGGGCTGCCGGTGCTCGCCCCGACGCTCTCCGCCGACCGGATCGACGCCAACTCCCGGCTCTACCTGCAGATCTCCGCGCCCAACGACGACCAGGCGCGGATGGTCGAGGCGTACGCCCGGCAGGTGCTCGGGGTCGACGAGGCGCACGTCTACTGGACCACCGGGGAGGGCAGCTCGCTGGCGGAGGACCTCTACGTCCAGACGCTCGTCGAGGGGCTCCGGCAGCGCTTCGGCACCCGGATCACCCGGCTCGACGAGTGGCGCACCGGGCGGCGGCTCACCGCCGAGTGCGGCTACCAGGGCCTGCTCTTCTACGCCGGCCGCTGGTCGGAGTTCGACGGCTTCCTGCGGGCGCTGCGCGAGTGCGGGGACAATCCGCCCCGGCACCTGGTCGGTGACGACTCGGTCAACCGCTACATGGCCAATCCCGGCCTGCGGGCCGCCGCCCCGGGCAACCTGCCGGTCACCTACGTCTCCAAGGCCGCGCTCGGCACCTGCGCCGCGCTGCGCGCCGCCCGCGACCGGCGCGACGAGGCCCGGGCCAGCTTCCTGACCTGGATCCAGGCCGACGACCTGCTCGACCCGCCACGCTGCCGGCCGGAGCGCCCGGAGCAGGTCGGCGAGCGGGTGAGCCTGGCCTACGACGCGGCGATGATGATGATCCGGGCGGTGGAGAGCCTGGCCGCGCGGCTGCACCACGCCGACCCCCGGCAGCGCTGGGACCCGGAGTCGATCAACCCGATCGGCGTGCACGCCGAGGTGCTGCGGCAGAACGCCGGTACGGGCCACCGCGGCGTGGCCGGGCTGATCCGGTACACCCCGGACTCGGGCGAGCCGGTGGAGAAGCGGATCTCCCTGATGCGGGTCGAGCGGGTGCCCGAGGTGACCGCCGAGCCGGTGGAGATCTACCGGTGCGGCGCCGCCGACGAGCCGGCGCCGGCCCCGTGCGCAACCGTGACGCCCCAGGTCAGTTAGGTCTTCGCAGGGACCAGGGGCGCCGGCGACGGGAGCGGTGGATGGGCGGGCTCGCGTCGGCGTACGGGCAGGCGGTGGCCGCCCACCGGGCCGCCCGGGCGCACCTCGACGCCGCCCGCCGGGCACTGGACCCGACCGGACAGCCGGCGGCCCCCGCCGATCTGGTGGCCCGGCTGGCCCGCCTCGGCGACGCGCTGGCCGGGCCGGCCCCGCTCGCCGGCACGCCGGCCGCCGTCCGGATCGGGTCGGCGTCCACCCCGGACGGCGACTTCCCGGTCCTGGTGCCGCTCGGCGCCGGCCACCACCTCGCGCTCGACGTGGATGCCCGCGATCCCCGGGTGGCCGGGCTGCTGCGCGCCGTGGTGCTGCGGCTGCTCGCCGCCGCCCCACCGGGCGGGGTCCGGGTCACTCTCCTCGACCCGGCCGGCGCTGAACCCGTCGACGTCGATCCCGCAGGCGTCGACCGCGCCGGTCCGGACTCCGCCGGCGGCGACCGCGCTGGTGCGGGCCCCGCCGGGCCGGGGTTCGCGGTCGGTCCGCTGCGGCCGCTGGTCGACGCCGGCACGCTGGCGCCGCCGGCGACCGGCGAGGCCGAGGTCACCGCGCTGCTCGACGCCGCCGAACGGCACGCCCAGACCGCCCGGTCCGACCGGAACCTGCTGGTCGTCGTCGCCGCGGCGGTCCCCGATTCCGGGACGGCGGCCCGGCTCGCCGCGCTCACCCGGGCCGGCCCGGCCGCCGCGGTCTGCGTCCTGGCCGCCGGCTGGCCGCCGCCGGGCGACCCGCCGGCCACGTTGGCCGCCACCACCCGGGTCCGGCTGGCCGAGCGGCACGCCCACGTCGGCGACCCGCCCGGCGCGCCGTTCAGCGCCGACGGCAGCGGGCTCGCCGCCCCGGTGCTGCTCGACGGCGACCCGCCGGCCGCCGAGGTGGCCGCGCTCGCCGAACGCCTCGGCGCGCCCTCGAACGCGGCGGTGACCTTCGCCGAACTGCTGCCCGAGCGGCACTGGACCGGCTCGGCGGCCGGTGGGCTGCGTACCGTGGTCGGCCGGGCCGGCACGGGACCTGTCGCCGCCGCGCTCGACGACGCCACCCCGCACTGGCTGGTCGCCGGGCCCGCCGGCGCCGGCCGGACGTCCTTCCTGCGCGGTGTCGTGCACGGCCTGGCCGCCCGCTACGCCCCGGCCGACCTCCAGCTCTACCTGCTCGACTTCACCGGCCGGGTGGGCTTCGGCGACCTCGTGCCCACCGCCGGGGAGCCCGGCTGGTTGCCGCACATCCGCGCGGTCGGCGTCGAGCCCGACCGGGAGTACGGCCTGGCCGTGCTGCGCGACCTGCACCGCGAGCTGCCCCGGCGCGCCGCGACCCGGCGGCGGCACGGCGTCGCCAAGCTGGCGGACCTGCCCCGGGACACTCCGCTGCCCCGGATCGTCGCCGTGGTCGACGGGTTCGACCTGCTGCTGGCCGGGGACGACGCGCTGGCCGGCGAGGCGGTGGACCTGCTGGCCGAACTGGTCGGCGCGAACGGCTCGTCCGGGGTGCACCTGGTGCTGGCCGGCCCGAGCCCCACCGCCGCGCTGCCCGGCCGGGCCGAGGCGCTCCTCCGGCGGCTTTCGCTACGGGTGGCGCTGCCGGGTGGCGGCGGGGTGCTCGACCCGGGCGACGACCGGGCGGACAGCCTGCCGATCGGCTCGGCCGTGCTCAGCACCGCGGCCGGTACGGACACCGTCCTCCGGTTCCCTGACGCGCACGCCGCCGGCGGCGAGCTGGCCCGGCTGCACCGCGAACTCTGGCGGGCCCGCCCGGCCGGCGCGCGCCCGCCGTCGGTCTTCGAGGGGTACGCGACCGCGCGCGTCGAGGACGACGCCACGTTCGCCGGGCTGCGGCCGGGCGGCCGGCGCCCGCTGGCGCTGGTCGGCCGGACCGTCGACGTGGACGGCACGTCCGCGCTGTTCATCATGGACACCACTCCCGGCCGGCACCTCGCCGTGGTCGGCGGCGCGGCCACCGGCGCGGCGGTGCTGCGCGCGGCCACCCTGAGCCTCGCCCGGCAGCACGCCCCGGGCGACGCCCGGTTCCTGCTCGCCCCGCTGGTCGCCGCGGCCGACCCGGCCGCCGCGGACACCGCCGCCACGCTGGCGGCGGCCGGCCATCCGGTCGACCGGCTCGACGCCGCCGGGCTGCGCAGGCACCTCGCCGCCCTCGCCGCGCGGCTCCCGGCGGCCGATCCCGCTGCCGCGGCGGCGGTCGCCGAGGTCACCGCCCGCACCTACCTGGTGCTGTTCGGCGCGGACGCCGCGAGCGCGGCGCTGGCGACCGCCGACCGGGAGACCTCCCGCACCGGCCACGACGACCTGCGGGTCCTGCTGCGTCACGGGCCCGGCCGCGGTGTGCACCTGCTCGGCTGGTGGCGGGACCTGCTCCGGCTCGCCGACGACCTCGGCGCCGCGCGGCAGCCCGACGACATCGCCTGCCTGGTCGCGCTGGACGTGCCCGGCGCCGAGCTGGGGCCGTACCTCGGGGTGCCCGACCTCGCCTATACGCCCCGGCCCGACCGGGCGCTGCTGGTCGACCGGCACGACCAGCGCACCCGGCTGATCGTGCCGTTCACCGGCGACGGGCACGAGCCGGACCGGGAGGGCTGAACGGATGTCCACCTTCGCCGAGTACGCGGCGCTGGCCCGGCAACTGGCCGAACAGCGCCGGGAGCCCGAGCGGGACGGCGACGCGGAGCGGGACGGGGCTCCCGAGCGGAACGGGGCTGCCGAGCGGGACGGGGCTGCCGAGCGGGACGGCGACGCGGAGCGCCGGCGCAACCTGCCCGTCAGCGCCGAGTACCTGGACCGCCGGCTCACCGCCCAGGGCGAGCGCCTCGACCAGCTCGGCCGCGCGACCGGGCAGCCACCCGCCACCCCGCCGGCCGGTTCGGCGGCGGCGTCGGAGCCGCGCCCGGCCGGGGTCGACACGGTGGTCGCGCTGGAGCTGGCCCGGCGCTACGCCGACGAGGCGGACCGGCACGGCCACCAGGCCGAGCTGCTGGCCCAGCGGCCGGCGCTGCTGCCGGGCTGGTCGCCGATCGCGCGGGCCGTCGCCGTCCAGCTGGCCGCCGCCGGGGTCGGGGCGCTGGTCATGCTCGGCATCGTGCTCGCCGCCGGAGTCGAGGTGCTCGGCAACCGGTGGCTGTGGGCCGGGCTGCCCGCCGCCGCGCTGGTCGCCGGGTGGCTGGTGCTCCGGCGGTGGGGAAGGCCGGCGATGCCCGCTCCCGGTGGCGGTCAGCGGGCGGTCCTCACCCGGGCGGTCTTGACCAGCCGGGCGAAGCGCACGTCGGGACACGGGTAGTCCTCGCCGCAGCCGCAGAGCCAGCGGGTCACCACCCGGGGCGGATGGCAGAAGAGGATGTCGTCGGCGTCGGCGATGTCCTCATCGGACGCCAGGGGAGTGCTGGCGTCGCCCGGGCCGGCGCGCTCCGGGTTGCTGCCGTCCGGCGGTGTGCCATCGCGGTCGTGGCGGGGGAGGTCGTGCACGGGTGCGCTCCTGTCCGGGGTCTCCTTGCTGCTGACTCGGGGCGATGTGGGCAGGCCACGGCACGCCCGGCCGGCCGTTCGGGTCGGCCGGCCAGGCGCTCTGCGCGGTGGGGAAGGACCAACTCCGCGGGTGCTGACCAGGGAGCCGTCAATTCGAAGCCTAGGATAACAAGCTATCGCAGTCAAGCTATCACTTGCGATAACAAGATGAGCAGTGGTCAAATGGCGGTGCTGACCAGGGAGTACCGCCATGCCGCCGAGCCCCAAGTGGGTTGAGCTTGCCGAGCACATCCGCAAGCAGATCGCCTCGGGCGAGTTGTCGCCCGGAGAGAAGCTGCCCTCCACCTCGCAGCTGTGCCAGATCCACAGCGTCTCCGCGATCGTCGTGCGGAACGCGATGCTGACCCTCAAGGCCGAGGGCCTGGTCGTGGGCGTGCCGGGCGTCGGCGTCTTCGTCGCGGAGCGCTGAGTCCACGCCATTGTCGTACTGGGCCGTCAATCGGTGACGGTAGTCGGTGCGATTCGATAGAGTGCCTGGTATGACCGGCCCGGTGAGCAAGAAATCCTTCTCGTTGCCGCAGGACGTGGCGGAGCGCCTGGATCGTGAGCCCAATGCCAGCGCGTACGTGGTCGAGGCCGTCCGGGCCCGGATGCGTGCCGAAGACCTCGACGCGGAACTGGCCCGCCGTGGCATGACGGTCTCGGCCGAGGGCCGGGCCCGGGCCCGGGCCCGCCGTGCCGAGGTGGAGCAGGAGTGGTCGCCCGGTCGGCGGGCGGCGCTGCGGGACCGCTCGCGTCGCGCGGCACAGGAGATGTTCGACGGCGCCGACCGTTCGGCTCCGGCGGCGTGACCGGGCCCGACCTGCCGGCGGTGCGGCTGGTGCTGGACCGGTCCGCGCTGCTCGCCTACGTCGCCGGCTCGATGGACGTCGCCGAGCCCATTCACGAGGTCGCCCAGGACGGGGTGCGGTTCGGCGTGCCGGCCGTCGCCGTCGCCGAGGCGCTGGCAGTGCTCGACGACCCGGCCGACCGGGCGGTGCTGCATCGGCTGCTGGACCGCTCGGCCTGCGCCGTGCTATCGACCTGGGGTGAGGACTGGCAGGAGCTGGCCTACTGGCGAACGGTCACCGGCCGGGTGGATCTGGCCGCGGCGGTCATGGCCGTCCTGGAGCACGACGCCTGCGTGCTCACCGGCGAGGGCAAGGCGTACGGTGACGGTGGTGACCTGCCGGTGATCCGCTTCCCGGCCTGACCGGACGGGGTTGGCGCTGAGCGGTCAGGTGCGTTCGATGACCACCACGGGGATCTCCCGGTCGGTCTGCTGCTGGTAGCGGGCGTACGTCGGGAAGACCTCGGTCATCAGCTGCCACAGCCGGGGCCGTTCCTCGGCGGTGGCGGTGCGCGCCCGGGCCGGGAACGTCTCCGCGCCGACCTGCACCCGCACCTCGGGATCGGCGCACAGGTTCAGGTACCAGTTGGGGTGCCGCTGCGCCCCGCCGTTCGAGGCGACCAGCAGGTAGCGGTCACCGTCGCGGCCGTAGATCAGCGCGGTGCGGCGCAACGTGCCGGAGCGGCGGCCCCGGGTGGTGAGGAGCAGGGTGTCGTAGCCGTGGTACTTCCCGCCGTCGGCGCCGTCGGTTGCCAGGTAGCGCCGCACGTGGCTGGCGACCCACCCGACGGGGCTGTCCTCAATGGTCTCGGCCATCGGGCCAGGGTAGCGGTCTCAGCGGTAGTCGGCGGTGACCCGGACGGCGCCGAACCGGGGGAAGATCCGGCTGACGGTGAAGTCGTGCTCGTCGGCGGCGAAGCCGGACATCGCGTCGGCCACGAACTCCAGCTCGTAGCCGTGGTCGCTGGCCGCCCGGGCGGTCGACTCGACGCCCATCGTGGTCACCAGCCCGGCCAGCACGACGGTGTCGACCCCGCGTCGGCGCAGCTGCTCGTCCAGGTCGGTGCCGTGGAAGGCGCCCACCGTCCGCTTGACCACGGCGATGTCGCCCGGCGCGACCAGGTCCTCGGCGAAGTCGCTGCCGGGCGGCTGCTCGGCGACGCCGGGCCGCTCGACGCGGACCTGCACCACCGGTTCGCCGGCGGCCCGGAAGGCGGCGGCGAGCCGCCGGCACCGGTCGAGGACCTCGGCGCCGGTGTGCGGCGCCAGGTCGAGGGCGATGATCCGGGGCATCAGGTCGATCAGCACGAGGGCGCGGGTCACGTTGATGATCATATGCCGCCGGCCCCGGCCCCTCGCGTGACGCGGGGACCGGGGCCGACTCCGGGGCACGGGTGAGCTACTGCGACGCCGGGACCGGCACCAGTTCGTCCGCGCCGGCCGGTACGCCCGGGGCGGCCCCGGCCCGGCGGCGCCGGTGGGCGGACGGGACGGCCAGCGCCGCGGCCATGGCGGCCAGCGACAGGGCGGTGAGGACCAGGAAGCCGAGGGTGAAGCCGGCCTCCCGGGGCAGCCCGTTGGCCTGCGGGTGGGCGGTGATGATGCCGCTGACCACGGCCGCGCCGATCGCGCCGCCGATGGTACGGATGTTGGCGTTCATCCCCGAGGCCACGCCGGTCTGCCGGGCCGGGACGTTCTGCACCACCAGGTTGGCCATCGAGGCGAAGGCCAGCCCGATGCCGAGACCGAAGAGCCCGGCGACGAGCGCGACCTCCCAGCGGGTGTCGTGCGCGACGGTCAGCAGGGCGAGCGCCACGGCGCTGACCGCGGCGCCGCTGACCAGCTGGGCCTTGGCGCTGAACCGGGCCTCCAGCCGGCCGCTGACCACGCCGGCCAGGAACATGGTGACCAGCATCGGCAGCATCAGCAGCCCGGCCTCGGTGATGCTGGAGCCGAAGCCGTAGCCGGCCAGGGTGGGCGTCTGCGCGAACTGCGGCAGGAACGCGAAGACGGCCATCATCGACCCGCCGTAGAGCAGGGCGGCCAGGTTGGTCGTCCAGACCGAGGGCAGGCGCATCATCCGCATGTCGATCAGCGGGTTGTCGGAGCGGATCTCCGCCACCAGCCAGCCGGCCAGCAGCACGGCGGCGAGCGCCAGCAGGCCGAGCACCGGGCCGGAGGTCCAGCCCCAGGTGGTCGCCTTGCTGATCGGCAGCAGCAGTGCCACCAGCCCGGCGGAGAGCAGCACCGTGGCGAGCCAGTTGATCCGGCCCGGGGTGCGCACCGGCGACTCGGGCACCAGCAGGTGCGCGGCCAGCGCGGTCAGCCCGACGATCACCATCGGGATCCAGAACAGCCAGCGGTAGTCGAGCGCGGCGACGATCGGCCCGGCCAGCACCACGCCCACGCCGCTGCCGGCGGCGATGATCGCGGAGATGACGCCGACGGCCGAGGAGACCCGCGCGGCGGGAAACTCGTCGCGGATGATGCCGAACGAGAGCGGGAAGACCGCGCCGCCGATGCCCTGGACGACCCGGGCGACGATCAGCACGCCGATGCTCGGCGCGACCGCCGCGAGCAGGCAGCCGACGGCCAGCGCGACGAGGGAGACGACGAGCATCCGCCCCTTGCCGACCATGTCGCCGACCCGGCCGAGGATCGGTGTGAAGATCGCCGCTGAGAGCAGGTAGGCGGTCAGCACCCAGGTGACGGTGTTCTGTGAGGTGTGCAGGTCGTGCTGGATGGTGGGCAGCACCGGGGTGATCAGCGACTGGAGCATCGCGAAGAACCCGGCACCGGCGGCGAGGACGAGGAAGGTCAGCCGACGCGAGCCGCGTCGGGGTGTCACTGCCACGGTTGGAACTCCAAAGACGTGAGGTACGGGCGCCGGCGACGGTGGTCGCCCGGCGTGGTCGTGGTCTGTGGGCCGTCGATCGCCGCGCGCCGGGATCGAGCAGGGGAGCCGGAGTACGCTATCCGGAGGCACGGCTCCGGTCAGTTCCGGAGGGGTGCCTCCACTAAGGTAACGGAGGGATGCCTCCGGATGCAACCGACGAGGGGTGACCTGCGCCATGACCAACGGTGAAGAGGTGCCGGCGGTCTTCGCGCGGCGCCCCAAACGGGCCGACGCCCGGCGAAACTACGACGCGCTGGTCGCCGCCGCCCGCGAGGCGTTCGCCGAGTGCGGCGCGGGCGCCTCGCTGGAGGAGGTCGCCCGGCGGGCCAAGGTCGGCATCGGCACCCTCTACCGGCACTTCCCGACCCGGCGCGACCTGTTCGAGGCGGTCTACGTCGACGAGGTCCAGGCGCTCTCCCGCTCCGCGGCCGACCTCGCCGACCTGCCGCCGTGGGACGCGCTGGTCGCCTGGCTGCACCGGTTCGTCGGCTACGTGGCCACCAAGCGGGCGCTCGCCGAGGAGCTTGTGCACGACTCCGAGGTCTTCCGCACCTGCCGCGTCGAGATCTACGCGGCCGGCGCGCCGATGCTGCGCCGGGCGCAGAGCGCCGGCGCGGTGCGGCCGGACGTCTCCTTCGACGACGTGCTGCGGCTGATCAGTGGTCTCACCATGGCCCAGTTCACCGCCCCGGAGCAGCGCGACCGGGTGCTCGGCATCGCCCTCGACGGCCTCCGGCAGCCGGCGAACTGACGGCCGCCCGCTACCGGGCGCCGCGCCGGGCGGGTTCAGCGGTCGGCCAGCACCAGCCACTCCTCGTCCCACCGCTGTAACGGCGGTCCCGGCCGGCCGGGACCGCCGGACGGGCCGACGCGCGTGCGGGGAGCGCCCGGCCGCGGCCTCCCGCCTCCCTGCCGGCTGACAACCCGTTGCGGGGCAGGGGAAAGCAGTGCTCCCTTGTGGAGATTCGGGGAGCGAAATGCCGGATTGCCTGCTCTGTGGAACAACGGGTTACCGGCGCGTAACTTTACATTGACGTTTCTGGATTGTGACGCGCATCATCGTCCCACGGTCGATCGGACACCCCACCCGTCTCCCCGGTTCGCCGGGTGCCTCCCGTCGGAGGTGCAGCCATGCTGCTCCGAAAGATCGTCACCGCCGCCGCCCTCGCCACCGCCGCCACCCTGCTCGTCCCGGCCACCGCCGCCGTCGCGGCGCCGGACCGGGCGGACGCCGCACCCGCCGTCACCGCCACCGCCGCCGCCAACCCGGTGATCGTCGTCGGCGGCCTCAGCGGAGTCGCCGTCGCCTACGAACCGCTCGCCGCCCGACTGCGCGGCGACGGGCACCGGGTCTTCATCTACCAGTTGCCGGGCCTCGGGCTCGGCGACATCCCCGCCTCCGCCCGCTCCTTCGCCGGGTACGTCGAGCAGGTCCGCGCGGCCACCGGCGCGGCCAGAGTGGACCTGGTCGGCCACTCCGAGGGCGGTCTCGTCTCCCGCTACTACCTCAAGCGGCTGGGCGGCACCGGCGCCGTCGCCCGCTACGTCAGCCTCGGCTCGCCCCAGTACGGCACCTACGTGGCCAACATCCTGAAGTTCCTCGGCCTCGGCAGCTGCGCCGGCGTGGTCGCCTGCCAGCAGATGTCCATCGGCTCGGCCTTCCTCGCCGACCTCAACGCCGGCGACGACACCCCCGGCACGCTCCGGTACACCACGGTGCGGACGCTCCAGGACGAACTGGTCCGGCCGGTGGACCACGCGCTGCTCAACGACGGGTCGACCAACGTGCTGATCCAGTCGTACTGCCCGCTGCGGGTGGTCGGCCACCTCGGGCTGGTGCTCGACGGCACCACGTACACGGTGATCCGGGGCGCGCTGGCCGACGCCCCGGTCCGCCCGAACTGCTTCGCGGTCTAGCCCGGCCGCCGGGCGGGCGGGGCTGTCCCCGCCCGCCCGGCGCCGCTCAGACCGCCTTGGTCAGCGCCGCGAACTCGTCGCCGGTCAGCCTCACCTCCGCCGCGGCGACGTTCTCCTCCAGGTGCGCCACCGACGACGTACCCGGGATGGGGAGCATGACCGGCGATCGGCGCAACAGCCGGGCGAGCGCCAGTTGCGCGGGCGTCGCGCCGTGCTCGGCGGCGATCACGTCCAGCGGCCCGCCGGCCGGGCCAGGTTGCCGGTGGCGATCGGGAACCAGGGGATGAACGCCAGGTCGGTGCCGGTGAGCTGCATCGCGCCGTAGCCGAGCCGGTCCCCGGAGGTCCCCGCCGATCCGGTCAGGTGCCGGCCGCCGTCGCCGGCCGCCGGTCGCCGTCGATTGCCATCAGTCGTGGTCCTCTCGTCTCCTGCGGCCGAATCTCGCCACCGCGCCGGGCGTGGTGTCGGCTTTGCGCTCGCCGGCCGTCGTACCGGTCTGCTACCCCTGATGAGGCACGGCGGAAGCCGACCGGGGAGGCTGGATGTGGCGACGGAACAGTGACCCGGTGGGCCGGCTGCGCCAGCGGCTGGACGCGTTCGGTTCCACCATGGACCCCCGGCACGTGCTCGACCCGGGGGCGATGCGGGACGCGGACGCCGTAGCCGACCTCATCTCGCGGGCCGTCCGCCCGGACGGCATCGACGACGGCACGGCGGAGGCCGTCTTCCTCATCGCCTGCCTGCACTGGTACCGCTACCAGGTGCTGCCGGCCGGCCAGGACCAGGCCGACCTGGACCACGCGGTCCTGCTGACCGAGATGCTGCTGAAGGCCGCGCCCGAGCGGGTGCCCCCCTCGCTGGTGGCCCTGCTGCGGGTGCACGGCCCCCGGTCCACCGCCGCCCGCGCCGCCGTGCCGGACCAGCGCGCCGCGCCCCGCGACGCCACCGCCCGCACCGCCCCGGGCGGCTCTCCCCGGGCCGGCTCCGGCGGCCCGGGCGCGGCCGGCGGCTCGGGCGGCGACGAGCCGATGGCGCTGTTCCTGGAGGCGGTGCGGCTGATGGGCGGGGCGGAGCGGACCGGCGACTACCGGGTCGCCGAGCGCGCCACCGACCTGCTGCGCCGGGCCGTCGCCGGCACGCCGGCCGGCGACCCCGCCCGGCCGCACTACCTCTCCGCGCTGGGGCGGGTGCACCGGGACACGTTCCTGCACCTGGGCCGCGCGCCCGACCACCTGCGCCGGGCCGTCGAGGCGCACCGGGAGAGCCTGGCGGCCACCCCGCGGGGCGACCGGGAACGCCCGGTGCGGATGTTCAACCTCGGCAAGGTGCTCGGCGACACCTTCGAGCTCGACGGCGACCGGGCGGCGCTGGACGAGTCGATCACCCTGCTCGGTGAGGCGGCACGGGCCGAGGCGGACCCCCGGATCCGGGCCACCGCGCAGGCCAACCTCGGCCAGCGGCTGCGCGACCGCTGGCGGCTGCGCCACGACCCGGCCGACCTGGATCGCGCGGTCGACGCCCTGACCGATGCCGCCGAGAAGCAGGGCGACGGGCGGATCGCCGCGGTGCTCGGCACGGTTCTCGCCGAACGGTTCGTGCTCTCCCCGGCCGCCACCGCCGACCGGGACGCGGCGATCGCGGCCTACCGCTCGGCGCTGGCCGCCGGCGGCCTCGGCCCGGACCTGGAGCCGGTGGTGCGGGTCGGCCTGGCCGCGCTGCTCGGCGCCCGGCACGAGGCCGACGGCGCCCCGGCCGACCTCGACGCGGCGATCGACGCCTACCTGGCCGCCGCCGGTGCCGGGCCGGACCGGGACGGGCTGCGGCACGCCGCCGGCAAACTGCTGGAGACCCGGTACGCCCGGGACCGGCGCGCCGACGACCTCACCGAGGCGGTCCGGTTGCTGCGGGCCGGCGTCACCGGCGCCCCCGACGACACCGAGCGCGGCGTCCGCCTCGCCGACCTCGGGTACGCGCTGAGCCACTGGCACGCCGCGCTCGGCGGGCTCGACGCGCTGCGCGCCGGCGAGGACGCCTGCCGCGAGGCGGAGCGGTTGCTCCCGGCCGGGCACCGCCGCCGCCCCGACGTGCTGAACAACCTGGGCAACCTGTGGCGGGAGATCGCCGACCGGACGGGGGCGGCCGACGGGTTGGAGCCGGCCGCCGCGCTGCTGCGGGAGGCCGTGGCCGCGGTCGGGCCCGACTCGCCGAAGCTGCCGGCGTACCTGTCCAACCTCGGCCTGGTGCTCCAGGCGATCTTCGGGCGGACCCAGGACCTGGCCACCCTGACGGAGGCGGTCGACGTGCTGCGCCGGGCGCTCGCCCTGGCCCCGGACGGGCACCCGGACCGGCTGCTCTGCCTGACCAACTACGGTGCGGCGCTCAACCGCCGGGCCGAGGTCAGCCTCGCCGCGCCGGGCGGCGCGGCCGCCGCCGAGCCGGACCTGGCGGCGGCGGTGGTGGCGTTGCGCGAGGCCGCGGAGCTGACCGGCCGGGGCGCGGGTCCCGAGGAGCTGGGCAAGGTGCTCGGCACGCTGGCCCTGGCGCACCTGCAACGCCACCAGGCCAGCGGTGACCCGGCCGCGCTGGACGAGGCGGTCGACGCGCTGGAACGGGCCCGCGACGTGACCGACGTGCACTTCCCGGAGCGGCACCGGCTGTTGACCAACCTCGGCAACGCGCTGCGGCTGCGGTCCCGGCTGCCCGGCCGCTCCGCCGACCTCGCCGCGGCGGTCCGGGCGTACCGCGAGGCGCCGGCCAGCCTGCCCGCCGGGCACGCCGGGCGGACGACCTGTCTGGCCAACCTGGCCACCGCCCTGGACGAGGCCGCCGCCGTCCTCGACGGCGGCGACCCGGTCCTCGGCCGCGACGCCGCGCAGCGGGACGATCCCGACGCGGCGGGAAGCGGACCCGTCGAGCCCGACCCCGGTGCGTGGGCCGACGCCTCACCGGACGGGCTGCGGGCCGAGGCGCTGGCCGCGCTCCGGGAGGCCGCCGCCGTCGAGGCCGCGCCCTCGCTGCTGCGGGCGACAGCCGCCCGGCAGTACGCCGCCCTGGCCGAGCACCTCGGCGACCAGGCCGCCGCCCTGGCCGGGTACGCCTCGGCGATCGAGCTGATCGACCTGGTCGCCTGGCACGGCATGGACCCGGACGACCAGGCCCGGCTGCTGGCCCGGTTCCCGGGGCTGGCCGGGGCCGCCGCCGCGTGCGCCCTCGACGCCGGGCGGCCGGAGCACGCCGTCGAGCTGCTGGAGTACGGCCGGGGCGTGCTGCTCGCCCGGGTCCGGGACGCCCGGGTCAGCCTGGACGCGCTCCGCGACCGGGCACCGGAGCTGGCCGACCGGTTCGCCGAGGTACAGGCAGAGCTGGACGGTCTCACCTCAGCCGGCACGCCGGAACGGCGGCACGAGCTCGCCGTCCGGCGGCGGGGGTTGCTGGCCGACATCCGTCGGGTGCCCGGGTTCGCGGGTTTCCTCCGGCCGCCCGCCTTTACCGAGCTGGCCCGGGCCGCCGGTCGGGGGCCGGTGGTGCTGGTCAACGTGGCGCGGCGCCGGTGCGACGCGCTGCTGCTCGACGGCACCGGCGTCCGGGTGGTCCCGCTGCCCCACCTGACCTCGGCCGACCTGGTCACCCGGGTGGTCGGCCTCATCACCGCGGTCGGCACGGCCACCGCGCTCGCCGCCGGGGCCGCGCCCGGCGGGTCCGGCGCCGCCGGTGGCGGCCCGGCCGAGGCGCTGGCCGACCAGCGGCGCCGACTGGCGGCCCGGCGCACCATCACCGAGACGCTCGACTGGCTGTGGCAGGCGGTGGCCCGGCCGGTCCTCGACGACCTCGGCCGCGCGGCCGTCGACGCCACCGAGCCGCCTCGGCTGTGGTGGTGCCCGACCGGGCTGCTCAGCCTGCTGCCGCTGCACGCCGCCGGTCCGCCGGCCGGCGACGGGGTGCTCGACCGGGTCGTCCCGTCGTACACGGCCTCACTGCGGGAGCTGCTGCGCGCCGACGACGGCCCGCCGGCCGGCGCCGGGGTGGACGCGGCGCTCTTCGTCGGCCTGCCGCAGACCCCGGGGCTGGCCGACCTGCCCGGCGTCGCCCGGGAACAGGAGATCGTCACCGCGCACCTGGCCCGGGTCCAGCCGCTGACCGGGTCGGCGGCCACCCGGCGGGCCGTGCTGGACGCGCTGGCCGGCCGCCCGGTCGCCCACCTGTCCTGCCACGGCACCCAGGACCTGGCCGCGCCGGCGCTCGGTCGGCTGGCGCTCGCCGACGGCCCGCTGCACGTCCGCGACCTGTGGCAGCTCCGCGCGCCCGGGCCGGCCGGACTGGCGGTGCTCTCCGCCTGCGAGACGGTACGCGGCGGCGCGACCCTGCCAGACGAGACGATCAGCCTCGGCACCGCGTTCCAGCTCGCCGGGTTCCGGCACGTGATCGGCTCGCTCTGGTCCATCTCGGACGCGGTCACCGCCCGGCTCTGCGCCCGCCTCTACGCCGGGCTGGCGGTGCCCGGCGCGCCGGGCCGGATCGACCCCGAACGGGCCGCGTCCGCCCTGCACGCCGCGGTACGCGAGACCCGGCACGCGCTCCGCGAGGCACCCGAACTCTGGGCCGGCTACGTGCACGTCGGCCCCTGACCGCCCCGACCTGCCCGGCGGGCGGGGCGCCCGGCCGGCCGTCCGAGTGGCGGCTGCCCGTCCGAGCGGCGGCGGCCGGGGAGGGTCCGCCCCGTCTACCGCTGGGCGGCGGGTGCGCAGGCCGGCACGGCCGTGATCGAGGTGGTGGCGGTCAGCGGCACCTGGACCGGCCCCGCCGCGGTGGCGACCGTCAGCGCCCCGCCGGCCGTTCCGGTCACCGTTCCGCAGACGGTGCCGGTGCCGGTGCCGACCTGCACGAACGGCCCGGTGCGCGGCGGCCCGTACCAGGTCACGCCGACCGCCGCGACCAGCAGCGCGGCGCAGAGCAGCACCAGGCGTACCCCGGTGCGCAGGGCGCGGACCGCGGCGACCGCCTCCTGGTGGTCGCCCGTCGGCGGGGGCGGCAGCGCGGCCACCGGCGTCACGGAGAGCCGCCCGTGCGCGGCGCGCAGCAGCGCCAGCGCGCCCACCGCGCCGCAGACCAGCGCGGCCAGCAGCAGGACGCCGACCAGCGCCGCCCAGCCCGCGGCGAGGGTGCCCACGTCGGTGCGGCCCCGGATCAGGCTGAAGCCGACCAGGGCGAGCAGCAGGGCGCCCAGACCGTTGCGCCAGGCCAGCGCGGCGGACCGGACCCGGTCCAGCTCGGCCCGGAGCAGCCCGGCCAGCGCCTGCGCGTGGCGCAGGTCCGCCACCGTCGCCGGCGGCCCGGGGCGCAGCCGGATCACGGCTCGACGTCCAGCCGCAGGGTCCAGTACGCGCCGCAGCCGACCTGCCCCTCGGACCGGTGGGGGTGGGCGACCTCGCAGGTGCAGAAGACCGTCCGGTAGGCCGCGGCCGTCGGCGCGGTCGCCTCCCGGGGCGCGGGCACCGCGGCCGGCCCGGCCGCCGGGCTCGCCACCGGCCCGGCCCCGGCGAGCGGCGGGGCGGGCGGGGCGTCCCGGCGGAAGACCGCGTCGACCAGGGTGAAGGTGATCGGATCCTGGCAGCGCGGGCAGCCGCCGCTGAGCACGACCGCCGCGTCGAACTGGCGCACGGTGAAGGTGGCGGCCGCCGCCAGCGCGTACGCCTCGTCGGTGACCTCCGCGTACGGCAGCGGCGCCGGTTGCGTCCGCGCCCGATCGTCCATCCGCGACCTCCGATGACCAGACCGTGACCGGACCGTCCACGGTAGTCGTCCGGCGCACCCGGGTCAGCCGACCTGCCGGCGGGCCGGGCGGTCCGTCGTCCCGGGCGGCCGGCTTCGGCGGTGCGCCGCCGGCGGGCGCAGTTGGCCCGAGCGACCGCGCGCCGGGACCGCGCGTGGGACGCTGGGCGCAGGTTAGCGAGATCCGGCGGAGCAGGGGGGCGTCATGGCCGGAGTGCCGCAGGTCGACTTCGCGCTCGACACGTACGAGTGCATCGTGCTGTATCCCGGCGCGGCCGGGCGGGCGCTGCCGGCGGAGACGGTCCAGCGGTTGCAGTCCGAGCACGGCGAGCACATGCAGGCGCTGCAACGGCGGGGGATCATCCTGGTCGCCGGCTCGGTGGACGGCCCGGCCCGCAACCCGGAACCGCCGATCGGCTTCGGCCTGGCCCGCACCGGCTCGGTCGACGACGTGCGCAGCGTGATGGAGGCCGACCCGGCGGTGCAGGCGGGGCTCTACCGGGTGGATGTGATGACCTTCCTCTGCCCGGCCGGTTCGCTGGAGTTTCCGCTGGCCAAGACGGAGAGCTGAGCGGGGCGGATCCAAAGGTGGCTGTCGTCGTCGCGACGGCGCCCGGCCGGTGCCCGGTGCCACGGTGGCGCAGCGAGGAGCACCATCCGGGCGCGCCGGGTGCCGGCGGCCGGGCCCGGTCGAGGAGTCGCCATGACCTCCGCCACCACCCCCGGTGTCGAGTTGGGCCGCCGGCGGGAGCACCCGGGCGCCGGTCCGCGGTGGGGGCGTACGATTCCCGGCGCGCGGTCGCCGATGCCCGCCACCTCAACGTTCCCGGCGCGGGTTCCGCCCGCCGGCTGCGCGCGGATCGCGCGTCGTTGGACAATTTGTTCCGCAGTCCCGCAAGGGGTCGGCCCGAAGTGCGACCCGGAGGAGAGACTAGCCTGATGGGCGTGACACGCCGCGCGAAGATCGTCTGCACTCTTGGTCCTGCCACCTCGTCGCCGGAACGGATCCGGGGGCTCGTCGAGGCGGGCATGAACGTGGCGAGACTCAACTTCAGCCACGGCAGCCACGAGGACCACGAGGCGGTGTACCGGCTGGTCCGCGAGGCGGCGGAGGCGGCCGGGCGGCCGGTGGCGGTGCTGGCCGACCTCCAGGGGCCCAAGATCCGGCTGGGCCGGTTCGCCGAGGGCCCGCACGAGTGGCGCACCGGCGACTCGGTGGTGATCACCGGCGACGAGGTGCTCGGCAGCAAGGACCGGGTCTCCTGCACCTATCGGAAGCTGCCGCAGGAGGTCAAGCCCGGCGACCGGCTGCTGATCGACGACGGCCGGGTGGCCGTGGAGGTCACCGACGTCACCGGCAACGACATCCGCGTCCTGGTCACCGAGGGCGGCCCGGTCTCCAACAACAAGGGCGTGTCGCTGCCCAACGTGGCGGTCAGCGTGCCCGCCCTCTCCGAGAAGGACGCCGAGGACCTGCGCTTCGCCCTCGGCCTCGGGGTCGACCTGGTCGCTCTCTCCTTCGTCCGCTCCGCCGACGACATCAAGCTGGTACACGGGATCATGGCCGAGGTCGGGGTGCACCGGCCGGTGCTGGCCAAGGTCGAGAAGCCGGAGGCGGTCGATCACCTCGAGGCGATCGTGCTGGCCTTCGACGGGGTCATGGTCGCCCGCGGCGACCTCGGCGTGGAGCTGCCGCTGGACCAGGTCCCGCTGGTGCAGAAGCGCGCCGTGCAGCTGTGCCGGGAGAACGCCAAGCCGGTCATCGTGGCCACCCAGATGCTCGACTCCATGATCGAGAATTCCCGGCCGACCCGGGCGGAGGCCTCCGACGTCGCCAACGCCGTGCTCGACGGCGCCGACGCGGTGATGCTCTCCGGCGAGACCAGCGTCGGCAAGTACCCGGTGCTCACCGTCAGCACCATGGCCAAGATCGTCACCACCACCGAGTCCGGCTCGATCGGGGTGCCCCGGCTGCAGCACGACCCGCGTACCCACGGCGGCGCGCTCACCGTCGCCGCCTCCTCGATCGCCCGGGCGATCAGCGCCAAGGCGCTGGTCGCGTTCTCGCAGACCGGCGACACGGTGCGACGGCTCAGCCGGCTGCACTGCGACCTGCCGCTGCTGGCCTTCACCCCGGTGCCCGAGGTGCGCAACCAGCTGGCGCTCTCCTGGGGCGTGGAGACCTTCCTGATGCCGTTCGTCGAGCACACCGACGACATGTTCCGCCAGGTCGACCAAGCGCTGCTCGGCCTCAACCGGGCCAACCCCGGCGACTACGTGGTGATCGTCGCCGGCAGCCCGCCCGGCACCCCCGGCTCGACCAACACGCTGCGCGTACACCAGCTCGGGTCGCTGGTCGACGCGGCGTCCGCACGGGCGCTGCAGTGACCACCCCCGGGGCCGTGGTCGGCCAGGCCGCCGTCGACCAGCTGCTGGAGGTCCTCGACCTCACCCCGACCGGCGAGATGACCTTCCGGGGGATCAGCCCGCCGGTCGGCCCGCAGCGGGTGTACGGCGGCCAGGTCGCCGGTCAGGCGCTGGTCGCCGCCGGCCGGACGGTCGACCCGGAGCGCACCGTGCACTCGCTGCACGGCTACTTCGTGCGGGCCGGCGACCCGGTCGAGCCGATCGCCTACGAGGTGGAGAACATCCGCGACGGCCGCTCCTTCTCGGTGCGCCGCTGCGTCGCGCTCCAGCACGACAAGCCGATCTTCTTCATGTCGGCCTCGTTCCAGCGGGCCGAGGAGGGGCTGGACCACCACGCCCCGCTCCCGCCGGACGTGCCCGGCCCGGACGACGTCCCGACCATGACCGACCGGCTCTCCCGCTACCCCGAGCGGCTCGGCATCTGGGGGCAGATCCCGCGCCCGATCGACGTGCGCTACGTCGGCGAGCCCGGCTGGGTACGCCCCGGTGACCGGCCCGCCGACCCGCACCAGCGGGTCTGGATGCGCATCGACGGCAAGCTGCCCGACGACCCGCTGCTGCACGCCTGCGCGCTGGCCTACGCCTCCGACCTCACCCTGCTGGACTCGGTGCTCTCCGTGCACGGCGAGGTCTGGGGCCCGGGCGGGGTGGTGGGCGCCAGCCTGGACCACGCGCTCTGGTTCCACCGGCCGTTCCGCGCCGACGAGTGGTTCCTCTACGACTGCTGGAGCCCGTCCGCGTCCGGTGCCCGGGGGCTGGCCACCGGCCGGATGTTCACCCGTGACGGCCGGCAGATCGCCAGCGCCGTCCAGGAGGGTCTGCTGCGCCGCGTCGGGGCGTGAACCGGGCCGCGCACCGCGTCCGGCCGTTCGGCCGAGGGGCGATCGTCCAGGCGGGGTGACCGGCCGGCTAACCTTGCCGGCATGCGTCTCTCCGCCCGGGTCGACTACGCCCTTCGAGCGGTCGTCGAGCTCGCCTCGGTGACCGGTGGCGCCGGGCTCGGGCGGGGCCGACCGGTCACCGCCGAGCAGATCGCCCGCGCCCAGGAGATCCCGCCGAAGTTCCTGGAGAGCATCCTGCTGCAGCTGCGCCGGGGCGGCATCGTGCAGGCCCAGCGCGGCCCCGAGGGCGGCTACTGGCTGGCCCGTCCGGCGGCGGAGATCTCGCTGGCCGAGGTGATCCGGGTGATCGACGGTCCGCTGGCGCACGTCCGCGGGCAGCGCCCGGAGCAGCTCGGCTACCACGGCGCGGCCCGCGCGTTGCAGGACGTCTGGATCGCCCTGCGAGCCAGCGAACGGGAGATCCTCGAACTGGTCACCGTGGCCGACGTGGCCGGCGGCACGCTGCCCGGGCGGATCACCGAGCTGGTCGCCGACCCGCGCGCCTGGACCTGATCCCGCTCCCCGTTCCGGGCCCCGAGGGCGGGGCGCTGTCGTCTCATTGACCGAGCGGAGGCTTGACCCCGGCGGCGTCGTACCGCATTGTCGACCAAGTCGGTAGGAGATGCCGGAAAGTCGGGGGGCGCCCGTGCGCAAGCTGCTGGTCCTCGCCCTGGTCGGGCTCGCGGCGCAGCTGGTCGACGGCGCGCTCGGCATGGCGTACGGGCTGACCTCCTCCACCCTGCTGCTGTTCGTCGGCGTGGCACCCGCCGCGGCGTCGGCCTCGGTGCACCTGGCGGAGATCGGCACCACGCTCGCGGCCGGGGTGGCCCACTGGCGGTTCGGCAACGTCGACTGGCCGGTGGTGACCCGGATCGCCCTCCCCGGCGCGCTCGGCGCGTTCGCCGGCGCCACCTTCCTCAGCTCGGTCTCCACCGCCGCGGCCGCGCCGTGGATGGCCGGCGTCCTCTTCGCGCTCGGCGCGTACCTGCTGGTCCGCTTCTCCCGGCCGCTGCGGCGCAACCCCGCCGCCGGGCGGGCGCGCGGGCGGTTCCTCGGCCCGCTCGGCCTGGTCGCCGGCTTCGTCGACGCCACCGGCGGCGGGGGCTGGGGCCCGGTGGCCACCCCGGCGCTGCTGGTCGGCGGCCGGATGGCGCCGCGCAAGGTGATCGGCTCGGTGGACACCGCCGAGTTCGTCGTCGCCGGCGCGGCCAGCCTCGGCTTCCTCATCGGGCTCGGCGCGGAGGGCTTCCTGCTGCCCACGGTGGCCGCGCTGCTCGTCGGCGGCCTGATCGCCGCCCCGGTCGCGGCGTGGCTGGTCCGCATCGTCCCCGCCCAACTGCTCGGCGCGGCGATCGGCGGGGTGATCGTGCTGACCAACGCGAGGACGCTGATGCGCGCCGCCGATCTCGGCGCCCCGGCGAGGCCGGCCGTCTACGCCCTGCTGGCCGCCGGCTGGCTCGCCGCCCTGGCGCTGGCGCTCCGGGCACTGCACCGCACCCGGCGCGCCCCGGCCACGGCGGCCACCACGGGCGCGGCCGCCGGCCCGGTCGGTGCCCCGGGGGAGGTCCCGTCCGTCGCGCCCCGCCCGCTCGCCCCGGTCGACGGCTGACCGCCCCACGGCGTCCGCGTGGCGCGGGCGGGACCGGCTACCGCTCGTCGGCGGCGGCGCTGAGCAGCTCCCACGCCTCGTCGACGTGCGCCGGCCGGGTGAGCGGGGAGCCGACGGCCAGGCGCAGCGTGTACCGGCCGGCCACCCGGGTGTGGGGCAGGTGCACCCGGCCGGTGGCGTTCACCCGCGCCAGCAGCCGAGCGCTCGCCTCGTCACCGGCGCGTAGCCGGAAGCAGACCAGCGAGAACGGGTGCGGCGCCGCCAGCTCGAACCGCTCGTCGGCGCGGACGTGCGCCCGCAGCCCCTCGACCCCGTACCAGCGCAGCACGAACCAGAGCTTCAACGCCCGGAACCGGCGCCCCAGCGGCACCTGCCAGTCCCGGTAGTCGATCACCGCTCCGGACTCGGTGGCCGCGTTGCGCAGGAACTCCGGCATCACCGTCAGCGCCTCGATCAGCTCGCCCCGGTCGGCCACCCAGAACGCGTCGCAGTCGAAGCCGGTGAGCAGCCACTTGTGCGGGTCGAAGCAGTACGAATCGGCGTACTCCAGGCCGGCGTGCGACCAGCGCAGCTCCGGGCAGACCGCGGCCGCCCCGGCGTACGCGGCGTCCACGTGCAGCCAGCTGCCGTACTCCGCGCAGACGGCGCCGATCTCCGGCAGCGGGTCGACGGCGGTGGTGGAGGTGGTGCCGATGGTGGCCACCACGATCGTCGGTACGGCGCCGGCCGCCAGGTCCGCCTCGATCGCCACGCGCAGCGCCTCCGGCCGCATCGCCTGGCTCTCCGGGTCGACCTCGACCGGGCGTACCCCGTCGGTGCCCAGCCCGGCGATCCGGGCCGCCTTCTCGATCGAGGAGTGCCCGTGCGTCGAGGTGTACACCCGGTACCGCCGGTCGACGCCGGCGTCGCGCCACCGGCCGCCGCTGGCCCGGTGCAGCGCGGCCAGGGTGGCGACCAGGGTCGCGGAGGAGGCCGAGTCCTGGATGACCCCGCCGCCGCTGCCGCCGGAGCGGAACCGGGCCGGCAGGTCCAGCAGGTCGGCCAGCCAGTCCAGCATCGCCGTCTCCAGCTCGGTGCACGCCGGACCGGTCGCCCAGAGCATGCCCTGCACGCCGAGACCCGAGCTGACCAGGTCGCCGAGGACGCTGGGACCGCTGGTGTTCGCCGGGAAGTACCCGAAGAACCCGGGATGCTGCCAGTGCGTCAGCCGGGGCGCGACCAACGCGTCCAGGTCGGCCAGGACGGCGTCGACCGGCTCCCCCTGCTCGGGCGGGCCCGGCGGCAGCGCCGCGGCCAGGGCGCCCGGCGGGTCCGGCGAGGTGACCGGGCGCCGCTCCAGCGTCGCCCAGTAGTCGGCGATCCAGTCCACCACGGCATGCCCGGCGCGCCGGAACTCGTCCGGGCTCATGTGCTCAGCCACCCGACGAGTCGATCAAGAAACCGCCCCGTCCGGCAAGACCACGGTCGATTGTGTCGGGGAACCGGCCGCCCTAGCATCACTGGTGCGCGGAGCCCGCCACACCGACGCTGACCACGCGCGTCGGGACCATCGCCGCCAGCGCGGCGTACGCCCTCCGCCGGCCCGGGGCAGGCCGGCGGCGCCCGGTGGCCGCGCGCCCGCACCTCTCCGGAGGATCCGCATGCCCGTCATCCCTCGCCGCGCCGTGCTGCTCGCCGCGGCCGTCGCGGCCACCCTCACCGCCGGCGCCCTGACCACCCTCACCGCCGCGGCCGCCGCCGCCGGCTGCCGGGTCGACTACCGGGTCACCGACCAGTGGCCGGGGGGCTTCGGTGCCGACGTCACCGTCACCAACCTCGGCGACCCCTTCTCCGGCTGGACGCTGACCTGGACCTATTCCGCCGGCCAGCGGGTCGGCCAGGCGTGGAACGCCACGATCGGACAGTCCGGCGCGGAGGTCACCGCCCGCAACGTCGACTGGAACGCCGCCCTCGGCACCGGCGGCACCGCCACCTTCGGTTTCAACGCCACCTGGACCGACGCCGGCAACCCGGCCCCGACCAGCTTCGCCCTCAACGGCACCACCTGCACCGGCACCGTCCCCACCGGCACCCCGTCGACCCCGGCGCCGCCGACCACCAGCCCGCCGCCGACCAGCCCGCCGGCCGGCGCCGTGCAGATGGAGGACCTCGACCGGGGGCTGGTCAGCGTCCGCTCGGGCAGCGGCAACCTGGTCTCCTGGCGGCTGCTCGGCACCGAGACCGCCGGCGTCTCGTTCAACCTCTACCGCGGCACCACCCGGGTGAACGGCACACCGATCACCGGCGCCACCAACCATCTCGACGCGGGCGCGCCCGCCGGCGCCGCGTACACCGTGCGGGCCGTCGTCGGCGGCGTGGAACAGCCGGCGTCACCGCCCGCGCTCCAGTTCACCGCCGGCTACCTCGACGTGCCGCTACAGGTGCCGGCCGGCGGCACCACCCCGACCGGGGAGGCGTACACCTACTCCGCCGACGACGCCTCCGTCGGGGACCTCGACGGCGACGGGCGCTACGAGATCGTGCTCAAGTGGGAACCGTCCAACGCCAAGGACAACTCCCAGTCGGGCTACACCGGCAACGTCCAGGTCGACGCGTACACCCTGACCGGCACCCGGCTGTGGCGCGTCGACCTGGGCCGCAACATCCGCGCCGGCGCCCACTACACCCAGTTCCAGGTGTACGACTACGACGGCGACGGCCGCGCCGAGGTGGCCATGAAGACCGCCGACGGCACCCGCTCCGGCACCGGCCAGGTGATCGGCGACGCCTGGGCCGACCACCGCAACTCCAGCGGCTACATCCTGACCGGCCCCGAGTACCTGACCATGTTCGACGGCCGCACCGGCGCGGCCCTCTCCACCGTCGCCTACGACCCGCCGCGCGGCACCGTCTCCTCGTGGGGCGACAGCTACGGCAACCGGGTCGACCGGTTCCTCGCCGCCACCGCCTACCTCGACGGGCAGCGCCCCTCGCTGGTGATGGCCCGCGGCTACTACACCCGTGCGGTCATCGCCGCCTGGGACTTCCGCGACGGCACCCTGCGCCGGCGGTGGACCTTCGACTCGAACTCCGCCGGCAACGGCGCCGCCGCCGGCCAGGGCAACCACAACCTCTCCATCGCCGACGTCGACGCCGACGGCCGCCAGGAGATCGTCTACGGCTCGGCCACCGTCGACGACAACGGCCGGTTGATGTACGCCACCGGCTTCGGCCACGGCGACGCGCTGCACGTCGGCGACCTCGTGCCCGGCCGCACCGGCCTGGAGGTCTTCACCATCCACGAGTCCGGCGGCGCACCCGCGGCCGACCTGCACGACGCCCGCACCGGCCAGGTGATCTGGCAGCGGCCGAACAACGGCGGTGCGGAGGGTCCGGGCCGGGGCGTCGCCGGGGACATCCACGCCGGCAGCGCGGGCGCGGAGTTCTGGGGCGCCGGCACCACCATGGGCAACCTCTACAACGGCTCCGGCGGCAGCGTCGGGCGCAACCCGTCGTCGGCGAACTTCCTCGCCTGGTGGGACGGCGACCCCGTCCGCGAACTGCTCGACGGCACCCGGATCGACAAGTACGGCAGCGGCGGCGACACCCGGCTGCTCACCGCGAGCGGGGTGGCGGCGAACAACGGCACCAAGGCCACTCCCGCGCTCTCCGCCGACCTGCTCGGCGACTGGCGCGAGGAGGTCGTCTGGCGGACCACCGACAGCCGGGCGTTGCGGATCTACAGCACGCCCACGCCGACCAACACCCGGATCCACACCCTGATGCACGACCCGCAGTACCGGGTCGCGGTCGCCTGGCAGAACACCGCCTACAACCAGCCCCCGCACCCGGGGTTCTTCCTCGGCGACGGCATGGCGACCCCGCCGGCACCGGACATCCACCTGCGCTGAGCCCACCCCGCCGGCCCGGTCACGCCGGGCCGGCGGCGGAGGCGGCAGGCACCGGGCCGCGGCCGCGGAAATCCGCACAGCCACGGCCCGGTGCGCCACACCGCGGCATTCCCGACCCGTCCCGACCGGAAATGCCGTACCACCACCGGCACCAACGTTAGGCACGCTCCGCGTCGCGAGGGTGACGCCGGCGTGAAGATCGTGTTTCAGCGGCGCAGGCCGCCGGCCACCTGCTCGGCGATCAGCTCGTACGACCGCACCCGGTCGTCGACGTCGTAGACCAGCGTGGTGAGCATCAACTCGTCCGCGCCGGTGCGGGCCAGCAGGTCGGTCAGCTGCCGGCGTACCGTCTCCGGCGAGCCCATCGCCTGCCCCTCCCGGCGCTGCGCGACGAACTCCCGCTCCACCTCGGTGTACGGGTAGGCCGCCGCCTCGTCCGGCGTGGCCAGCGGCTCCGGGCGACCCGAGCGCAGCTTCAGGAACGACAGCCCGCTCGGTCCGGCCAGCCACTCGGCCCGCTCGTCGGTGTCCGCGCAGACCGCGTTCACCGCCACCATCGCGTACGGCCGCTCCAGCCAGCGCGACGGCCGGAAGCTCTGCCGGTACAGCGCCAGGGCGGGCAGGGTGTGCTGCGCGCTGAAGTGGTGCGCGAAGGAGAACGGCAGCCCGAGCAGGCCGGCCAACTGGGCGCTGAAGCCGCTGGAGCCGAGCAGCCAGATCGCCGGCTGCTGCCCCCGACCGGGAGTGGCGGTGATCGGGCCGGGCCGCTCGCCGCTGAAGTAGTTCATCAGGTCGGCCAACTCGCGGGGGAAGCCCTCCGCCGACAGCCCCTCCACGGTCCGGCGCAGCGCCAGCGCGGTCACCTGGTCGGTGCCCGGCGCCCGGCCGATGCCCAGGTCGATCCGGCCCGGGTGCAACGCCTCCAGGGTGCCGAACTGCTCGGCCACCACCAGCGGCGCGTGGTTGGGCAGCATCACCCCGCCCGAACCGAGCCGGATCGTGCCGGTGTGCGCGGCCAGGTGCGCCAGCAGCACCGCCGGCGCCGACGAGGCGATCGCCGGCATGTTGTGGTGCTCGGCCACCCAGAACCGGTGGTAACCCAGCTCCTCGGTACGCCGGGCCAGCTCGGTGGTGTGCCGGAGCGCCTCGCCGACGGTGGCGCCGGCCGCGACCGGAGCAAGATCAAGAACGGAGAGCGGTACGTCGATCACACGCCTGGCCAACCCGCAACGCGCCGGATCTGTTCCCCGGAGCGACTCAACCCACCCCGCGCGCCTGCTCGAAGATGAGGCTGGTCTCGGTGTGCTGCACCGCCGGATCGACCGCCAGGTGGTCCAGCACGAAATCCCGCAACGCGTCCGCCGACGCCGCCCGCACGTGCAGCACGTAGTCGTCCGCACCGGCCACGTGGAACACCGACACCACCCCGGGCAGGCGCACCGAGCGGGCCCGGAACGCGTCCACCACCGGCCGCTCGTGCGCGGTGAGCCGTACCGACACCAACGCCTGCAGCGGCAGCCCCACCGCCGCCGGATCCACCTCCGCGTGGAAACCCCGGATCGCCCCGCACTCGCGCAGCGCGCGGGTGCGGGCCAGGCAGGTTGAGGGCGCCACGCCGACCCGCTCGGCCAGGGCGTTGTTCGGCAGCCGGCCGTCCGCGGTCAACTCGGCCAGGATCGCGCGGTCGACGTCGTCCAGCGCCGCGAACCGCCGCACATCATTCGCTACAAGGGGCATGGAGCCATCCTCCATCGAATCAGCGCGACGCACCAAGGGCATTTCCCGAATCATCTGCGGAAGTATTGCTACCGATCGGCGTGATGTTCGATGCTCCCCCCATGACGACCGTGGACACCCGAGCCGTGCACGCCGGCCGCGACGACCTCGCCGGCCTCGGCGTCCACGTCCCGCCGATCGACCTCTCCACCACCAACCCGCTGCCGTCGGTCGACGCCGGCGGCGACGCGTACGAGACGCTGGCCACCGGCGGCACCCTCCCGCCCGGCGCCAGCGCCGTCTACCAGCGACTGTGGAACCCCACGGTGGCCCGCTTCGAGACCGCCCTCGCCACCCTCGAAGGCACCACCGAGGCGGTCGCCTTCGCCAGCGGGATGGCCGCCCTCACCGCCACCCTGCTCGCCGCCACCGCCGACGGGCGCCGCCACGTCGTCGCCGTCCGCCCCCTCTACGGCGGCACCGACCACGTCCTCGCCACCGGCCTGCTGGGCACCACCGTCACCTGGGCGGCCGCCGACCAGGTCGCCGCCGCGGTCGGGCCGGACACCGCCCTCGTCGTCGCCGAGACCCCGGCCAACCCCACCCTCGACCTGCTCGACATCGCCGCGCTCGCCGACGCCGCCGGCGACGTGCCGCTGCTCGTCGACAACACCGTCGCCACCCCGGTGCTCCAGCAGCCCGCCCGGCACGGCGCCGCGCTCGTCCTGCACAGCGCCACCAAGAGCATCGGCGGCCACGGCGACGTCCTCGCCGGCGTCGTCGCCTGCGACACCGACTGGGCCACCCGGCTGCGCCAGGTGCGCGCCCTCACCGGCGCGATCCTGCACCCGCTCGGTGGCTACCTGCTGCACCGTGGCCTGCAGACCCTGCCCGTGCGGGTCCGCGCCCAGCAGGCCGGGGCGGAGAAGCTCGCCGGCTGGCTCGCCGAGCACCCCGGCGTCGTCCGCGTGCACCACCCCTCGCTGCACGATCCCGCCGGGCTCGTCGGCCGGCAGCTGAGCGGCACCGGCAGCCTGCTCGCCTTCGAGGTACGCGGCGGCGCGCCCGCGGCCGCCGCCGTCGCCGGGGCCTGCCGGCTGATCACCCACGCGGTCTCGCTGGGCGGGGTGGACACGCTGATCCAGCACCCGGCCTCGCTGACCCACCGCCCGGTGGCGGGGGAGGCCAAGCCGGCCGGCGGACTGCTGCGCGTCTCGGTCGGGTTGGAGGACCCGGAGGACCTGCGCGACGACCTGGCGCGGGCGCTCGCGGAACTGGGCTGACCGCGCCGCCCCGCCCCTACGGTCAGGCGACGGGTGGGCCGGTTGGCGGCCGCGAGTTCGGTGACCGTCGGTCAGGTCAGGTCCCGGTTGGTCAGCACCCGCCGGGGCGAGCCCTGCCGGGCCACCCGCAGCATCGCCCGGCCGAGCCGGTCGGTGGTGGTGACCTGATTCGGCAAGAGCCGGCGCAGCAGCGGGAAGAGCGGACGGGTGACCGCGTACCCCAGCCGGTACCAGCGGGTCTTCGACACCACCCCGTGGGTCGGCTGGATGAAGCCGGGCCGGGCCGCGTAGCCGTTCGGCAGCAGGTCGAGGACGGCGTTCTCGGTGCGGCCCTTGACCCGCGCCCACATCACCCGGCCCCGGCCGGTCGGGTCGGTGCCGACGCCGGACACGTAGACGAACGTGACATCCGGGCTGACCTCGGCGAACAGCCGCGCCGCCGCCACCGGGTAGTCGTAGCTGACCCGGGTGTACGCCGCCTCGTCCAGGCCCAGCGACGAGACCCCCAGGCAGTAGAAGCAGGCATCCGCCCCGGCCAGCTCCTCCCGGAGCGGGTCGAGGTCGGCGAAGTCCTCGTGCCGGATCTCGCGCAGCTTCGGATGGCGCTGGCCGGTGGACGTCCGCCCGATCACCAGCACGCTGTGCACGTCGTCGGCGAGCAGGCACTCGCGGAGCACACCCTGCCCGACCATCCCGGTGGCCCCGAAGATGACGCCCCGCACCGGTACGCCCCGTTCCTCCCGGTCTCCCGGGCTGCGTCTGATACCCGAGCCGCGCCGGGCCTGTCGACCGCGTCGGCGGGCGAATACTACGGGGTTGACGCCTCAGGACTTCGGGCCGACGTGGTGGTCGAGGGCGGCGACGGCCTCGCGGCGGGCCACCGAGAGCGAGTTGCGGCGGTTCATCCGCCAGGCTATGCCGAGCAGGTCCAGCGCCCACTGGCAGAGGCCCATGATGTCCGCCGACTCGTTGGTGAACATGTAGCGCGGGTAGACGTATTTCCTGCCACGGACTGTCACCCGGTTGGCGAACCGGCAGCCGTCGGAGTGGAAGAGACCACGCAGGAAGTGGCCCGGGTAATCAGTGACGATCTTTTCCTGCCAGTCGGTCAGGACGATCGGCCGCTCGTGTTTCTTGCCGGGCCCGTGCTGCGGTAACAGGCACGGCCAGTGTGTGCCGTAACTCTGGACACCCACGCACCCCTGCTTCTGGACGTGTTGCACCGTGGTGGCCATCACCGCCCGCATGGCCTCGTCGCACGCCTTGATCAGGTTGGGCCAGGTGTCACTGCAGTAGATCCGGAGTACCGGCACCCGAGCCGTTGTCACAAGGTGGCCGTCCCCGAGATAGAGGCCGAGGAGATAGCCGTAGGCGGCGGGATCTGTCGGATTGTCGACGTCCCTCCGGCAGCGGAAGCACCGCACCTGGGTACCTTGCATCTTGGGTTCCGGGCGATCTCTGCACCAATACCGCACGGTGGCGTAGGGCAGCCGGAAGCGGCGGGCGACCTCTGCGACAGTGGCGCCGGCAAGAAACTGCTGCCGGGCGCGGGCGCGTATCTCTAGCGAGTGCACGACCCATCTTCGAACACCCGTACGACAATTTCTGGTGCCCTCGGTGGGATTCGAACCCACACTGTATGGATTTTGAGTCCACTGCCTGCTGCCGGTTGGGCTACGAGGGCATTCCGTGATTCAGCGTTACAAGCGTACCCACTACGCTAAGGGCGGCGACACCCGGCTGGGCGGGTGTCGGGTTCTGACTGGTGGGGGTAGGGCTCGTGGCCGAGACGCAGACGGATGCCGAGCGCAGGCGGGTACTGATCGCCGAGGACGAGGCGCTCATCCGGCTGGACCTCGCCGAGATGCTGGCCGAAGAGGGCTACGAGGTGGTGGGGGAGGCCGGTGACGGCGAGACCGCAGTCCGGCTCGCCGAGGAGCTCAAGCCGGATCTGGTCATCCTCGACATCAAGATGCCGATCATGGACGGGCTGGCCGCCGCCGAGCGGATCGCCGGCGCCCGGATCGCCCCGGTGATCATCCTGACCGCGTTCAGCCAGCGCGACCTGGTCGAGCGGGCGCGGGCGGCCGGTGCGATGGCCTACCTGGTGAAGCCCTTCCAGAAGAGTGACCTGGTGCCGGCGGTCGAGATTGCGCTCTCCCGCTACTCCGAGATCGCCGCGCTGGAGGCGGAGGTCGCCGGGCTCACCGACCGGCTGGAGATCCGCAAGACCGTCGAGCGGGCCAAGGGCGCGCTGATGACGACGTACGGGATGACCGAGCCGCAGGCGTTCAAGTGGATCCAGCGCACCGCGATGGACCACCGGATGACCATGAAGGAGGTCGCCGAGCGGATCCTCGCCGAGACCGCCGGCGGCGAGGTCGCCCAGCCGACCTCCTGAGGTACGCCGGTTCGGGGGGCACCGCGCCGGCCCCGTGATCGATAGCATCGGATCCATGCGTGGTCGGCGGCTGGTGGCGGTGCTCGGCATACTCGCCGTGCTGCTCGCCGGCTGCGAGCGGTCCACCGCGCACGACGGCGACAACCCCCAGCCGGTCAGCCCGGCCTGGCAGCCACTGACCCTGCCGGCGCCGCCAGGCGCGCCGGGGCGGCTGATGCTGCGCGACGCGGTCGCCTGCGCCGGCCGGTGGTACGTGGTGGGCGGCGTGGCCGACGCGGCCGGCGCGACCCGGCCGGCGGCCTGGACGAGCGGCGACGGCTCGTCGTGGACGGCGCTGCCGATCGTCGCGGATTCCTTCTACGGCAGGCAGAACGTGCTCTATTCGGTCGGCTGTCGCGACGGGGTGGCCGCCGTGGTGGGCGCGAAGGTCGGCGGCGCGCACGGCTATCCCCGGGTGAGCACCTGGCGGCAGCGTGCCGACGGCGCGCTGATCGAGGTTGCGGCGTCGTTCGAGACGTACGGCGGGCCGAAGGCGGTCAACGTGTCGCGGCTGACCGGCGGGCCGGCCGGCTGGTTGATCGTGGGAAACCGGTCCAGCGGCGCGGCGGCCTGGGTGTCGCCGGACGCGGCGGACTTCGCGATCATCGAGGGCGCGCCGGAGCTGGCCTCCGACGCGCGCGGGGTGAGCTGGGCGTTCGACGCGGTCGCCGGCCGGCAGGGCTGGCTGGCGGTGGGCGGCGTGCTGCCGAAGGGTCGAATCGACCGCGATCCGGCCGTCTGGACGTCGCCGGACGGGCGGTCCTGGCAGCGGACGACCCTGCCGGGCAGCGCCGACTACGAGGAGTTGCAGCGGGTGGTGCTGGCCGGCGAGACCGCGGTCGCGGTGGGGTTGCGCGGTCGGTCGTTCGGCGCGTGGCGGCAGGAACCGGGCGGCGACTGGGTCGCGGCGGGCGGTTTCGGCCAGCTCGGTCCGGGCGGCGTGCCGTCGGTGAGCGCGCTGGTGGCGTCCGGCGGGCGGCTGCTGGCCGCGGTCTCGGACGGGGCGCGGCACAGCGTCTGGACGTCGTCCGACCGGGGTGGGTCGTGGCAGGAGGTGGTCCCCGCGACGCAGTTGCCGGCGGGGGCGGACCGGGACGTCAGCCTGGTGGCGGCGGGGGACCGCTGGTGGCTGGCGGCGGACGACGGCACGCGGAGCGCCCTCTGGTGGGCGGTCGCCGGGCCGGCGCCGGGGTGATCGATTCGGGTCACTGGTCGACCGGCCGCTGACCGGCTTGCCGGGGTTTGCGCCGTCCCGCTCTGCGGACGGCCAACCGCCTAAGGACCGGTCAGCGGATTGACCTGTTACGGACATTGGTTGGATCCGGCGCGTCTTCGTAACGGTTTCGCAGACCCCGCCTCTAGGCCTTCCGAGACGGTATGAGTGTGGGTACGCTCCGCCATCACGAGCCGTAACGCAGGGGGCGTCCCTGCGGGGTGGGTGGAACTGCGGGTTGATGCTGTCCCCGTTGGTCGGGGTCGGTCACGCCCGCATCTGGAGGAGGTCAGGAAGCCGTGAGGCGAAGCTATGTACGGGCGCTCGGCACCGCCGCGCTCGCCGCGACGCTGGTTGCCGCAGCTGGATGCCAGGACTCTGGTGGCGATGGCGGCACCGCGTCCGGCGACTGCGGCGGCAAGATCGCGATCTTCGGCGCGTTCACCGGCGACAACGCGGGTCTGGTGATCCCGTCGCTGAACGGCGCGAAGCTCGCCGTGAAGCAGCACAACGAGAAGAACCCGGACTGCAAGGTCACCATGCAGGAGTTCGACACGCAGGGTGACCCGGCCGTGGCCACCCCGTTCGCGAACCAGATCGCCGGTGACAACTCGTTCCTCGGCGTCATCGGTGGTCACTTCTCCGGTGAGTCGGACGCGACCATGCCGATCTACCAGGCCGCCGGCCTGGCGATGGTGGCCCCGTCGGCGACCCGGACCGACCTCACCCAGAAGGGCAACACGTCCTTCTTCCGGGTGGTCGGCCACGACGGCACCCAGGCCGCCGCGGTGGCGGTCTACATGAAGTCGCAGAACGCGCAGAAGGTCTTCGCGATCGACGACGGCAGCGCCTACGGCGCGGGCATCACCGCCGAGCTGGGCAAGGCCCTCGGCCCGACCCTGGTCGCCACCGACAAGATCCAGGAGCGGCAGTCGCAGTTCGACGCCACCATCTCCAAGATCAAGGCGGCGCAGGCCGACTTCGTCTTCTACGGCGGTTACACCCGCGAGGCCGCTCCGCTGGTGCGGCAGATGCGCGCGGCCGGTGTCCAGGCCAAGTTCGTCGGCCCGGACGGTCTCTACGACCCGGCGTTCCCGCAGGGTGCCTCCGGTGGCGCCGAGGGCTCGATCATCACCTGCCCGTGCCTCCCGGCCGACAAGGCCGGCGGCACCTTCTCCGCCGACTACCAGAAGGAGTACGGCCAGGCGCCGGGTTCCTACGGTGCGGAGGGCTTCGACGCCGCGCAGATCTACCTGGACGCCTTCAAGGACGGCAAGAAGAGCCGGGCCGACATCCTGGCCTACGTGAAGGCGTACGACAAGCAGGGCGTGTCGAAGTACATCAAGTTCGACGACAAGGGTGACGTCGACCCGACGAAGGTTGTCATCTGGGCCTACCAGATCAAGGGCACGGCGATCGAGCCGCTGCAGGAGCTCAAGCTCAGCTGACGACAGCACTGGAGTACGGCCGGGGTGTTCGCCCCGGCCGTACTCGATGCAAGGAGACCCCGGTGAATTTCGACGAACTATTCGGCCATATCGGCCAGCACACCGTCGACGGGTTGTCCAAGGGGGCGATCTACGCCCTGATCGCCCTGGGCTACACGCTCGTCTACGGCGTCCTGCGCCTGATCAACTTTGCCCACTCCGAGGTCTTCATGGTCGGCACCTTCGCGGTGCTGGGCGTGTGGACCGCCTTCGGGGTGCAGAACAACCCGCCGATCGGGCAGGCCGTGCTCTTCCTGGTGCTCGGTCTGGTCGCCGCGGCGGTCGCCTCCGGCGGCACCGCGTTGGCGATCGAGCGGATCGCCTACCGCCCCCTGCGGCGCAAGAACGCGCCGCCACTGATCTTCCTGATCACCGCGATCGGCCTCTCGCTGGTGCTGGTCGAGGTCTTCGGCCTGCTGCTGCCGGACGTCGCGGGCGGTGCGCTGCCGTCGATGTTCGGCCGCGCCCGGCAGATCGTCGGCATGCCGACGATCATCCAGCAGGAGACGCTCTTCACCGTCGCCGGCACGGCGATCACGAACATCCAGATGATCGTGTTCGTCTCGGCCGTCGTGATGATGGCGGCCCTGGACTGGTTCATCAACCGCACCCGCTACGGCCGGGGCGTGCGGGCGGTGGCGCAGAACCCGGAGACGGCGGCCCTGATGGGCGTCAACCAGGAGCGCGTGATCATGCTGATCTTCGTGCTCGGCGGGATCATGGCCGGCGCCGCGGCCCTGCTGTGGAGCATGCGGTTCGGCTTCACCCAGAACAGCATCGGTTTCGTGCTGGGCCTGAAGGCGTTCACCGCGGCCGTGCTCGGCGGCATCGGCAACCTGCGTGGCGCGCTGGTGGGCGGCCTCTTCCTCGGCATCGTCGAGGTCTACGGCGCCACCCTCTTCGCGTCCAACTGGGAGGACGTCATCGCCTTCGTGGTGCTGATCGTGGTGCTGATGTTCCGTCCGACCGGCCTGCTGGGTGAGTCGCTCGGGAGGGCCCGCGCATGATCGACAAGATTCGCTCCGCAGACCAGCGGCGGGTCAGCCTGCTGACCTCGGTCGGCGACCGTTGGCGGGCGCTGCCCCGCTGGCAGCAGGCGATCGGGTTCGTCGCCTTCGTGGCGTTCCTCTACTACCTGCCGCTGCTCGGCGTCCCGGGCCTGACCTGGCTGCGTACCGACTCGATCGCCGGCGGCAACAACTGGGCCGGTGTGCTGTTCGTCTGCGCCATCTACGTGCTGGTGGCGATCGGTCTGAACGTGGTGGTGGGCCTCGCCGGCCTGCTCGACCTCGGCTACATCGGCTTCTTCGCCATCGGCGCGTACAGCGTGGCGCTGTTCGGCTCGGTGAACTCGCCGGTGGTGAAGTGGATCCAGCAGGAGTTCGACCTGCCGCCCACCTGGGCGGTGACCTGGGCGATCTGCCTGTTCATCGCGCTCGTGCTGACGCTGATCTCCGGCGTGCTGCTGGGCTGGCCGACGCTGCGCCTGCGCGGCGACTACCTGGCCATCGTGACGCTCGGCTTCGGCGAGATCATCCGGATCGTGGCCCGCAACGCCACCGGGGTGACCAACGGCCCGCAGGGCATCTCGGCGATCCCCGGGCCGGAGGGCCCGCCGTCGGCGCAGAACCAGATCTTCGGCCTGATCGACGCGAAGCCGTGGTACTGGTTGGCGATCACGACGGTGCTGTTGATGGTCTTCGCGGTGCGCCGGCTGGAGCACAGCCGGGTCGGCCGCGCCTGGCTGGCCGTCCGGGAGGACGAGGACGCCGCGGCGGTGATGGGTGTCTACCCGTTCAAGTTCAAGCTGTGGGCGTTCGCGATCGGTGCGGCGCTCGGCGGCCTGTCCGGCTTCCTGTTCGCCAGCCGGAACGCGTTCATCGACCCGACGCAGTTCAACGTGAACCTGTCCATCCTCTTCGTGGCGATGGTCGTGGTCGGCGGCTCCGGCAACATGGTCGGCGTGTCGCTCGGCGCGGTGCTGCTGGCCTACCTTCCGGAGCGGTTCCGGGAGATCGCCGACTACCGGTGGCTGGCCTTCGGTCTGGCCATGGTGCTGGTGATGATCCTGCGCCCGCAGGGCCTGATCCCCAGCCGGCGGCGGGCCCGCGAGTTGAAGGACCGCGCGGCGGAGGCAGAGGAGGCGCCCGCTCATGTCTGACCAGACCACCAGCACGACGGCGCCGAAGATCCCGACCCAGCCCGGGCCGCGGCCCGTGCTGCTCGAGGTCGACGACGTCACCCTCCGGTTCGGCGGCGTGGTCGCCCTCGACGGGATCAACTTCCAGATCCACGAGGGTGAGATCCTCGGCCTGATCGGCCCGAACGGCGCCGGCAAGACCACCACGTTCAACGTGATGACCGGGGTGTACAAGCCGACCTCCGGGTCGGTCCGGTTCCAGGGGCAGCGGGTCACCGGCCGCAAGCCGCACCAGATCAGCAAAATGGGCATCTCCCGGACGTTCCAGAACATCCGGCTCTTCCCGGAGATGACCGCGCTGGAGAACGTCATGGTCGGGACGGACTCCCGGCACAAGACCAGCGTGCCCGGGGCGCTGTTCCGGCTCTACCGGGTGCGGCCGAAGCCGGAGGAGCTGCCGCAGGTCACCGCGGACGCCGGCATCCGGCGGTCGTGGCAGGAGGTGCGCCGGACGTTCGCCAGGACGTTCGGTCTGTCCCGGCACACCCTCGAGGAGCGGGCGGCCGAGGCCAAGGCGATGGACCTGTTGCGCTTCGTCGGCATCGCCGACCGGGCCAACGACGCGGCGCGCAACCTGCCGTACGGCTACCAGCGCCGGCTGGAGATCGCCCGGGCGCTGGCCACCGAGCCGAAGCTGATCTGCCTGGACGAGCCGGCCGCCGGCTTCAACCCGGCGGAGAAGGAGGAACTGCTCGCCCTGATCCGCAAGATCCGTGACATGGGCCTGACCGTCCTGCTCATCGAGCACGACATGCGGCTGGTCATGGGGGTCACCGACCGGATCGTGGTGCTGGAGTTCGGCCGGAAGATCGCCGACGGCGCGCCCGCCGAGGTCAGTCGGGACCCGAAGGTGATCGCCGCGTACCTGGGGGAGTCCGCCGATGACGCTGCTTGAGCTCGAGAACGTTACCGTCGCCTACGGCCGGATCGAGGCGCTGCACGGCATCAGCCTCACCGTCAACGAGGGCGAGGTGGTGGCCCTGATCGGCGCGAACGGCGCCGGCAAGACCACCACCATGCGGGCCATCTCCGGCACCCGGTCGCTCTCCGGCGGTCGGATCACCTTCAACGGTGAGGACATCACCAAGCTCCGGGCCGACCTGCGGGTGGTCCGGGGGCTGTGCCAGTCCCCGGAGGGCCGGCAGATCTTCCCCGGCATGACGGTGATGGAGAACCTGGACATGGGGGCGTACACCCGGCGGGACTCCGCCGGCATCGCCGCCGACCTGGACCGGGTGCTGACCCTGTTCCCGCGGCTGGCCGAGCGGCGCAAGCAGGCCGGCGGCACGCTCTCCGGCGGTGAGCAGCAGATGCTCGCCGTCGGCCGGGCGCTGATGAGCCGGCCGAAGCTGCTGCTGCTGGACGAGCCGTCGATGGGTCTGGCCCCGATGGTGATCCGGCAGATCTTCGACATCATCACGGAGATCAACCAGCAGGGCACCACGATCCTGCTGGTGGAGCAGAACGCGCAGCAGGCGCTGTCCCGGGCGCACCGGGGGTACGTGCTGGAGACCGGTCGGATCGTGAAGGAGGGGTCCGGCCAGGACCTGCTGCACGACCCGGCGGTCAAGGAGGCGTACCTCGGCGTGGCCTGACCGCGTCGTACCGCCGGCGGCCGTCCGTCCCCGCGAGGGGGTGGGCGGCCGCCGGCGCTTTTCCCGCCCGGCGCCGGTGCCGCCGGCTCGGGGATGTCGGACGTACGGACTAGAGTCGCCTGCGTGACAGCTACGACCCCGCGCCTGCTCCTCGTCGACGGACACTCCCTGGCATACCGGGCCTTCTTCGCCCTGCCGGTGGAAAACTTCTCCACCACGACGGGTCAGCCGACCAACGCGGTCTACGGCTTCACCTCGATGCTGATCAACGTGCTGCGCGACGAGCAGCCGACGCACATCGTCGTCGCCTTCGACGTCTCCCGCCACTCCTTCCGCACCGACCGGTACGCCGAGTACAAGGCCGGCCGCAGCGAGACCCCGACCGACTTCAAGGGCCAGGTCAGCCTGGTCAAGGAGGTCCTCGCGGCGCTGCGCGTCCCGGTGGTGGAGAAGGAGGGCTACGAGGCCGACGACGTCATCGCCACGTTGGCCTGCCAGGCCCGCGACCAGGGGATGTCGGTGCTGATCACCACCGGCGACCGGGACGCGTTCCAGCTGGTCGACGACAACATCACCGTGCTCTACCCGCGCAAGGGCGTCTCCGACCTGGCCCGGATGGACCCGGCGGCGGTCGAGGCGAAGTACGGCGTGCCGCCGCAGCGCTACCGCGACCTGGCCGCCCTGGTCGGCGAGACCAGCGACAACCTGCCCGGCATTCCCGGCGTCGGCCCGAAGACGGCGGCCAAGTGGATCACCGCCTACGGCGGGGTGGAGGGCGTCATCGCCCGGGCCGACGAGATCAAGGGCAAGGCCGGCGACAGCCTGCGCGAGCGACTCGCCGACGTGATCCGCAACTACGAGATCAACTGCCTGGTCTCCGACCTGGAGCTGCCGCTGCGTCCGGAGGACGCCCGCTGGGCCGGCTGGGATCGCGAGGCGGTGCACCAGGTCTTCGACACCCTGGAGTTCCGGATCCTGCGCGACCGCCTCTACCAGTACCTCGAGGCGGTGGAGCCGGAGGCCGAAGCCGGCTTCGACCTGGCCGGCGAGGTGGTCACCGAGCCGGGCGCGCTGGCGCGCTGGCTGGGCGCGCACGCCCCGGCCGGCACCCCGGTCGGGGTCGCGGTCACCCTGGACACCGGCCCCAACCGGCGGCACACCGCCACCGTGACCGCCCTGGCGCTGGCCACCGCCGGCGGGGCGGCGGCCTGGGTCGACCCGGCCCGGCTGGACGCCGGCGACGAGGCGGCGCTCGCCGGCTGGCTGGCCGACGCCGGGCGGCCCAAGGTGCTGCACGACAGCAAGCCCGCGGTGCTCGCCTTCGCGGCGCACGGCTGGTCGCTGGAGGGCATCGTCCGCGACACCCAGATCGCGGCCTACCTGGCCCGCCCCGACCAGCGCTCCTACGACCTGACCGACCTGGCGCTGCGCTACCTGCACCGGGAGCTGCGGGTCGACGCGCCCGACGACGGCCAGCTCACCCTCGACGGGCTGGGCAACGAGGGCGAGGTCGAGCAGAACCTGATGCTCCAGGCCCGGGCCACCCTCGATTTGGCCGACGCGATCGACGCCGAGCTGTCCCGCGACGGCGAGCAGTCGGCCCGGCTGATGGCCGGGGTGGAGCTGCCGCTGATGCGGGTGCTGGCCGGCATGGAGCGCACCGGCATCGCCGCCGACACGCACTACCTGTCGGAGCTGGAGGCGCACTTCGCCGCCGAGGTGAAGGCGGCCGCCCAGGGCGCGTACGCGGCGGTCGGGCGGGAGTTCAACCTGGGCTCGCCCAAGCAGCTCCAGGAGATCCTCTTCGGCGAGCTGGGCCTGCCCAAGACCAAGAAGATCAAGACCGGCTACACCACCGACGCCGACGCCCTGCAGTGGCTCTACGCGCAGAACCCGCACCCGGTGCTGGAGCACCTGCTGCGCCACCGGGACGTGGCCAAGCTGAAGTCCACTGTCGACGGGCTGCTCAAGTCGGTCTCCGACGACGGCCGCATCCACACCACCTTCAACCAGACGGTGGCGGCCACCGGCCGGCTCTCCTCCACCGAGCCCAACCTGCAGAACATCCCGATCCGCACCGAGGAGGGGCGGCGGATCCGCCGCGCCTTCGTGGTGGGAGAGGGCTACGAGTGCCTGCTCACCGCCGACTACAGCCAGATCGAGATGCGGATCATGGCGCACCTGTCGTCGGACGACGCGCTGATCGAGGCGTTCAACTCCGGCGCCGACTTCCACGCCGCCACCGCCTCGTCGGTGTTCGAGGTGCCGGTCGCCGAGGTCACCGCCGACCAGCGGCGCAAGATCAAGGCGATGAACTACGGCCTGGCGTACGGGCTGAGCGCGTTCGGCCTCTCCCAGCAGCTCGGGATCAGCACCGAGGAGGCGCGCGGGCTGATGGAGAACTACTTCGCCGGCTTCGGCGGGGTGCGTGACTACCTGCACGAGGTGGTCGCCCGGGCCCGGCACGACGGCTACACCTCCACCATCCTGGGCCGCCGGCGCTACCTGCCCGACCTGGTCAGCGACAACCGGCAGCGCCGGGAGATCGCCGAGCGGATGGCGCTCAACGCCCCGATCCAGGGCTCGGCGGCCGACATCATCAAGCTCGCCATGCTGCACGTGGAGACCGCGCTGCGCGAGGCCGGGCTGCGCTCCCGGATGCTGCTGCAGGTGCACGACGAGCTGGTCTTCGAGGTCGCCCCGGGCGAGCGGGCGGCGCTGGAGGCGCTGGTGCGGCGCGAGATGGGGGGCGCGTACCCGCTGTCGGTGCCGCTGGAGGTGTCGGTCGGCGAGGGCCGCGACTGGAACAGCGCCGACCACTGACCCACCCCGGCGTCCGCCGGGTCGACGCGGCGGCCGGCGGCCCGCCGCGCCGGCCGCTGCGGGTCAGCGTCCCGGTCCCCGGCGCTCCTTCGGCGGTGCGCCGCGCCGTTCGAGGGCCTGCCGGGACCGGCCACCGGGCGGCGGCAGCGGGGCCTTGAGGGGGTCGTGACCCCAGTTCATCAGCGAGTACCGCCAACGGGTCTGGCGGACGTCGCCGCTCGGGCGCTGCGCCATGTGCCGCCGCACGTACCCGACGACCTTGCGCATGTGCCGGTAGTCGGTCTCGGAGAGCTCGCTGCGCTTGCGGCGCAGCAGGTCGATGATCCGGCGGCCCGACTCGTGCCCCACCGACTCGCCGCCCCTGGTGCCCTTGCGCCAGCCGACGTGCTTCGACTCGTCGGTCTCCAGCCACTTCGACAGCTCGCCGGGCTTCATGTTCACCGCCTCGGTGAACTCCTGGTACGTCTGCCGGGGTTCCTCATTCCGGCTCACGGCGCAGCACCTCCGGTCGGTGGGCGACGTCCCGGCCCGAGTCGTCGTTGCGGATCCGGTACTGCGGGTGCTCCGGGGACGCGTTCACGGCGTGCCCGCGCACGTGCGTCCGGTCGATCAGCTTCTCCTTCACCACGCCGTAGGCCCGGCCGCTGTGACTGGCCCAGGAGACGTGGTCACCCTCGCGGAATTCCCTCTTCTCGGCCATACGGCCTGGCTACCCCGGCCCTGCCGGGCGAAACGGCGACCGCTGTCGGGCTGCCACGGGGGCCGGCGGCCTGATCCCGAACGCCGGCAATCGGGACGCGAGTGCTCAGGCGGGCTTCTCGGCCACGAAGATGGCGGTGCCGGGGAAGAGCCGTCCGCGCAGCGGGCTCCACTGCCCCCAGATCCCCTCGTGTCCCGCCGGCCACTCCGGTTCCACCAGGTCGACCAGGCCGAACCCGGCGCCCACCAGCTCCCGGATCCGGTCGCCGAGGGTGCGGTGCTGCTCGACGTAGCTGGCCTCGCCGGTCTCGTCCTGTTCCACGTAAGGGGAGCGGTCGAAGTACGAGTGCACCGCGGTCAGCCCGCCCTCACCCGGGTCGTCGAGGAAGATCCACCGCATCGGGTGGGTCACCGAGAAGACCCAGCGGGCACCGGGCCGCAGCACCCGGAACACCTCGCGCATCACCGCCGCCGAGTCGGCCACGAACGGGATCGCGCCGAACGCCGTGCAGGCGGTGTCGAACGCCGCGTCGGCGAACGGCAGGGCCAGCGCGTCGGCCTGCACCAGCGGCACGCGTACGCCGGTGCGGGCGGCGGCGAGCGCGGCGTGCCGCAACATACCGGCGGAGAGGTCCAGGGCGACCGGGTGGGCGCCCTGGGTGGCCAGCCAGCGGGCCGCGGCGGCGGCGCCGCAGCCGAGCTCCAGCACCCGCCGTCCGGCCAGCTCGCCGAGCAGCCGCGCGTCGGCCTCGCGCAGCCCCTCCGGGCACCAGACGAAGTCGACCTCGCCGAGGAAGTCGCCGTGCTCGGCCTGGTAGTCGTCGGCGTCGGCGTCCCACCAGCGGCGGTTGGCCCGGCGGGCCTCCGCGTCGCCGACCCGGCGGCGGGTCACCCGGCTGTCGTCATCCACCCGCTCACGCTAGGCCCCGGCGCCGACCGGGCGGACGGGTGGGCACGGGTGACCGACCCGGGCGCGCCGTGGGGGTGGTGGGTCCGTTGTGACGGACGAGACAGCTGTGGTGCATTCCGTGTGATTTCTCGGCTTTCGCAGGTCACGAGGCGGCGAGGAGACGGGAGGGCTTGCACGCTGTGGTAATGCGCACGGTAGGCTAGACGATGCGCTCGCGGATCGTGTGCCTCGGCAGGGAGCAGGTGCGCGGTCTCCGGGACCACTGGCAGAGCCATCCATGATCTCACGCGATGACCTTTCGGTGTACCCGGCGACGAATCCGCCGGCGCGAACAGGTCACCGCGACACCAGCCTGCTGTGACACACCATCCGACCGGAGCAACCGCCCACATGACGAGCAGCATCGAGGCCCCCTCGAGCGCCACCCGGGTCACCCACGACGATCTCGGTTCCGAGGAGGCTTTCCTCGCCGCGATCGACGAGACCATCAAGTACTTCAACGACGGCGACATTGTCGAAGGCACCGTCGTCAAGGTCGATCGGGACGAGGTCCTGCTCGACATCGGCTACAAGACCGAGGGTGTCATCCCCTCTCGGGAGTTGTCGATCAAGCACGACGTGGACCCGGCCGAGGTCGTTTCGGTCGGTGACCACATCGAGGCCCTTGTCCTCCAGAAGGAGGACAAGGAGGGTCGTCTGATCCTCTCCAAGAAGCGGGCGCAGTACGAGCGGGCCTGGGGCACGATCGAGAAGATCAAGGACGAGGACGGCGTCGTCCGCGGCTCGGTCATCGAGGTGGTCAAGGGCGGCCTCATCCTCGACATCGGGCTGCGCGGCTTCCTGCCCGCGTCCCTGGTCGAGATGCGGCGGGTGCGCGACCTGCAGCCGTACGTCGGGCGCGAGCTCGAGGCCAAGATCATCGAGCTGGACAAGAACCGCAACAACGTGGTGCTGTCCCGCCGGGCCTGGCTGGAGCAGACGCAGTCCGAGGTGCGCACCGAGTTCCTCAACAAGCTGCAGAAGGGCCAGGTCCGCAAGGGCGTCGTGTCCTCGATCGTCAACTTCGGCGCGTTCGTCGACCTCGGCGGCGTGGACGGTCTGGTGCACGTCTCCGAGCTCTCCTGGAAGCACATCGACCACCCGTCCGAGGTTGTCGAGGTGGGCCAGGAGGTCGAGGTCGAGGTCCTGGACGTCGACCTGGACCGCGAGCGGGTCTCGCTGTCGCTGAAGGCGACCCAGGAGGACCCGTGGCGGCAGTTCGCCCGCACCCACGCGATCCAGCAGATCGTGCCGGGTAAGGTCACCAAGCTGGTGCCGTTCGGCGCCTTCGTCCGGGTCGACGACGGCATCGAGGGCCTGGTCCACATCTCCGAGCTGGCCGAGCGCCACGTGGAGATCCCGGAGCAGGTCGTCCAGGTCGGCTCCGAGGTCATGGTCAAGGTCATCGACATCGACCTGGAGCGCCGCCGGATCTCGCTGTCGCTCAAGCAGGCCAACGAGGGCTTCGTCGAGGGCGAGGAGCACTTCGACCCGACCCTCTACGGCATGGCCGCGACCTACGACGCCGAGGGCAACTACATCTACCCGGAGGGCTTCGACCCGGAGACCGGGGAGTGGCTCGAGGGGTACGAGAAGCAGCGCGAGACCTGGGAGCAGCAGTACGCCGAGGCGCGTCAGCGCTGGGAGGCCCACACCAAGCAGGTGCAGACCTCCCGGGCCGCCGACGCCGAGGCCGCTGCCAACCCGGCTCCGGCGGTCACCGGTGGCGGCGCCACCTCGACCACCCCGGCCCCGAGCCGGCAGGCCGAGGAGCCGGCCGGCACCCTGGCCACCGACGAGGCGCTCGCCGCGCTGCGGGAGAAGCTCGCCGGCGGCAAGTGACCCGCTGAACGACGAAGGGCCCCGTCCCCGCGATCGAGAGATCGTCGGGGGCGGGGCCCTCGCCGTTTCCCCGACCGGCCCGCCCCGGACACTCCCCGGGTACACCCGTGCCGCACTCACCGCCGCACCGCGCCGCCGCCGTGCGCCCCCGCCGCGCCGTGCCGCCCCGCGCCCCCGCCGCGCCGTGCCGCCTCGCGCTTCCCGTGCAAGATCCTGCTCGATCCTGGATGTAGTGGCATCGGAGGGTCCCGGAGGCCACTACATCCAGGATGGTGCGTGACCTTGCAGGGTGCGCACGGGGCGTGGGGCCCTGCCCCGGCTCTCCCGGAGGGCAGACCGGCAGGGCTACGCCCCCGGCGCCGCGTCGCGCCGCGTCGCGCCGCGCCGCGCCGTGGCGCGTTGCGTCGTGTGAGGGCTGTCCTTCGCAAGATCGTGCCCGATCCTGGATGTAGTGGCCTGGGAGCTTCCCGGAGGCCACTACATCGGGGATGGTGCGCGATCTTGCGGGAATGAGTTGGGCGGCGCGGAGCGTGCCGCCCCCGTCCCGGGAGAGGCCGGGCAAAGTTGCGGAGCGGCCGGGTAGGCAGGGCCGCGCCGGGCAGGCAGGCGGGGTGGGGTGGGCGGCGCCGGGCAGGCAGGCGGGGTGGGGCGGGCCGTGCCGGCCGGGGGCCGGTGGACCGGGACCGGAGTAGGGCGGTGAGCGCCCCGGTTTGGCGGCGGAACCGTGATCCGGTTGACTGATGCCGTGCTGATGGTGGGACTGACCGGGGGAATCGGCTCCGGCAAGAGCGCCGTGGCGGCCCGGCTGGCCGAGCGGGGCGCGGTGCTGATCGACGCCGACCGGATCGCCCGGGAGGTGGTCGCGCCGGGGACCGAAGGGCTGGCCGAGATCGTCGCCGCGTTCTCCGAGCGGGTGCTCGACGCCGACGGGGCGCTGGACCGGGCGGCCCTCGGGGCGCTGGTCTTCGCCGACGAGACGGCCCGCCGCCGGTTGGAGGCGATCACCCACCCCCGGGTCCGGGCGCGGACCGCCGAGCTGGCCGCCGCGGCGGGGCCGGACGCGATCGTGGTGAACGACGTGCCGTTGCTGGTGGAGGTGGGGCTCGCGCCCACGTACCACCTGGTGGTCGTGGTGGAGACGGCGGTGGCGACCCGGCTGGAACGGCTGGCCCGCGACCGGGGGATGGACCGGGCGGAGGCCGAGCGGCGGATCGCCGCGCAGGCCGACGACGCCCGCCGCCGGGCGGCGGCGGACGCGCTGCTGACCAACGACGGCAGCCTGGCCGACCTGCACGCGGCGGTGGACGCGCTCTGGTACGAGCGGCTGCTGCCCTTCGCGGCGAACCTGCGCGAACGCCGGGTGGTCCGGCCGGCGCGGGTCGAGCTGGCCGAGGCCGACCCCAGCTGGCCGCAGCAGTACGCCCGGCTGGCCGCCCGGATCCGGCACGCCCTCGCCCCGGTCGAGCCGCGGATCGACCACATCGGTTCCACCGCGGTGCCCGGGCTGGCCGCCAAGGACGTGATCGACATCCAGCTGGCCGTGCCGACGCTCGCCGACGCGGACGGCTGGTTCGCCGAGCGGCTGGCCGCGGCCGGGTTCCCCCGGTTGCCCGGCGAGTGGTGGGACAACCCGCGCCCGCCCGGCAGCGGCCGGTGGCCGAAGCGGCTGCACGGCAGCGCCGACCCGGCCCGCCCGGTCTACCTGCACATCCGGGCGGTGGACTCGCCGGGCTGGCGGTACGCCCTGCTGATGCGCGACCACCTGCGCGCCGACCCGGACCAGCGGGCGGCGTACCTGCAGGTGAAGCGGGAACTGGCCGCCGCCGCCCCGGACAGCGCCACGTACAGCACCGCGAAGGACCCCTGGTTCGACGAGGAACACCTGCGGGCCGAGGCCTGGGCCGCCCAGGTCGGCTGGCGGCCCTGACGATCCCACCGATCGCCACGCACCGGTTGCCGCCAGGGTCTGGCCGTCGCCGGCGCGGCGGTGTCAGCGGTCGGCCGGGCGGGTGCCGCCCGGTGCGGGTACGGCCCAGCGGGGCACCGCGCCGGGCGTCAGGTCGAGCTGGGCCCAGGCGCCCGGACGGGTGTGCAGCTCCAGCCGGCGCAGCAGCCCGGAACGGTCGATCCAGTAGCGCAGCAGCGCCCGGGGGGTGCGCAGCTCGACGACGTCGACCGTACGGCCGCCCAGGCTGTCGCCGCGCACCCGGAGCACCTCGCCGCGCCGTTCGGCTGAACCGCCGGCCCGTAGCGCCGCGTCGACCAGCAGGTCGAGGTCGTCGGCGCGGGCCGGCCCGGCTCGCCAGCCGTCCGCGGGCGGCGGCAGCGGCGGCCGGCCGGGCGTCTCGACGGGGCCGGGCACCGCGCTGGCCGGCAGCTGCGTTCGGGCGGTGCCGGCGGTGCCGTGGTGCAGCAGCGTCCGGCGGTTCGGCGTGCCCAGGTCGGCGACCGTCAGGTAGGCGCTGCGTCGCGTCCAGCTCAGCCAGCCGGCGCCGCGCAGGTTGGTGTCGGTGCCCACGGGTGCGGTCAGCGTGACGGTGGCGCCGCCGCGGGCGCGCAGCCGGCCCGGCAGGCGGTCCAGCCGGTCCCGCTCGGCGGCGGTGAGGGCCCGGGGCAGACCCGGCCGTCCGCCCAGCGCGTCGACCGGGCGCAGGGTGGGCCGGTTGGTGCGGTTCAGCTGCACCGCCACGGGGCCGACGCCGGGCAGCCGGGCCTCCAGCCGGTGCAGCCGGGCCGCCCGGTCCAACCAGTAACGCGGTTGCTCGGCGGTGGCCGGGCCGCCGGGCGGCGGGGCCTGGAGGATGTCCACCGGTTCCGCCCCCACGGTGGCCCGGCCCACCCAGCGGGCGGCGTCGAGCGCCGGGCCGGTCGGCTCGGGGCGGTCGGCGGCGAGGTGGAAGAGCAGGTCGACCAGCCGGGCGAGGCGGTGCTCGGGGGGCAGGTGGTGCAACCGCCAGCGATCCGTCGGGGGGACCAGCGGCGGCGGCGCGGGCGTCGGCACCGCGCCGGGGTCGGGGCGTAGCAGCAGCACCGTCGGGGTGGCCTGGAGCAGGCCCCGCTCCGGCCCGGCGCCCGGCCCGCCCACGTCCAGGTAGACCAGCGCTCGGGACCAGTCGACCCAGCCGACCAGCTCGGTGCGCGCCGCGCCGTCGCCGGCGGTCACGTGCAGCCCGGACCGCAGGTCCCGGTAGTTGGTGACCCGCATGGCGGCGAGCCGCTCGTGCTCCGCCGCGGTCAGCGCCCGGGCTGGCTCCGGAGGGTCGGGCGCCCAGCTCAGCAGCCCGGCGACCAGCGCGGCGGCGGAGAGCACGGCGACGACGGCGAGCACCAGGAGGGTGGTCCGGCGCCGCCGGGCGAGCCCGCGGCGGAGCGGACCGCGGCGGACCGGGCCCGGCTCGCCGGCCAGGACCCGGCGGATCGCGTCCTGGTCGCGGTTCAGGATCCGGCGGGCCCCGCCGGGCGTCCTGGCGTCGTCGGGGCCGGTGCGGGCGGCCGCCGGGTCACGGCGGCGCCACGCGGCGGTACGGCGGAGAAGACCCGTCCGTTGGTCGGCCGGCTCGGCCAGGCCGGTGCCGCCGGCGCGACGGCCGCGGGACGGGTCCTGGTGGGTGTCGTCGGGCCTGCCGTCGGCGTCGCGGCTGCCACGCGCCGGTCGTGAGGTCTCCACAGGTAGTTGAACGGGCCGGAGCACGCCGGGGTGACGAGCCGGGGGCGGGCTGACCGGGTCGGGAGGGCTGACGGCCCGGAGCGGCGCCGGGGTGCACGAGCCCGGGCCCGACCGGCGGGCGGACGAGCCGGAGCCGGGCCGGCGGACAGGGTTGACGGGCCGGCGCCGGGCTGACCCGGCCGGGGTTGGACGGCTCGTCCGAGATCAACATGCCCGGGCACGCCGGGCGGTGGTGACGAACAGGGGTTGACCGGCGGACGGCGGTGACGAGCAGGGGCGCTCGCGGCGGCCGGTCTGCGCGTCACGCGCGACCACTCGGGTGCGCACGCCGGGAGTGCCGGGTGCTGCGACCCCTGTGCCGGGGGCGGGCCGGCTGATGACGGCCTGGCCACCTGCCCGGTCGGCCGCCGCGAGCGGCCTACACGAAGAGCCTAGCGGGGTGAGATGGGCCACACAATGGGAATATCGAAGCCGATCAGGGACCGACCGTAGTCGGGGCGGAGTGTCGGACCCCGGGCGTACCGTTGGGGTCATGGCGCTCGACATTCCCCGACTCGACGGCCGGTTCCAGGTCGTCAGCGAGTTCCAGCCCGCCGGCGACCAGCCGGCCGCGATCGACGACCTGGAGCGCCGGGTCCGGCGCGGTGACCGCAACACGGTGCTGCTCGGCGCGACCGGCACCGGCAAGAGCGCCACCACCGCGTGGCTGATCGAGCGGTTGCAACGGCCGACGCTGGTCCTCGCACCCAACAAGACGCTCTGCGCGCAGCTCGCCAAGGAGTTCAGCGAGCTGCTGCCGCACAACGCGGTCGAATACTTCGTCTCCTACTACGACTACTACCAGCCCGAGGCCTACATCCCGCAGACCGACACCTACATCGAGAAGGACTCCTCGATCAACGAGGAGGTGGAGCGGCTGCGGCACTCGGCGACGATGTCGCTGCTCACCCGCCGCGACGTGATCGTGGTGGCGACCGTCTCGGCGATCTACGGTCTGGGCACCCCGGAGGAATACCTCGACCGGGCCGTGCGGGTCGCGGTCGGCCAGGAGCTCGACCGCGACCAGCTGCTGCGCCGCCTGGTCGACATCCAGTACACCCGCAACGACATGGCCTTCAACCGTGGCACCTTCCGGGTCCGCGGTGACACGCTGGAGATCATTCCGGCCTACGAGGAGCTCGCCGTCCGGATCGAGCTGTTCGGCGACGAGGTGGAGAAGCTCTACTACCTCAACCCGCTCACCGGCGACGTGGTCCGTGAGGTGGACCATCTGCTGATCTTCCCCGCCACGCACTACGCGGCCGGGCCGGAGCGGATGGAGCGGGCGATCCGCGACATCGAGACCGAGCTGGGCGAGCGGCTGGCCGAGCTGGAGCGGCAGGGCAAGCTGCTGGAGGCGCAGCGGCTGCGGATGCGCACCACCTACGACATCGAGATGATGCGGCAGGTCGGCTTCTGCTCCGGCATCGAGAACTACTCGATGCACATCGACGGCCGGCTGCCCGGCAGCCCGCCGCACTGCCTGCTCGACTACTTCCCCGACGACTTCCTCACCGTGGTCGACGAGTCGCACGTCACCATCCCGCAGATCGGCGGCATGTACGAGGGCGACGCGTCCCGCAAGCGGATGCTCATCGACCACGGCTTCCGGCTGCCCAGCGCGGCCGACAACCGGCCGCTGCGCTTCGACGAGTTCCTCGAGCGGGTCGGCCAGATGGTCTTCCTCTCCGCCACCCCCGGCCCGTGGGAGCTGGAGCAGTCCCAGGGCGAGTTCGTCGAGCAGGTGATCCGCCCGACCGGCCTGATCGACCCCGAGGTCGTCGTCAAGCCGACCAAGGGCCAGATCGACGACCTCATGCACGAGATCAAGCTGCGTACCGAGCGGGACGAGCGGGTGCTGGTCACCACGCTCACCAAGAAGATGGCCGAGGACCTGTCGGACTATCTGCTCGAGAACGGCATCCGGGTGCGCTACCTGCACTCCGAGGTGGACACGCTGCGCCGGGTCGAACTGCTGCGCGAGTTGCGTAAGGGCGACTACGACGTGCTGGTCGGCATCAACCTGCTCCGGGAGGGCCTCGACCTGCCCGAGGTGTCGTTGGTGGCGATCCTGGACGCCGACAAGGAGGGCTTCCTGCGCAGCGGCCGGTCGCTGATCCAGACCATCGGCCGGGCGGCGCGGAACGTCTCCGGTCAGGTGCACATGTACGCCGACAAGATCACTCCGTCGATGGCGGACGCGATCGACGAGACCAACCGGCGGCGGGCGAAGCAGATCGCGCACAACGAGGCGCACGGGATCAGTCCGGAGCCGCTGCGCAAGAAGATCCACGACATCCTCGACGACATCTACCGCGAGGCGGAGGACACCGAGCAGAACACCCGGGTCGGCGGCGCGGTGCGGCAGCTCTCCCGGGGCAAGGCGCCGGTCAAGGAGACCCGCAGCCGCGGCCGGGGCGGCGCCGCCGCGCCGGCGCGGGAGGGCATGGCGCGGGCCGAGTTGGCGCAGCTCATCCAGGAGCTGAACGACCAGATGCTGGCCGCCGCGCGGGAGCTGCAGTTCGAGCTGGCCGCCCGGATCCGTGACGAGGTGGCCGATCTCAAGAAGGAGCTGCGCGGGATGGATGCCGCCGGCGTGAAGTGACCGCGGGCGGCCCGGGTCGACGTGAGTCGCCGTCGCCGCCCTCGCCGTGTCGGCTTCACGGTGCACGCGCGCTACGACGCCCCGGACGGTGCGGTGGGGCACGCCGAGCTGACCCTGGACACCGGCATGGTCATGGTCGGCGGGCGGGCGGATCCGCGGCCCCGGCCGGGCGACGGGGACTGGCCGGTCTACGTGGCGGTCGGCGACGTCGACGCGCACTGCGCCCGGGCCCGGGCGGCCGGCGCCGAGATCGTCCGGGAGCCGTTCGACACCGACTGCGGCTCCCGCGACTACCCGGCCCGGGCCCTTGCCGGCGACGTCTGGGCCTTCGGCATGCACCGGCCGTCACCTGCGGCGGCGGCGCCGGGCCGGTGGCCGGCCGATCCCGGGACGATTGCTGTGCGCAAGCGTGGTATTGCGCTGGGTGATCATCCTGCGTACTCTCCCTCGGTGGGGAGGCGGGGATGCCGGTGCCAACGAGTCCTGTCATTCGACGCGCGCGGCTCGGAGCCGAGCTGCGCCAGCTGCGCCGGCGGGAGGCGCTGACCCTGGAACAGGTCTGCGACCGGCTGGGCTGGGCCTCCACCTCCAAGCTGTCCCGCATCGAGCTGGGGCAGAGCCGGCCGGACCTCGCCGACGTGCTCGACCTGCTGGACGTCTACCAGGTGCCGGCGCCGCAGCGGGACGCGTTGATCGTCATCGCCCGGGACGCCGCCACCACCCGGGGCTGGTGGAAGGCGCTGGGCGAGATGGGCGAGCGGCAGCGCACCTATGCGGAGCTGGAGGCGGGGGCGGCGAGCATCGTCGACTACCAACCCGCCGTGGTGCCCGGGCTGTTGCAGACCCCGGCGTACGCCCGGCTGCGGATCGCGGCCGGGCGGCTGCTGGAACCCGGCGTGGACGTCGAGGCCGACGTGCGGGCCCGCCTCGTCCGGCACGAGGTGCTCCGCCGCCCCGAGCCGCCCCGCTACACGGCGTTGCTCGGCGAGGCCGCCTGCGATCCCGCCGACGCGCCGCCGGAGGTGTGGCGCGAGCAGCTGCGGCACCTGGTCGGCCTGGCCGAGCTGCCGAACGTGACGATCCGGCTGCTGCCCCGGGGCGTCGCCGCGCGGGGGGTGCAGCCGCTCACCCCGTACTCGTGCTACTCCTTTCCGGATCCGGCCGACCCACGCACCGTGATGCTGGAGGCGCTGACCACCGACGTGCGCCTGGTCGCCGCGCCGGACGTGGACCGGTACGAGCGGATCACCGGCTGGCTGCTGGGTGCGGCCCTGCCGGCGGAGGAGAGCATCGCGGAGCTGGCCCGGCGGGCCGCCGGCTGAGACCGGCCCGAGCGGGCGAGCCGGCCGCGGGTCACACGTGGCGGCGGAAACCGCCCTCGGAGTCGATCACCTGCCCGGTGATCCACCCGGCGTCCGCCGAGCAGAGGAACCGCACCAGCCGGGCGGCGTCGGCCGGGGTGCCCCAGCGCCCGCCGGGGAAGAGTCGCGCCACCGCGGCGTGCACGTCCGGCGGGGCGTAGCCGGTGTCGGTGGGCCCCGGATTGACGCAGTTGACGGTGATGCCCGCGGGCATCAGCAGCGGGGCGAGCTGGACGGTCAGGTTCTCCACCGCCGCCTTGCTGGCCGCGTACGCCAGCTCGCCGGGCATCGGGCCGAGTCGCTGTCCGCTGGAGAAGAGCACCAGCCGTCCGCCGGATCCGCCGGTGAAGGCCGCCGCGAACGCCTCGGCGAGCAGCAGTGTGGCCCGAACGTTGACCAGCAGGTGCCGGTCGATCTCCGTGGGGTCGAGCGCTCCGAGCGGGGTGTGCGTGGAGTACGCGTGCACGGCCACCACCGCGTCGAGCCGGCCGTGCCGGCGTACCGCCTCGGCGACCAGCTCGGCGGGCGCGGTCGGGTCGAGCAGGTCCGCCGGGACGTACCCGGCGCCACCCAGCTCGCCCAGCAGGGCCGGCACGCCGTCGGGGTCGCCGCCGTAGGGCTGCGCCTCGTCGAACGCGGGCAGCCCGGTGAGCAGCAGCCGCCAGCCGTCCGCGGCGAGCGTGCGGGCGACCGCCGCGCCGATGCCGATCCGCCGGCTCAGGCCGGTCACCAGGGCCACCCGGTCAGTCATGATCGCCAGTTAACCGACCGCGGCGGTCACCGGCCAGCGATTATCGCCGCGCGGTCACCGGGCCCGGCGCCCCCGAGCCCGTCGGGACCGGCGACCGGCGCGTGCGAGGCGGAGGTTAGAACGGGGGTACGACAGACTCAGGCGGGCACGTCGACGAAGTGCTCGACCAGCGGCGGGTTGGCGAAGTACGGGCCGATCAGCTCTCGCCACCGGGTGAACCGCTCGGTGCCCCGGAAGTTCTCGTCGTGCGCCTCGACCGAGTCCCACTCGACCAGCAGCACGAAGCGGGACGGCGACTCGACGCCCCGGGTCATCCGCACCGACCGGCAGCCCGGGGTGCCGGCGAGCACCGGGTGCCCCTGGGCGTACGCGGCGGCGAACTCGTCCTCGTGTCCCGGCAGTACGTCGATGAGCGCGACCTCAAGCACCATGCCGGCGAGCCTTTCACGCCGCGGTGGCGGACGCGCGCGGTGGGGGCCTGTTCCCGGTGGCCGGGCGGCTCCGGGGTGGGCGCGCGGAGTGGGGAGCGGCATGATCGGCTGGCTCACGACGACGGGTTGCGCGACGGCGAGCACCTGCGGGCGTGGTGACCGAGCGGTTCCGGGCGGAGCTGGCCGGGCGCGGGGTGCCGGTGGTCGAGCTCGGCGGCCCGCTCCCGCGGCGGCTGGCCCGGGCGGTCGCCGTCTGCGCGGAACTGCTCGCGGCCGGCTGGTCACCGGCCGACCCGCTGGTCGCGCCCGACCAGGAGCACCTAGCCTCCTAGGACGCACTACGGGATGTGTGCCCCGACTCACCACGGACGCCAACAGGAGGAATCTGCCCGATCTGCGGGGGTTGGGGGCGTCCCCGGTGGTGAGGTGGGGGAGGACACCGAGCGCCCAAGGTGCGGTCACTGGTCGCAGTGGGGAAGAATGATGGTTGAGGAGGGGAGTATTCCCTCGCGACGGAGTCGTCAGCACGGTCGAGCGCCGGCCCCCCGGTGGCGCGACCCGGCCCCGTGGGTCGCCGCCCCGCTTGCGGGACGGCGACGGAAGAGACCTCCGACAGTCACCAGAGTCAGCGTCGCCGGCACGCCGTGCCCCGCAGGGGCGTACGGTGTGCCGGACGTTGCGTGTCTGCCGGAGGAATAAACGTTGGACGTGTCCGGACTGGTGTGGGCGGGGACCCTCGTCGCACTGACCGCGATCCTGCTCGTCGACCTGCTGATCATCGGTCGGCGGCCGCACGAGCCGAGTGTGCGCGAGTCGAGCCTCTGGGTCGGCTTCTACGTCGCCCTCGCCCTGATCTTCGGCGCCGGCGTCTGGCTGGCCGCCGGACCGAGCGCGGCCGGGCAGTTCTACACCGGTTGGCTCACCGAGTACAGCCTCTCGGTGGACAACCTCTTCGTCTTCGTGATCATCATGGCCCGCTTCGCGGTGCCCCGGCAGTACCAGCAGAAGGTGCTGCTCGTCGGCATCGTGCTGGCGCTGGTCATGCGGGGCGGGTTCATCGCCGCCGGCGCGGCGCTGATCTCCCAGTTCTCCTGGGTCTTCTACGTCTTCGGCGCGTTCCTCATCTACACCGCGATCAACCTCGCGCGGCAGGGCGAGCCGGACGAGGACGAGTTCACCGAGAACGTGCTGATCCGCTGGAGCCGCAAGGCGCTGCCGATCTCCAAGAACTACGACAGCGCGAAGCTCACCACGCACGAGAACGGCCGGCGGATGTTCACCCCGATGCTGATCGTCATGATCGCGATCGGCACCACCGACCTGATCTTCGCGCTCGACTCGATCCCGGCGATCTTCGGCATCACCCAGGAGCCGTACCTGGTCTTCACCGCGAACGTGTTCGCGCTGATGGGGCTCCGGCAGCTCTACTTCCTGCTGGGCGGCCTGCTGGACCGGCTGATCTACCTCAGCTACGGGCTGGCCGTGGTGCTCGGCTTCATCGGCGTCAAGCTGGTGCTGGAGGCGCTGGCCGACAACAACCTGCCGTTCATCAACGGCGGCGAGCACGTGGCCTGGGCCCCGCACATCCCGATCTGGCTCTCTCTCACGGTCATCCTCGGCACCCTGCTGGTGGCGACGATCGCCAGCCTCATGAAGTCGTCCCGGGACCGGCGCCGGATGCTGGCCGAGGCGCGCCGCTGACCCACCGGTCGGCCGGCCCGCCCGGCGGGGGCGTCGACGCCGCAGCCGAGACGTGAGACGAGGGGCGCTCCCGCCAGGGGGCGCCCCTCGGTCGTGCGGGGCGGGTCAGACCCGGTGCGCGCCGACCAGGGTGGCGGTGCGGTCCTCGGGTAGCCGCTCCTCCAGCACCCGGCGGCGCCGGTAGCAGGCGTGCAGCATCCGCCGCTCGTCGCCGGGGCGGGGCGCGGCGGTGACGATGCCGATGTGGTGGATCTTCCGGCCCGGACGGGCGAAGAAGTAGAGGTCGCCGGGGCGTTCGGCGCCCAGCGGCACCGGGGTGGTCGCCTCGGCCTGGTCGTCGGCGTCGCGCGGCAGCACCACGCCGAGCCGCCGCCAGGCCAGGTGCACCAGGCCGGAGCAGTCGATGCCGTACGCCGACACCCCGCCCCAGATGTAGACGACGTCGAGCAGCCGGGCGGCGACGGCCAGCACCTCGCCGGCCGTCGGCGGCGTGGTCGGCACCGGCACCGCGTGCGCGGCGGGCAGCCAGAGCGGGTCGGCGTGCCCGGGGGCGTGCACCGGGCGCCACCCGTCCACCGGCGGCCCGGCCGGGGTCAGCCGGGTGCCGAGGATCACGCCGGGCAGCACCACCTCGCCGCCGGGGGTGGCGCGCAGCGCGGTGACCGTGGCGTCGACCACCATCGGGTCGGCGCCGGCCACCGCGCCGGCCGGGGCGAGCTGGTCGGCCGGCAGCCAGCCGGGGTAGCCGCGCGGGTCGAGTTTGGCGGCCGGCTGCTGCACCGCGACCACGTGCGCCCAGCCGTCCGGGCGCACCTCGGTGACCAGCACCCGCTCGCCGAGCAGCAACTGGCTCAGCACGCAGTCGCCGACCTGCTGGTCGGTGTTCATCCCGGAGATCCAGGCCGGGATGTCGGTGCGCGCGGCGAGGGCGGGCCGGTCGACCGGGCGTACCGCCTCGGGGGAGGCCCACAGGGTCGCCACGGCGACCCCGACCACGGCCTCACGGCCCGGTTGCAGCTCCACGGTCCACCCCCAGCTCGTGCCGCCTCTTGCCGTGACCCTATGAAAGATTCCAACGGCCATCAACTAGAAGACTGCACTTTTGCTTCATTGACGGTGCTGATCCCGAGACCCGGGGCATCCGGCAGCACCACGGTCGCGCCCTCGTAGCGGATCCCGCCCCGCACCGGCGACCAGGCCAGCCACCAGGCGGCGTCCAGGTCGGAGATCGCCGTGGTGCGGTAGGCGGCGACCAGGCTGGCGGCGGCGCCGATGCCCACCTGGCTCTCCATCATGGACCCGACGACGGTGCCGAGGCCGTGCGCCGCGGCCAGGTCGAGCAGGGTCCGGGCCGGGTGCAGGCCGCCGCACTTGGCGAGCTTGACGTTGACCATGTCGGCGGCCCGGCGGCGGATCACCTCGACCAGGTCGCGCGCGCCGAAGACCGACTCGTCGGCGAGGATCGGCACCTGCACCCGGTCGCTGACCCAGGCCAGCCCGTCCAGGTCCCACCGGGGCACCGGCTGCTCGACCAGTTCGACGTCGAGGCCGGCGTCCTCGATGCCCCGGATCACCCGGACCGCCTCGCGCGGTGTCCAGCCCTGGTTGGCGTCCAGCCGGATCCGCACCCCGTTGCCCACCGCGGCGCGTACCGCCCGGACCCGCTCCAGGTCGCCGGCGGCGTCGGTGCCCACCTTGAGCTTGAGCACCCCGAACCCCTCGGCCTGCCGCTGCCGGGCCGCGGCCGCCAGGTCCACGGCATCGCCCGCCGCGAGCGTGACGTCGGTGGGCACCCGCAGGCCGGTGCCGCCGAGCAGCCGCACCAGCGGCACGCCGAGCCGCCGGGCGGCGAGGTCGTGCAGCGCGACGTCGACGGCGGCCTTGGCGGCCTCGTTGCCGGCCGCCGCCCGCTGGACCTCGGTGCAGCGGGCCACCAGGTCGTCCGGGTTCCGGCCGGTGAGCATCGGGCCGAGCAGGTCCCGCACGCAGGCCTCGGCGCCGGCGACCGACGCGCCGGTGACCTGCCAGACCTGCGGCGCCTCGCCGAACCCGGAGCGGCCGTCGCCGTCGACCAGCTCGACGACCAGGGTCTGCACGGTGGTGGTCCGGCGCAACGCGGTGACGAACGGGGTGTGTAAGGGGGCGCTGAGCCGGTGGGTGCGTACCGCGGCGATCGTCATGTGCGGCACCCTATATGCGGACGGGCAGCGACCGGGGAGGCCGGATGAGCGTGGGTCACCGAGCGAATCGTCAACGCGGTGCGGCGACGCCCCGCGCCGGCGCCGAGCGAAGCGGGGCGGCGGCGTGAGGGAGCGGGACTGGGCACTGGTGGGCGCGCCGAACGCGCGCGACCTCGGCGGCATGGTCGGCGCCGACGGCCGGCGGGTGCGCCCCGGCGTGCTGATCCGCACCCCGGCGCTGGGCCGGCTCACCGACGAGGATCTGCCGGTGCTGGCCAAGCTCGGCCCGGCCTGCGTGGTCGACCTGCGGGACCTCTCGGAGCAGGTGGTCGCCCCGCCGGACCGGCTGCCCGGCGAGCCGCGGGTGCTGCACCTGCCGGTGCACGACGCGGAGCACCCGGTCTTCACGTACGTCTCGGCGGTGCTGCTCGGCCACGACCTGGGCGCGTACACGCAGCTGGCCGAGCAGGGGACGCCGGCGGCGATGGCGGCCATCTACCGCTGGTTCGTCACCGGGGCGGCGGCCAGGGCGAACTTCGCCGAGGCGGTCCGGGCGGCCGCCCGGCCGGAGAACCTGCCGCTGCTCTACCACTGCTCGGCGGGGAAGGACCGCACCGGCTGGCTCACCGTGGTGCTGCTGCACGCGCTCGGCGTGGACGAGGCCGCGATCCGGGCCGACTACCTGGCGAACAATCCGCTGACCGCGAGCCTGCGCGAGGTGATCCTGGAGGCCATGCGGCAGCGGCAGCCCGCCCTGGACGTCGAGGCGGTGCGGCCGGTGCTGGAGGTGCGCCCCGAGTACCTCGACGCGGCGTACGCGGAGGTGCGCCGGGTGCACGGCTCGTTCGGGACGTACCTGCGTGACGGGCTCGGGCTGACCGACGAGGTCATCGACTCGCTGCGGGCGTACCTGCTGGAGTGAGCGGCGCCGGGCGGGCGGGGCTGCGGGCGGCCCACCCGGTGACGATCAGGGCCTGCCCGGCGGCGTAGGTCGCCATCACCCAGATCGGCGGCCCGGGCAGGGTGGCCACCTCGGCCACGCCGGTCGCGATGAGCAGGTCGGAGCCGAGGAAGAGCGCGCCGCCGAGGCCCACCCGCCAGCCGTGCGCCGCCGCGGTGGTGGCCATGGTGGCCAGGGCGACCGCGTAGCCGGCCACCGGCACCGCCAGCCCGGCGTCGGTGAGCCCGGCCCACATCCAGGCCAGCGCGGCGACGGTCAGCACCGCGTACGCCACGGCGACGGCGAGCAGCGGCGGCCGGCGCAGCGCGGCCGCCGCGCCGCCGCGGGTGAAGGCCGCGATGTAGCAGACGTGGGCGGCGAGGAAGAGCGCCATGCCGGTGAGGAAGGCGGCGGTGCCGTCGCCGAGCAGCGCGACGTCGCCGCCGGTGGAGAAGGCCAGCGCGGCGAGGACCAGCCGGGTCGGCCGGGCGCCGCGGTCGGCGGCGGCCCGCCAGAGGTACGCGGCCAGCAGCGGCATCAGCAGCGGCTTGGTGAGCAGGACGGCGAGGTCGCTGTCGGCGGCGTTGGCCAGCAGGTTCGCGCACGTCACCAGGACGAAGGCGGTCAGGATGGTGCGGCTGCGGGGCATCGGTGGCTCCTCGGGGCGGTGGCCAGCAGCGTAGGCGGTACGGCGGCCGGGGGCCATCCGTCGGAGCCCGGGGCTATCCGGCGGTACGAGGTGAGCCGGTCGGCGGTCCGTCGGTGCGCAGGTCGTGCCGGGCGGCCCAGACGGCGGCGGAGACCTCGGCGATCAGGTGGCAGGCGTCGTCCTCGGGCTCCTCGCCGGTCGGGCCGCCGTCGGCGAGGTCGGTGGTGGTGCAGACGACGATCGCGTACGGGGGCGCGTCGGCGGGGAAGACCACCCCGGCGCCGTGGCGCACCCCGCGGACCCAGCCGTTCTTGTGCGCGATCCGGGTGCCGGCGGGCAGGCCGGCGGCGAGGTCCTCGCGGTGTTCCTGGGCGAAGAGCACGTCGAGCATGTCGGCGCAGCCGGCGGGGGAGGCCAGCGGGCCGGGCCGGGTGGCGCCGGTGGCCAGCGCGCCGAGCAGCGCGGCCAGGTCGGCGGCGGTGACCAGGTTGGTGATGCCGGCGTCGCGGGCGGCGAAGTCCTCGATGCCCCGGCCGGTGACCGCGTGCCGGGCGCCGGCGAGCGCCCAGACCTCGGCGACGGCGGGCAGGCCGACGTGGCTGATGACCAGGTTGGTGGCGAGGTTGCTGGAGCGCACGATCATCCGGTGGGCGAGCCAGCGCAGCGGGGCGGTGCCGCCGACCCGCGCCCAGACCGCGTCGTCGTTGTCGTAGTGCTGGGCGCAGGTGAAGCAGGGCGCGTCCGGCTGCGCCGAGTCGAACGCGTTGCGCACCGGCACCGGGGCGTCCAGGTCGAGGGCGCCCGCCTCGGCGGCGCGGTGCAGCGCGGCGAGGACGGCGACCTTCATGGTGCTCGCCGCGTAGTGGGTGGCGTCGGGCAGCCGGGTCCAGGTGGCGGCCGCGTCGAGCCGGCCGGCGTACGCCGAGACGGTGCCGGGCACCCGGTCCAGCCGGGCGTCGAGGTCATCCCAGGTCATGCCGGTGACCGTAGCCGATCATCGGGTCGGCGAGCGCGGGGGACGACCCGCCGCCGGCCGCCGGGGCGGCGCGGCGGCCGGAGTGCGGCCTACTGTGCGGGGATGACGGTCGCCGCATACGACGCCTACGCCGACTGGTACGAGGAGTACGTCAACGACACCTCCGCCGACTACATGGACCGGGTCCGGCAGCGGCTGGGCGAGCTGCTGGGCCCGGGTGCCGGCCGCTGCCTGGACGTCTGCTGCGGCACCGGGGCGCACGCGGCGGAACTGCGCCGACTGGGCTGGTACCCGGTCGGCGTCGACCTGTCGACCGGGCAGCTGCGGCACGCCCGTGGCCGGCTGCCGGTCGCGGTGGCCGACGCCGCGGCGGTGCCGGTGGCCGACGCGGCGGTGCCGGCCGCGGTCTGTGTGCTCGCGCACACCGACGTGCCGGACTACGCCGCGGTGGTCGCCGAGGTCGCCCGGGTGCTGTCGCCCGGTGGCCGTTTCGTCCATCTGGGCGTGCATCCGTGCTTCGTGGGGGCGTTCGCCGACCGCTGCGACCCGGCCCGGATCGTGATCGACGAGGGGTACGCGGTGCGCGAGCGCAGCTTCCGGGCGTGGGCGCCGCACGGGGTGCGGGCCCGGGTCGGTGCCTGGCACGTGCCGCTGGCCGACCTGTTCGACGCGGTGCTGGCGGCCGGCCTGTCGGTGACCCGGGTGGTGGAGTCCGGTGCGGGGCCAGTGCCGGACGTGTTCGGCCTGGCCGCGGTGAAGCCGACCTGACCGGCGGCGCCGTTCGGCCCGGCACCGACGGCCCGGACGGAGTCCCGTGTCGGTCCGGAGAAACGACGCGGGGCCGGCCCGCGCGTGGCGGACCGGCCCCGGCCGGTGCGGCGGTTGCTCAGCCGGCGTGCTTGCGGCGGGCGGTGGCCCGGGCGCGGGCGGTCTGGTCGAGCACCACCTTGCGGATCCGGACCGCGGCCGGGGTCACCTCGACGCACTCGTCCTCGCGGCAGAACTCGAGCGCCTGCTCCAGCGACAGCTTGCGCGGCGGGATCAGCTTCTCGGTCTCGTCGGCCGTCGACGAGCGCATGTTGGTGAGCTTCTTCTCCTTGGTGATGTTGACGTCCATGTCGTCGGAGCGGGAGTTCTCCCCGACGATCATGCCCTCGTACACCTCGGTGCCCGGCTCGACGAAGAGCTGGCCCCGCTCCTGGAGGTTGGTCATCGCGAACGCGGTGACCGAGCCGGCCCGGTCGGCGACCAGCGACCCGTTGTTGCGGGTGCGCAGCTCGCCGAACCACGGCTCGTACGACTCGAAGACGTGGTGCAGGATGCCGGTGCCCCGGGTCTCGGTGAGGAACTCGGTGCGGAAGCCGATCAGCCCGCGGGCGGGGACCAGCCACTCCATCCGGATCCAGCCGGTGCCGTGGTTGACCAGCTGCTCCATCCGGCCCTTGCGGGTGGCCAGCAGCTGGGTGATCGCGCCCAGGTACTCCTCCGGGGCGTCGATGGTCAGCCGCTCGACCGGCTCGCAGGTCTTGCCGTCGATCTCCTTGGTGACCACCTGCGGCTTGCCGACGGTCAGCTCGTAGGCCTCGCGGCGCATCTGCTCGACCAGGATGGCCAGCGCCAGCTCACCGCGGCCCTGCACCTCCCAGGCGTCCGGACGCTCGGTGGGCAGCACCCGCAGCGACACGTTGCCGACCAGTTCCTTGTCCAGGCGGTCCTTGACCATCCGGGCGGTGACCTTGGCGCCCTTGACCCGGCCGACCAGCGGCGAGGTGTTGGTGCCGATGGTCATCGAGATGGCCGGTTCGTCGACGGTGATCAGCGGCAGCGGCTGCGGGTTCTCCGCGTCGGCCAGGGTCTCGCCGATCATGATCTCGGGGATGCCGGCGACCGCGATGATGTCGCCCGGGCCGGCCGAGTCGGCCGGCTTGCGCTCCAGGCCCTCGGTCATCAGCATCTCGGAGATGCGCACCCGCTGGGTGCTGCCGTCGGTGCGGCACCAGGCCACGGTCTGGCCCTTGCTGATGGTGCCCTGGCGCACCCGGCACAGCGCCAGCCGGCCGAGGAACGGGGAGGCGTCGAGGTTGGTCACGTGCGCCTGCAGCGGCGCGTCCTCCTCGTACGCGGGCGGCGGGATGGTGTCCAGCAGGGTGCGGAACAGCGGCTCGAGGCTGTGGCTGTCGTCGGGCACCGCGCCGTCGGCGGGCTGGGTCAGCGAGGCGATGCCGTCGCGGGCGCAGGCGTAGACGATCGGGAAGTCGATCTGCTCCTCGTCGGCGTCCAGGTCGAGGAAGAGCTCGTAGGTGTCGTCCACGACCTCCTTGATCCGGGCGTCCGGCCGGTCCACCTTGTTAATCACCAGGATGATCGGCATGCGTGCCTTGAGCGCCTTGCGGAGCACGAACCGGGTCTGGGGCAGCGGGCCCTCGCTGGCGTCCACCAGCAGCACCACGCCGTCGACCATGGTCAGGCCGCGCTCCACCTCGCCGCCGAAGTCGGCGTGGCCCGGGGTGTCGATGATGTTGATGGTGACCGGGTCGGAGCCGTCCGCCGGCAGGTAGCGCACGCCGGTGTTCTTGGCCAGGATGGTGATGCCCTTTTCCCGCTCGAGGTCCATCGAGTCCATGACCCGCTCGGTCGTCTCGCCGCGGGCGCCGTAGGCGCCGGCCTGCCGCAACATGGCGTCGACCAGGGTCGTCTTGCCGTGGTCGACGTGGGCGATGATGGCGACGTTGCGGAGGTCGGTGCGAAGCTGCATACCCTCCATACTCTCCTGTCTGCGGTTGCCGGGGTCCGGTCGGGGTCAACCCCCAGATGGCCCGGGTCTCTGGCGAAACTCCTGTCCCAGCCGTTCGGACGGCTGGCATGCTGACCCTCGTGTTCATGGGGGCCGAGTGCACGACCTGCTGACGTCTCTGCAGGGCCTGCCGGCCCTGCTGATCTACCTGGTCGCCGCGCTGATCGTCGCGGCGGAGACCGCCGTGATCTTCGGACTGCTGGTGCCGGGCGAGGCGACCCTGCTGCTGGTCGGCTTCCTAGCGTACGCGGGGACGCTACGGCTCGCCCCGACGCTGCTGGTGATGGTGGTCGCCGCGGTGATCGGCGACACACTCGCCTTCCGCGCCGGCCGGCGGTACGGGCCGCGGCTGCGCGCCAGCCGGCTCGGCGCCCGGGTCGGCCCGCACCGGTGGACCCGGGCCGAGGCGATGCTCGGCCGGCTCGGCGGGCGCGGGGTGTTCACCGCCCGCTGGGTCGCCTTCGCCCGCACCCTGGTGCCCCGGCTGGCCGGCGCGGCCGGCATGCCGTACCGGCGGTTCGCGCCGTGGAACGCGGCCGGGGTGGCCACCTGGGTGGGCGGGTCGGTGCTGGTGGGCTACCTGGCCGGCGAGTCGTACGAGACGGTGTCCCGGCTGCTCGGCCGGGCCACCGGGGCGGTGCTGGTGCTGCTGGCCGCGCTGGTCGCGGTGGTGCTGGCCGGGCGGTGGCTGGGCCGCAACCCGGACCCGGCTCGGGCGCTGCTGTCCCGGGCCGCCGGGCTGCCGCCGGTGCGCTGGTTCAGCGCCCGGTACGGCATCCTGTTCTTCCTGCTCGCCATGCGTATCGGCCCGGCCTGGACGCTGCTGCTCAACCTGGTCGCCGGGCTGCTGCTGCTCTTCGTCGCCGGGCTGGCCATCGCCTGGCTGCTCGGCGTGGTGGTGCGGCACAGCGGGCTGGCCGTGGTCGACGGGGCGATCGCCGGGTGGTTCGCCGACCGGCGTACCCCCGGGGCGGTGGACGCCGCCCTCGCGGTGGTCTCGGTGCTGCGCGGCTCGTTCCTGATCGTGGTGGTGGCGGTGCTGGCCGCGGTGCTGGCCTGGCGGCACCGGCCCTGGCAGGCCGACCTGCTCAGCGTGGTCGGCACGGCCGGCGCGTTCATGCCGCTGGTGGTGCTGGCCGTGGTGGCCGACCTGGCCGGTCCCGGCGGCGGGGCTGTCCTGTTCCCGACCCAGACCGCGGTGGTGACCGCGAGCCTGTGCACCCTCGCCTGGCTGGTGTCCCGGCAGGCCCGCTGGCCGGTGGCGGTGGCCGCCTGGACGGCCGCCGCGGCCGGGGTGGTGGGCCTCGGCGGCGCCCGCCTCTACCTGGGCCTGGGCACCGCCAGCGGGATCGCCGGCTCGGTGCTGCTCGGGGTCGCCTGGACGACAGTGTTCATGGTGGCCTGGGCCACCCGGGACCGGGCGGTGGGCGGTGCCCGGGAGCCGGTGGACGAGCCGGACGCGCTGTCACCAGGACCCCGCCGGCCGGTCCGGCCCTGTTAAGGTGCGGCCACCGCACGGGGGAGGGGTAGGGATGCGTCGACGCACGGATCGGCTGGCGGCCGTACTGCTGGTCGGGGCGCTGCTGGCCGGGACGGTGGCCGGCTGCGCCGGACGGCGGGCCGGGACGGACGAACCGGCCGTGCCGGTGGCCGCGCCCACCACGTTGCCGGGCGGCGACCCGGCAGAGGGCGAGCCCGACGGGGAACCGTCGGCCGCGCCGAGCGCGGTCGAGGCGATGGGGGCCGCGCCCACCCGCACCGCGTCGCCGAAGGCCACCCCGAGCCGTACGCCGACCCGGGCCACCAGACCACGACCGGTGGCCAAGCCGCCGACCGAGACGAAGGTGCCGCCGGCGCCGCCGAAGCCGCCGTCGAACGATTGCGAGCCGAGCTACGAGGGCAGCCAGGCGACCCGGGCCCAGGTGAAGACGGCGTTGGCCGACGCGGCGGCGAAGACGTACTGGCCGACCTCCGCCCCGAGCATCAGGATCCCGCTGAACCTGGTCAAGGCGACCGCGTGGCAGGAGAGCGGCTGGCAGTCCAACATCATCGCCTGTGACGGCGGAATCGGGCTGATGCAGGTGATGCCGGGCACCGCCGACTGGATGAACCAGCGGTTCGGGCAGAGCTACGACATCCGCGACTACCGCGACAACGCCTACCTCGGCGCCAACTATCTGGCCTGGCTGACGAAGTACATCGGGGACATGTACTTCGAGGCCGACTACCGCCTCGACGCCGCCCTGTGCTCCGCCGAACTGGATTCCTGCCTGCTCAACGCGGTCATCGCGGCGTACAACTACGGCCACGGCGCGGTCGCGGTGGAGGGGGAGCCGCTGGCCATCCCCAACCCGAGCTACGTGCGCAACGTGCGGGCGCTGATGACCGAGTGCGTCTGCCTGGGCTACTGAGCCCGCGGCGGGGCCGGGGCGGCGGCGGTGCGGCAGGCGACCCCGGCGCCGCTCAGTGCCGGGCGGCCACCGGCTCACCGCGCGCCGGGTCGCCCTCGACGGTGGGCCGCCCGATCCGGCCCGGCCACCAGAACCGGTCGCCGAGCAGGAACGCGAGCGCCGGCACGAGCACCGTCCGCACCAGCAGGGTGTCGAGCAGGACGCCGATGCAGACGATGATCCCGATCTGGGTGAGCAGGATCAGCGGCAGCACCCCCAGCACGGCGAAGACCGCCGCGAGCAGCACCCCGGCGCTGGTGATCACCCCGCCGGTCACCCGCAGCGCGGAGAGCGCGCCGGCGCGGGTGCCGGTGGCGCGGGCGTCCTCGCGGGCCCGGGTGACCAGGAAGATGTTGTAGTCCACCCCGAGGGCGACCAGGAACACGAAGGCGAGCAGCAGCACCTGACTGTCCAGCGCGGGGAACCCGAGCAGGTGGTCGAAGAGCAGCCAGGCCGCGCCCAGGCTGGCGAAGAACGACGCGATCACGGTGAGTACCAGCAGCACCGGGGCGAGCAGGCCGCGCAGCAGCAGCACCAGCACGGCGCCGACGAGCAGCAGGATGATGGGCAGGATCAGCCGCAGGTCCCGGCCGTTGGCCTCGTCGGAGTCGTAGGTGCCGGCGACCGTGCCGCCGACGAGCGCCCCGGCGAAGGCGTCGGCGCCGTCGACCGCGGGCGGGGCGGAGCCGGGCACCGCGGCGACCGCGTCGCGCAGCGCCTCGATCGCCCGGTCCGAGGCGGCCGTGCCGGGTTCGGTGTCGAGCACGACGTCGACCTGGGCGACCGCCGCGCCGGCCGCGCCGGGGCGCGCGGATGCGACGCCCGGGACGCCCGCGGCGGCGTCCGTGACGGCCCGCACCGCCGCGGGCGTGGTGAGCACGGCGACCGGCTGGGTGGTGCCGGCGGGGAAGGCCCGGGCGAGGGTCTCCGCGCCGGCGACCGCCTCGGGCTCGACCCGGAACTGCTCGGTCTCCGACAGTCCGGTGCGGATGCCGAGCCCGCCGAGGGCGAGCCCGGCCAGCAGCAGCACCGCGGCCGCCGCGACCGGCGCGGGACGGCGCTCGACGGCGGCGCCGAGCCGGCCCCAGAGCCGGCCGTCGCGGACCGCGCCGCCGACCCGGGGCACGAACGGCCAGAACAGGCCGCGACCGAAGATCACCAACGCCGCGGGGAGGACGAACAGCGCCGACGCCATGGCGAGGACGACGCCGGTCGCGCAGGCCACGGCGAGCGCCCGGTTGAGTTCCTGCTCGGACAGCAACAGGGTGAGCACGCCGAGGACGACGGTGCAGCCGCTGGCGAGGATGGGCTCGGCGGTGCGGCGCAGCGCGGCCCGCATCGCCACGAAGCGGTCCGCCTCGCGCCGCAACTCCTCCCGGTAGCGGGCGATGAGCAGCAGCGCGTAGTCGGTGGCCGCGCCGAAGACCAGGACGCTGGCGATGCCGGTGACGGCGCCGCCGGGGAGGTTGATGCCGACCGCCGGGACGATCGTGTCGAGGGCGCGCAGGGTGAGCTGCTCGGTCGCCGCGACGACGACCAGGGGCACGATCCACAGGAACGGGCTGCGGTAGGTGATCAGCAGCAGCAGCGCGACCACGGACGCGGTGACGACGAGCAGGGTGGTGTCGGCGCCGTCGAAGACCTTTGCCAGGTCGGTGGTGAACGCGGGACCGCCGGTCACCGCGACGGTGAGCGACGCGGGCACGTCGTCCAGGGACGCGCGGAGGTCGTCGACCCGGCCGGCGATCTCCTCCTGACCGCCGGCGGTCGACAGCGGCACGGCGACGAGGGCGACGGTGCCGTCCGGGGAGACCTGCGGCGGGCCGACCCGGCCGCCGACGGCGAACCGGCCGAGGTCGTCGGACCGCCCGGTGAGCGCCGCGCGGTCGGCCGCGGTGAGCGGGCCGCCGTCGGCGCGGCTGACCACGACGATCGCCGGCTGGACGTCGCGCGAGGGCAACTGCTCCTGTAGGCGCTCGACCTGGGTCGACTGCCAGCGCAGGGACAGGCCGGTGGACGAGACGGGCGCCGGGTTGTCGGGCTTCGGGAGGCCGAAGACGGCCGCGCCGACGACGATCGCGGCGACCACGGTGAGCCAGGCGGCCGGCCGGCCGCGGGCGACGCGGGTGAACAGGGACATGGTTGCCTCCCGGTCTCCGGCCGGCGGGGCGGCGTCCCCGCACCATATCTCCCGGCTGCCAAGTATCTCGACGGCCGAGATTATCGGCCGCTGAGTTAGGCTGCAACTCGAGAACGGGGCGGCGGGGAAGGCGGACGTGGCGCACGACATGTACCGGCGGCGGGAGACCCCGCGCGAGCGGCTGGTCGCCGAGATCACCGCGGAGCTGCGCCGCTACTCCAGCGACGCCCAGCACGTCGGGCACGCCTTCGCCGCCCTGCACGGGCTGGGCGCCACCGACCTGCAGGCGCTGATCGCGGTGATGGACGCCGAACTGGCCGGCCAGCCGATCACCCCCGGACGCCTCGGCGAGCAGCTCAACCTCTCCTCCGGCTCGGTCACCGCGCTGATCGACCGGCTGGAACGGGCCGGGCACATCCGGCGCGACCGGGACACCGCCGACCGGCGCAAGGTCTTCCTGCGCTACGCCGACCGGGGCGCCGAACTGGCGCTGGACTTCTTCCGGCCGCTGGGACGGCGTACCGACGAGGTGATGTCGGGGTTCACCGACGACGAACTGGCGGTGGTGCACCGGTTCATGTCCGCGATGGGCGCCTCGCTGCGCGAGCACCGCGACGCCGTCCGGGCGGCCCGATCCGCCCCGCCCCGCCGCCCGGGCTGACCGTGCGGCTGGACCGGCTCGTCACCCGGGTCGCCACGGCGGCGCTGCGGCTGCCCCCCGCGCGTACCCGGCGGGTCACCCTGACCCGGGACGTCCCGGTGCGGGTCCGCGACGGCGTGGCGCTGCGCACCGACCACTACGCCCCCGACCTGCCCGGCGCGCCGGTCGTGCTGATCCGCACCCCGTACGGGCGGGGCGGGCCGATGCGGCTGCTCGGCCGGCTCGCCGCCGAGCGGGGCTTCCACGTGGTGATCCAGTCCTGCCGCGGCACGCACGGCTCGGGCGGGGTGTTCGAACCGCTGGTGCACGAGCGCGACGACGGACTGGACACCCTGGACTGGCTGCGCCGCCAGCGCTGGTGGACCGGGGCGTTCGGCATGTTCGGCGCCAGCTACCAGGGCTTCGTGCAGTGGGCCCTGGCGGCCGACGCGGGCGACGAGCTGCGGGCGATGGTGGCCGTGGTGACCGCCTCGGCCACCCGGGACTCCACCTACGCCGGGGACTCGTTCGCCCTCGACACCGTGCTCACCTGGGCGGAGCTGCTGCAGGCGCAGACCGTGCCCTGGCTGGCCCGGCAGTGGGAACTCAAGCGCGGGCAGCCCCGGCTGACGGCCGCCCTGGCCCACCTGCCGCTGGCCGAGGCGGACCGGATCGCCACCGGGGTGACCGTGCCGTTCTTCCAGGAGTGGCTGCGCCACCACACCCCGACCGCGGACTACTGGCGGACCCGGGTCTTCGACGACCGGATCGGGCAGGTGCGCGCGCCGGTGGTGATGCTCGGCGGCTGGCACGACATCTTCCTGCCGGCCCAACTGCGCGACTTCGCCGCCCTGCGCGCCGCCGGGGCCCGCCCCCGGCTGACCGTGGGGCCGTGGACGCACGGCAGCCCGGGGCTGTTCGTCGCGGCCCTGCGCGACGGCCTGGACTGGCTCGACGAGCACCTCGCCGGTCGCCCGGCGGGCCGGACCGCGCCGGTGCGGGTGCACGTCGGCGGCGTCGGCGGTGGCTGGCGCGACCTGCCCGACTGGCCGCCGCCGGCCACGCCCACCCGGTGGCACCTGCACCCGGCCGGCGCGCTGGCCACCGATCCGCCGGTGCCGTCGGCGCCGGACGGGTTCTGGTACGACCCGGCCGATCCCACCCCCTCGCTCGGCGGTCCGCTGCTCGTCGCCCAGCGCGCCGGGCCGGTCGACAACCGCCCGGTGGAGGCCCGGCCCGACGTGCTCACCTGGACCAGCGCGCCGCTCGCCGGCCCGGTCGAGGTGGCCGGGCCGGTGCGCGCCGAGATCCACGTGCGCAGCGAACTGTCGTACCTGGACGTCTTCGTGCGACTGTGCGACGTGGACCGGCGCGCCCGGTCCTGGAACGTCTGCGACGGGCTGGTCCGGATCGAGCCGGGGCGCTATCCGGTCGACGCCGCTGGCGCCGTGCGGGTGCCGGTGGAGCTGTGGCCCACCGCCCACCGGTTCGCGGCCGGGCACCGGTTGCGCCTCCAGGTCTCCGGCGGCGCCCACCCCCGGTACGCGCGCAACCCCGGCACCGGGGAACCGCTCGGCACCGCCGTCACGCTACGTGCCGGCCATCGAGAGATCCTGCACGACCCGGAGCACCCGTCGGCGGTCGTACTGCCCGTCGTCCACTCCGGTCGTCGCCTGCCTCCACGGTGAACTGACCCCGTTTGAACTGGGCGTTCGTCCATTGACTGGGTTATCGTTGAGCAACGCCCGGCGTTGTGCACCAGTTGGCCGGGCCCGCGCGTGTAGCCCCCTCACCGCGTACGCGGTGTCACTGTCGTGCCCGGCCCCGACCCGACTAGGGGGACCCATGACGCGCGCACCCACCAATCTGCTGACCGTGCGCAACCTGCTGCTCACCCATCTCAACGTCGATCCCAACCGGGTACGGAGCCAGGACCTCGAACCGGCCGAGGTCGGCATCGTCGGTGACTCCGCCCACCGCGGGGGCTACCACTGCGGTTCCGACCGGGTGGTCACGAACGACTACTCGGTGGTGGAGTCGCCCCGGGACCGCGAAGGGCTCACCCTGGACGCCGCGGCGCTCGACGTCGGGCAGTTCCAGGTCAGCTCCGGCGGACGCACCCACGACCTGCGTAGTTTCTCCGTCTGGTGCGTCGGCCAGTGCGCCGCCAACGCCCCGGACACCCGGGACATCCGGGAGATCATCTACTCCCCGGACGGCAGGGTCGTCCGGCGGTGGGACCGGCTCGGCCGGCGCAGCACCGGCGACGACTCCCACCTGTGGCACACCCACTTCAGCTTCTTCCGCGACGCGATCAAGGCGGGCCGGGACCAGACCCCGCTGTTCCGTCGCTACCTGACCACCATCGGCCTCATCGAGGGAGACGACATGACCCCGCAAGAGCACGCCTGGCTGGAGACCATCCACCGCAACCTGACCGTCCTGGACGGCCGCAACCCGGTCGGGCAGATCTACACCCGGATGGCGCTGGGGGAGGACCACACCAACACCAGCTACGTCGTACCGCACCCGAACCTGAAGACCCTCGGCGCCCAGCTCAGCGCCGTACAGTCCGCGCTGACCGCGCTCGCCGGCAAGGACGTCACCGACGAGCCGGCGATCGTCGCCGGGGTGCTGGCCGGGCTGACCCCGGAGAAGATCGCCGCGGCGATCCCACCCACGCTGGCCCGACAGGTCGCCGAGGAACTGGCCCGTCGGCTGGCCGCCTGACCCGACCGCCGGCGCGGCACCCCCCGCGCCGCGCCGGCGAGTCCGGCAAGAGGTATTACGCAATGGCTCTTGCGAAAGAGCTGTTGCGGATGCGACGCTGAAGGCATGCCGAACCCCGACGTACGCCAGGTGACCGACTCCCGGGTGCTGGCCGCGCTCGCCCACCCGCTGCGCCGACGCCTGATGGACGTGCTCAAGGTGCACGGCCCGTCGACCGTCGGCCTGCTCGCCGACCGCACCGGGCAGGCCCCGGCCAACGTCAGCCACCACCTCAAGGTGCTCGCCGCCGCAGACCTCGTCGCCGAGGCGCCGGAGCTGGCCCGCGACCGGCGCGAGCGGTGGTGGCGCCTGGTCAGCCGGGGGGTGCGCTGGTCCAGCGCCGACTTCGACACCGACCCGGCGGCCCGGGCAGTGGCTGACGCCGCCACCTCGCTCAACCTCGACCGGCACGTCGCGCTCGCCCGCGCCTGGCACGCCGCCGACGAGGCCGCGCACGACGCCTGGGGTGAGGGGCCGTTCTCCATCGACCGCTGGCTGCACCTCACGCCCGAGGAGTTGGCCGAGCTGGGCCGCGAGCTGAACGACCTGCTCGCCCGCTGGACGGAGCGGACGGTGCCCGACGACGGGCGCCGCCGCGAGCCGGTCTTCCTGTTCGCCCACGGCCTTCCGGCCACGCCGTGAGCACGCCGGCGCCGGCCCGACCCGCCAGCCCGGACCAGCGGGTGCCGGCCGGCGAGGCCCGCGCCCGGCGCCCGGCGGCCGGATCCGGGCTGCGGGGCCACCGGGACTTCCGGCTGCTCTGGGCCGCGCAGACGGTCAGCAGCGTCGGCAGCAACGTCACCGCGGTGGCGCTGCCCCTGGTCGCGGTGACCGTGCTCGACGCGAGCACCTTCGCGGTGGCGGTGCTCACCGCGGCGGCCTGGCTGCCCTGGCTGCTGATCGGCCTGCCGGTCGGTGCCTGGGTGGACCGGCTTCCCCGCCGGCCGGTGATGATCGCCTGCGACCTGGTCTCGGCCGCGCTGTTCCTCAGCGTGCCGCTCGCCGCGCTGCTGGACGTGCTCACCGTCGGGCAGTTGCTGGTGGTGGCCCTGGGCGGCGGCGTGTCCCGGGTCTTCTTCGAGACCGCCGACCAGGTCTACCTGCCGGTCCTGCTGCGCCCGGAACAGGTGCCGGCGGGCAACGCCCGGATCCAGGCCACGCAGACCGCCAGCTACGTGCTCGGGCCGGGGATCGCGGGCCTGGTGGCGCAGCTCGCCGGCGCGGTCACCGCGCTGCTGCTCGACGCGCTGAGCTTCCTGGTCTCCGCGGCCTGCCTGCTGCGCATCCGGCGGGTCGAGCCGCGGCCGGAGCGGACCGGCCACACCTCGTCGCTGCGGCGGCAGATCGCCGCCGGTATCCGGTTCGTCGCCGCGGATCCGTACCTGCGGGTGCTGACGCTGTTCGGCGCGGCCAGCAACATCGGGCTGGTCGGCTACCAGGCCGTGCTGGTGGTGTACCTGGTCCGCGAGGCGCGGGTCGAGCCGGGCCCGGTCGGCGTGCTGGTCGCGGTGATGAGCCTCGGCGGCATCGTCGGCGCGGTGCTGGCCACCCGGCTCGGGCGGCGGCTCGGCACGGCCCGGGCGATCCTGCTGGCGGCGGCGTTGACCGGGCCGCCCGCGCTGCTGATCCCGCTGGCCGGCCCGGGCGCCGGGCTGGTCTGGCCGGCGCTCGGCGGGGTGCTGGTCAGCCTCGGGGTGGCGGTCGGGAACGTGCTCAAGAGCAGCTTCCGGCAGACCTACCCGCCGCACCACCTGCTCGGCCGGGTGACGGTCAGCATGCAGCTGCTCAACTACGGGACGATCCCGTTGGCCGCGGTGGCGGCCGGCGCGCTCGGCAGCGTCCTCGGCACCGGCACCGCGATCGGCGTGATGACCGGCTGGCTGGCGCTCACCCCGCTGATCCTGCTGGTCGGGCCGCTGCGGCGACGGCGGGACCTGCCCGCCGCGCCGGCGGAGCCGTGAGGCGTACTGCGGCGGCGGCCGTCACCGGCCGCCGCCACCGACACGGGTCTACATCGGGCGGACGTTGTCCGCCTGCGGACCCTTCTGCCCCTGGGTCACCTCGAACTCGACCTTCTGGCCCTCGTTCAGCTCCCGGTAGCCGCTCGTCGCGATGGCCGAGTAGTGGACGAACACGTCCGGACCCCCGCCGTCCTGCTCGATGAAGCCGAAGCCCTTTTCCGAGTTGAACCACTTAACCGTGCCGGTTGCCATGCATCTCTCCTGTTCGAAGCGGCTGACCGCCGGCCGTCGGCCGATGATCGCCCTGTACCTCCTCGACAGTAACGGGCCAAACCCTGATCTGCTGGGCGAAGTGCCGCAGGCGGTGCGGCGAACTCCGCGGGTCGGCATCGCGAAAGCCGCCCGGTGGCGGTCCCGCTGCGGCATGCTTGCGCCGGTGAACGAAGCCGCGGACGCCGCCCTCAGCGACCTGGAGCGGGAGATCCTCGCCCCCGGCGGTGGGCTGGACCGGCTCCGACTGGTGCGCACCCCGTTCGTCCCCGAGGTGCGGTTGCACCTGGCCGAGGACGCGATCGTCTGGTGGGCCCGGATGGAGGCGCACGCCGGGCGCAGCCTGCCGCCGCCGTACTGGGCGTCGGTCTGGGCCGGTGGGCAGGCCCTCGCCCGGTACCTGCTCGACCATCCGGAACTGGCCGCCGGCCGCCGGGTGCTCGACCTGGCCGCGGGCTCCGGACTGGTGGCGATCGCCGCCGCGCTCGCCGGCGCCCGCCGGGTGGTGGCCAACGACATCGACCCGTACGCGGTCGCGGCCGTCACGGTCAACGCCCGGGCCAACCGGGTCGCCGTCGCGGCCACCGGCGGCGACCTGCTCGACTCCGACGGCGGCGGGGTGGACCTGCTGGTGGCCGGGGACGTCTTCTACAGCGCGCCGATGGCCGCCAGGATGCTGGCCTTCCTGCGCCGGGTCGCCGCCACCGGCGCCGACGTGCTGGTCGGCGACCCCGGGCGGGGTCACCTGCCGCCGGACCGGCTGACCGTGGTCGCCGACTATCCGGTGCCGACCACCGAGCCCAGCGTCGACTCGCCGGTGCGCCGGGTGCAGGTGCTGCGCCCCCGCTGACACCGGGCCGCCCTCAGGGTCCACCCCGAGCCGGGATTCAGGGTGGGCTGGGGAGCAAAACCCGATGTCCACGGTGGTGCGGCGGTCATAGCGTACGGGGCATGGCGGATTGGCTGGCCCAGGTCGGAGAGCTTCCCACCACCCTGCTCATGGGGGTGCTCGGGGTGGTCATGCTCTTCGACGCCGTACCGCTGCTGGGGGTGCTGGTGCCGGGCGACGTGGCGATCCTCGCCGCGGTCGGGGTGGGGCGGCCGGCCACCGGGCTGGCCACCTTCGCCGCCGTGGTGGCCGGTTGCCTGGCCGGGTGGTCGCTGAGCTTCCTGGCCGGCCGCCGGTGGGGGGACCGGCTGCGGCACAGCCGGGTGGGCGGCTGGATCGGCGAGTCGCGCTGGGCGGCGGCGGAGGGGATCCTGCGGCGCGGGGGCGGCCGGATGGTGCTGGTCGCCCCCTTCCTGCCGGTGTTCAACGCGCTGCTGCCGCTGGCCGCGGGCGGGCTGCGGATGTCGTACCGGCGGTTCCTCGGCTGCGCGACGCTCGGCGCCGCCGCCTGGGCCGGCCTCTACCTGGTGCTCGGCACCGCGTCCCGGTCGCTGGCCGGGCTGCTGCCGGGCCCGGCCAGCCCGATGCTGGTCACCATGGCGGTCGGCCTGCTGCTCGCGGCGCTGGTGTTGCTGGGTACGCGACGGCGGCTGCGGGCGCTGGCCGGGTGAGCCTGGTGCCTGGGGTCGCTGGTCGGGTGACCCTGGTTGCGGTTGGGGGAGGGGGCCTGCCGTGCCCGGCTCCGGGCGGTCAGGCTTGATCCCTGCGCCGGGCACGGCAGGCCCCCTCCCCGTCGTGGACCGGGTTCGTCCGGGAGTGGGGGCGCCGCCGCCGGATTTAGGGGATCTGAGGTGGTGTGCTGGGTCGGGTTACCAGCCGCGGGTGCGCCACTGGGGGAGGGCGGGGCGTTCGGCGCCGAGGGTGCTGTCCTTGCCGTGGCCGGGATAGAACCAGGTCTCGTCGGGCAGTTGGGCGAAGAGCTTGCGCTCGACGTCGTCGATCAGGGCGGCGAACCGCTGCGGGTCCTTGTCGGTGTTGCCCACCCCACCGGGGAAGAGGCTGTCGCCCGTCCAGAGGTGCGGCGTGCCGGCCGGGTCGCGGTAGAGCAGCGCGATCGAGCCGGGGGTGTGACCGCGCAGGTGGATGACCTCCAGCGGGCAGTCGCCGACCCGCACCCGGTCGCCCTCGACGAGCGGCTCGGTCTCGATCGGCAGCCCGGCGGCGTCGTCCGGGTGCGCCAGGGCGCGGGCGCCGGTCTTGGCGACCACCTCCTCCAGCGCGACCCAGTGGTCCATGTGCTGGTGGGTGGTGACCACGGTGGCCAGGCCGGCGTCGCCGACCAGCTCCAGCAGGTGCGGCGCCTCGTTCGCGGCGTCGATCAGCAGCTGCTCGCCGGTCGCCCGGCAGCGCAGCAGGTAGGCGTTGTTGTCCATCGGGCCCACCGAGACCTTGGTGATGGTGAGCCGGTCGAGCTCGCGTACGGCCGGCGTGCCGCCGGGCGGGACGTCTCCGCTGTAGGTCATGACGGGGTCTATATCCATTCCGGTGGTTCGGGGAGCGGACCGTCCGGGGTGACGGTCAGCACGGCGCCGCGGCTGCGTCCGATCAGCCAGGCGGCGAGTTCGGGGGCGGCGCCGGTGACCACGGGCGCGTGCGCCCGGTCGCCGATCAACAGTTCGTGCCGGCTGCCGTCGAACCGCAGCACCATCGGCGGCGCGTCGCCGCGCTCGGCCAGGTCGGTCGCCACCTCGTGCAGCAGCCGGTGGCCGAACGCCTCGGGCCAGTCGGCCGCCCGGTGCCCGGCGTCCAGGTCGACGTGGTGCACCTCCAGCTCCCGCAGCCGGCCCCAGACCAGCAGGGCGGCGACCTTGGGGCCGCGTGGCGTGTCGACGGTCGCCGCCCACGCGTCGGCGGGCATCGCGGCCACCGCCTCGGCGAACCGGTCCGCCGAGCGGCGCAGGTCGTCCAGGTGCGCCTCGGGTGGGCGGGTGGCGCCGGCCTCGATGTCGGCGGCGCGTGCCGCCGCCGACGCGTACATCGACACCGGCTCGCCGGTGCGGGCCGCGGTGAGCAGGTTGACGAAGCCGTCGGCGTTGCGGGCCAGGTGCGTCAGCACGTGCCCGCGGGTCCAGCCCGGCAGCAGCGACGCGGCGGCGATGTCCGCGCTGTCGAAGGTGGCCGCCGTGCGCAGCAGGCGCGCCGTGGCGTCGTCCACCTCACCGGTCAGCAGGAGTGGATCCGTGGTCACGTTCCGACCCTAACCGTCGGCCGCCCGCACGTCGCCGGGGAAATCGCTTTCGGCGCGCCGCCGGGCACCCTACCGTCGGCTCGAACGCGGCACCGGAACTCGGAGGAGGTGGTGATCATGCCGGTCTCAGCACGCGTGCGTCACCCGCTCCGACACCGATGAGGATGCCATGACCATCGATCTGACCGCCCTCGGCTGGGACGCCGACCGGGCGGCACAACCGCGCCGCCGCACCGACCACCGCCCGGGCCGGGTGGCCCGGGTCGACCGGGGCGTCTGCACCGTGCTCTGCGCGGACGGTCCGGTGCGCGCCACCCTGGGCGGGGCGGTGCTGGCCGCCGCCGCCACCGACCTGACCCAGCTGCCCTGCGCCGGGGACTGGGTGCTGCTCGGCACCTGGCCGGACCGGCGGGTGACCGTCGAGACGGTGCTGCCCCGGCGCACCGCGCTGATCCGGCGGACCGCCGGCAAGGACGCCAGCGGCCAGGTGCTGGCCGCGAACCTGGACGCCGCCGCCGTGGTGGAGCCCGTGCACCCCGAGCCGGACGTCGGCCGGATCGAGCGGCTGCTCTCCCTCGCCCACGAGTCGGGGGCCCGGCCACTGGTGGTGCTCACCAAGGCCGACCTGGCGGCCGACCCGGCGGCGATCGCCCGGCAACTCGCCGCCGTCGCGCCCGGGGTGCCCGTGCTGCCGGTCAGCGCCGAGGGCGGCACCGGGCTGGACCCGCTGCGCGCCGAGGTCGCGCCCGGCCGCACACTGGCCCTGCTCGGCCCGTCCGGGGCCGGCAAGTCCAGCCTGGTGAACGCCCTGGCCGGGGCGGTGGTGATGCCCACCCAGGCGATCCGCCGGGTGGACGGCAAGGGGCGGCACACCACCACCTGGCGGGCGCTGGTTCCGGTGCCCGGCGGCGGGGCCGTGCTGGACACCCCCGGCGTGCGCGCGGTCGGCCTGCTCGACGGCGTGGCCGGGCTCGACCGGGCCTTCGCCGACATCGCCGAGCTCGCCACCGGCTGCCGGTACGGCGACTGCGGGCACGACGGGGAGCCCGGCTGCGCGGTGCGTGAGGCGCTGGAGAGCGGCGAGCTGCTGGCGCGACGCTGGGAGAGCTGGCGGCGGCTGCAGCGCGAGGTGGCGTACGAGACCCGGCGCCGGGAGACCCGGCTGGCGGCCGAGCGGCGCGGCGGCTGGCGCGGCGTCCGCCGCCGGGCGAACCGGCCGGCCCGGCCGCCCTCGCCCGGCGGGTTCTGAGGCGCCGGGCGAGGGCGGCCGACCGGGCTGAGCTGGGGGAATGCGCCGGCGCGGAAAAGTGTCGTACCTCGGGGCTAGAGTTGCCGAGGCGCTTTTCTGCGCCCGCACAACCGCTCAGAATCACCACGGAGCGGACAGATTCTCCTCATCTTCTTCACCCGGGAGTACACGGACAGTGGCCGACCGACTGATCATCCGTGGCGCGCGCGAGCACAATCTGCGTGACGTCAGTCTCGACCTGCCCCGGGATGCCCTGATCGTCTTCACCGGGCTCTCCGGGTCGGGCAAGTCGAGCCTGGCCTTCGACACGATCTTCGCCGAGGGGCAGCGCCGCTACGTCGAGTCGCTCTCCTCGTACGCCCGGCAGTTCCTCGGCCAGATGGACAAGCCGGACGTCGACTTCATCGAGGGCCTCAGCCCGGCCGTCTCGATCGACCAGAAGTCCACCTCGCGCAACCCCCGGTCCACCGTCGGCACGATCACCGAGGTCTACGACTACCTCCGCCTGCTCTTCGCCCGCATCGGCGAGCCGCACTGCCCGGTCTGCGGCGAGCGGATCTCCCGGCAGAGCCCGCAGCAGATCGTCGACCGGGTGCTCGCCATGGCCGAGGGCACCCGGTTCATGGTGCTCGCCCCGGTGATCCGCGGCCGCAAGGGCGAGTACGTCGACCTCTTCGCCGAACTTCAGGCCAAGGGCTACGCCCGGGCCCGGGTCGACGGTGTGGTGCACCCGCTGACCGAGCCGCCCAAGCTCAAGAAGCAGGAGAAGCACACCATCGAGGTGGTGATCGACCGGCTCAGCGTCAAGCCGAGCGCCAAGCAGCGGCTCACCGACTCGGTCGAGGCCGCGCTCGGGCTCTCCGGCGGGCTGGTGCTGCTCGACTTCGTCGACCTGCCCGAGGACGACCCGGGGCGGGAGCGGCGCTTCTCGGAGAACCTGGCCTGCCCGAACGACCACCCGCTGGCCATCGAGGACCTGGAACCCCGGGTCTTCTCCTTCAACGCCCCGTACGGCGCCTGCCCGGAGTGCACCGGCCTGGGCACCAAGAAGGAGGTCGACCCCGAGCTGGTCGTGCCCGACCCGGAGCGCACGCTGCGCGAGGGCGCCATCCAGCCCTGGGCCACCGGCCACAACCTCGAATACTTCCTCCGCCTGCTGGAGGCGCTCGGCGAGGCCGAGCACTTCGACGTCGACACGCCCTGGCGGGCGCTGCCCTCCCGGGCACAGAAGACCATCCTGCACGGCTCCGACGACCAGGTGCACGTGCGCTACCGCAACAAGTACGGCCGCGAGCGCTCCTACTACACCGGCTTCGAGGGCGTGGTGCAGTGGATCGAGCGCCGGCACTCGGACACCGAGTCCGAGTGGTCGCGGGACAAGTACGAGGGCTACATGCGGGACGTGCCCTGCGCGGCCTGCGGCGGCGCCCGGCTCAAGCCGGAGGTGCTCGCGGTCACCATCGCCGGCAAGAGCATCGCCGAGGTCTGCAACCTGTCGGTGGGCGAGTGCGCCGAGCTGCTGGCCGGCATCGAGCTGACCGACCGGCAGAAGATGATCGCCGAGCGGGTGCTCAAGGAGATCAACGCCCGGCTGCGGTTCCTGCTCGACGTCGGCCTGGACTACCTCTCCCTGGACCGGCCGGCCGGCACCCTCTCCGGCGGCGAGGCGCAGCGGATCCGGCTGGCCACCCAGATCGGCTCGGGCCTGGTCGGCGTGCTCTACGTGCTGGACGAGCCGTCCATCGGGCTGCACCAGCGCGACAACCACCGGCTGATCGAGACCCTGGTCCGGCTGCGGGGCCTGGGCAACACGCTGATCGTGGTCGAGCACGACGAGGACACCATCCGCACCGCCGACTGGATCGTCGACATCGGCCCGGGCGCCGGCGAGCACGGCGGAAAGATCGTGCACAGCGGCTCGGTGCCGGCGCTGCTGGAGAACCAGGAGTCGGTGACCGGGGCGTACCTCTCCGGCCGCAGGTCGATCCCGACGCCGAAGCAACGCCGCCCGCAGACCCCCGGCCGCGAGCTGGTGGTGCACGGCGCGCGGGAGCACAACCTGCGCAACCTGACCGTGTCGTTCCCGCTCGGCCAGCTCATCGCGGTCACCGGGGTCAGCGGCTCCGGCAAGTCGACCCTGGTCAACGACATCCTCCACGCCGTGCTGGCCAATCAGATCAACGGCGCCCGGCTGGTGCCCGGCCGGCACACCCGGGTCTCCGGGCTGGAGCACGTCGACAAGGTCGTCGGCGTCGACCAGTCGCCGATCGGGCGGACGCCACGGTCCAACCCGGCCACCTACACCGGGGTCTGGGACCACGTCCGCAAGCTCTTCGCCGAGACCACCGAGGCCAAGGTCCGGGGGTACGGCCCCGGCCGGTTCTCGTTCAACGTCAAGGGTGGCCGCTGCGAGGCGTGCTCCGGCGACGGCACGATCAAGATCGAGATGAACTTCCTGCCCGACGTGTACGTCCCGTGCGAGGTCTGCAAGGGTGCCCGCTACAACCGGGAGACCCTGGAGGTGCACTACAAGGGCAAGACCGTCTCCGACGTGCTGGAGATGCCGATCGAGGAGGCGGCCGAGTTCTTCTCCGCCATCCCGGCGATCCACCGGCACCTCAAGACGCTGGTCGACGTGGGCCTGGGCTACGTCCGCCTGGGGCAGCCGGCGCCCACCCTCTCCGGCGGCGAGGCGCAGCGGGTGAAGCTCGCCTCCGAGCTGCAGAAGCGCTCCACCGGGCGGACGGTCTACGTGCTCGACGAGCCGACCACCGGCCTGCACTTCGAGGACATCCGCAAGCTGCTGATGGTGCTCGAGGGCCTGGTCGACAAGGGCAACACGGTGATCACCATCGAGCACAACCTCGACGTGATCAAGTCGGCGGACTGGTTGATCGACATGGGCCCCGAGGGCGGGCACCGGGGCGGCACGGTGCTGGCCACCGGCACCCCCGAGGAGGTCGCCGAGGTGGCCGAGAGCCACACCGGCCAGTTCCTGCGCCAGGTGCTCAAGCTCGACGGCGAGGCGAAGGGCGCGACCGCGGCGACCTCCCGCGCGGCCAAGGCCAACGGCACCAAGGCCCGGGCCGCCCGCAAGGTCCCCGCCGGCACCCGCTGACCCGACACCGCATCCCCGACCTGTTGACCATGAGGTTGGCGGCGAAGATGATCGCCATGACCGCCGCCAACCTCATGATCAACCAGAGCGGCCCGGCCAGCGGTGGCGGCGTCCGGTCGCCGATCGGGTGAACCGGCGGGGACCGGGCTGCGTGTCCCAAGGTGTGGCCGCGAGATCATGAGGGGCGGCGGCAGCCGAGAGAAAGGCGAGGCATGAGTGACGATCAGGTGCTGACCGGGTCGGCCACCCAGACCCGGCGGGCCCTGCTCGCCGGCGCGGGAGCGGCCGGGGCGGCGGTGGTTTTGGCGGCCTGCGGCGGCGAGGATTCCGGCGACGGCTCCGCGCAGACCAGCGGCGGGCCGGCCGTACCGAGCAGCGGCGACGCCGGCGGGGGCGACCGCCAGGGGGCGCAGTCGCTGGCCCGGACCGCGGACATCCCGGTCGGTGGCGGCCTGGTCCTCCCCGCGGCGGGCGTCGTGATCACCCAGCCGACGCCCGGCGAGTTCAAGGGCTTCGACCCGATCTGCACCCACCAGGGCTGCCCGGTGACGAACGTCGACGGCGGCACCATCAACTGCACCTGCCACAACAGCAAGTTCTCCATCGCCGACGGTTCGGTCAAGGCCGGGCCGGCCACCAAGCCGCTGGCGCCGAAGGACGTCAAGGTCACCGGCGACCAGATCTCGCTGGCCTGACCGGCCGCCCGGCCCGGCGGCCGGGCCGGGCGGCCGGGTCAGCGGGTGAGCCCGGCGGGTGGGCTCGGGGCCGGGCCGGCAGGCGGGTCGAGATCGACTCGGGCGGCGGCGGGCCCGGGGGTGCCCGGGTGGCCGGTCGCCACGAACCGCGGCACAGCCCGGGTCGGTCGGGCCGGCCAGGTCCGGCGGCGAGCGCACCCGGCCCGCGCGCCCGCCGCGCCGATCGGGAAGCGTGTCGGGGGCGCGGACTAGGCTTGCTGCCGTGGCTGACCCCTCGACCTACCGTCCCGCGCCGGGCACCATTCCGGAGTCGCCCGGGGTCTACCGCTTCCGCGACGGCACCGGCCGGGTGATCTACGTCGGCAAGGCGAAGAACCTGCGCAGCCGGCTCAACTCCTACTTCGCCGACCTGTGGGGCCTGCACCAGCGCACCCAGCAGATGGTCACCACGGCCGAGTCGGTGGACTGGGTCACCGTCGGCACCGAGGTCGAGGCGCTCCAGCTCGAATACACCTGGATCAAGCAGTACGACCCGCGGTTCAACGTCCGCTACCGCGACGACAAGTCCTACCCCTACCTCGCGGTCACCCTCGACGAGGAGTTCCCGCGCCTGCAGGTGATGCGGGGCGCCAAGCGCAAGGGGGTGCGCTACTTCGGGCCCTACTCGCACGCCTGGGCCATCCGCGAGACGCTCGACCTGCTGCTGCGGGTCTTCCCGGCGCGTACCTGCTCGGCCGGGGTGTTCAAGCGGGCCGGCCAGGTCGGCCGGCCCTGCCTGCTCGGCTACATCGGCAAGTGCTCGGCGCCCTGCGTGGGTAGCGTCTCCGCCGAACAGCACCGCGAGATCGTCGACGGCTTCTGCGACTTCATGGCCGGCCGCACCGACACCATGGTGCGCAAGCTCGAACGCGAGATGACCGAGGCCAGCGAGCAGTTGGAGTTCGAGCGGGCGGCCCGGCTGCGCGACGACGTCGCCGCGCTGCGCCGGGCGATGGAGAAGCAGACCGTGGTGCTCGGCGACGGCACCGACGCCGACGTGGTGGCGTTCGCCGACGACCCGCTCGAGGCGGCCGTCCAGGTCTTCCACGTCCGTGACGGCCGGGTCCGCGGCCAGCGCGGCTGGGTGGTGGAGAAGACCGAGGACCTGACCACCGGTGACCTGGTGCACCACTTCTGCACCCAGGTTTACGGCGGTGAGCAGGGCGAGGCCGACGTGCCGCGCGAGCTGCTGGTGCCCGAGCTGCCCGCCGACGCCGACGCGCTGGCCGACTGGCTCTCCAGCCACCGGGGCAGCCGGGTCTCCCTGCGGGTGCCGCAGCGCGGCGACAAGCGGTCGCTGCTGGAGACGGTGGCACGCAACGCCAAGGACGCGCTGGCCCGGCACAAGCTGCGCCGGGCCGGCGACCTGACCACCCGCGGCAAGGCGCTCGACGAGATCAGCGAGGCGCTCGGCATGCGTACCTCGCCGCTGCGGATCGAGTGCTTCGACGTCTCGCAGATCCAGGGCACCGACGTGGTGGCCAGCATGGTCGTCTTCGAGGACGGCCTGCCCCGCAAGAGCGAGTACCGCCGGTTCATCATCCGGGGCGCCACCGACGATCTCTCCGCGATGTCCGAGGTGCTGCGCCGCCGGTTCGCCCGCTACCTCGACGCCCGGGCCGAGACCGGCGAGGTGGGTGTGGAGTCGGCCGACGACCCGGACGCCCCCGCCGGGCAGGCCGGCCCCGACGAGCCCCGGGTGGGCGCGCTGGTGGATCCGACCACCGGCCGGCCCCGCAAGTTCGCGTACCCGCCGCAGCTGGTGGTGGTCGACGGCGGCGCGCCCCAGGTCGCCGCGGCCGCGCAGGCGCTCGCGGAACTCGGCATCGACGACGTCGCGCTCTGCGGGCTGGCCAAGCGGCTGGAGGAGGTCTGGCTGCCCGACGACGAGTTCCCGGTCATCCTGCCCCGCACCTCGGAGGGGCTCTACCTGCTGCAACGGGTCCGCGACGAGGCCCACCGGTTCGCCATCACCTTCCACCGGCAGCGGCGCTCCAAGCGGATGACGGAGTCGGCGCTGGACAGGGTCCCCGGGCTGGGGGAGATGCGGCGCAAGGCGCTGCTGCGGCACTTCGGGTCGCTCAAGCGGCTCTCCGCAGCCACCGTCGAGGAGATCACCGAGGTGCCGGGCGTGGGCCGGCGGACGGCCGAGGCCGTCCTGGCCGCGTTGAACGGCGACGACACCGCGAAGGCGCCGTCGACCGACTGACCGCGCCGTTGCCCTGGCGGGTCCCGGTGGGCGCCACCTGGAGTCGATCACGGTGCTCCCGGGCGCGGCGCCCCTGGGCATGGCGGCCCCGGGCGCGGCGCCCTGGGCGGGCGCCCCGGGCACGGCGCCCCGGGCGCGGTGCGCCTGGGGTGGTCAGGCCGGGGTGTCGGCGAGCACGGCGAGGATCTGCTCGCCGTATTTCGCCAGCTTGTTCTCCCCGACGCCGCCGACCCGGGACAGCTCGGCCAGCGACCCGGGCGCGTCGGTGGCGATCTGCCGCAGGGTGGCGTCGTGGAAGATCACGTACGCCGGCACGCCCTGCTCCTTGGCGGTGGCGGCCCGCCAGGCGCGCAGCCGCTCGAAGACCCCGGCGGCGGCCGGGGCGAGTTCGGCGACGACGGTGGCCGCCCCGCGCGGCTTGGCCGCCGGCGGCGCGGCCACCCGCTCCGGTTCGCGTCGCATCATCACCGTGCGGCGGCGGCCCAGCACCTCGGCGCTGGCGTCGGTGAGCACGAGCGTGCCGTAGTCGCCCTCGACCGCCAGCAGGCCCTCGGCCAGCAGTTGCCGGACCACACCCCGCCACTCGGCCTCGCGCAGCTCGCCGCCGATGCCGAACACGGTCAGCGAGTCGTGGCCGTGCTGGGTGACCTTGTCGGTGGCCCGGCCGAGCAGGATGTCGATGCAGTGCCCGGCGCCGAAGCGCTGGTTGCGCTCGCGGTCGAGCCGGAACACCGTGGAGAGCAGCTTCTGCGCGGCCACCGTGCCGTCCCACGACTCGGGCGGGCTCAGGCAGGTGTCGCAGTTGCCGCAGCCGGCCGTCATCGGTTCGCCGAAGTAGTCGAGCAGCTGCGCGCGGCGGCAGCGGACCGTCTCGCAGAGCGCCAGCATCGCGTCGAGATGGGCGGCCAGGTTCCGGCGGTGGGCCAGGTCGCCCTCGGAGGTCTCGATCATCTTGCGCTGCTGCACGACGTCCTGCAGGCCGTACGCCAGCCAGGCGGTCGACGGCAGGCCGTCCCGGCCGGCCCGGCCGGTCTCCTGGTAGTAGCCCTCGACGGACTTCGGCAGGTCCAGGTGGGCGACGAACCGGACGTCCGGCTTGTCGATGCCCATCCCGAAGGCGATCGTCGCCACCATCACGAGGCCGTCCTCGCGCAGGAACCGCTGCTGGTTGGTGGCGCGGGTGGCCGCGTCCAGACCGGCGTGGTAGGGCAGGGCCGGGATGCCGTTGGCGGTGAGGAACTCGGCCGTCTTGTCGACCGAGGCCCGGGAGAGGCAGTAGACGATGCCGGCGTCGCCGGGGTGCTCGTCGCGCAGCAGGCTCAGCAGCTGCTTGCGCGGCTCCCGCTTGGGCACGATGCGGTACTGGATGTTGGGCCGGTCGAAGCTGGCCACGAAGTGCCGGGCGTCGGCGAGCTGCAACCGGGTGGCGATCTCGGTGCGGGTGGCGCTGGTGGCGGTGGCGGTCAGCGCGATCCGCGGCACCCGCGGCCAGCGCTCGTGCAGCATCGACAGGGCCAGGTAGTCCGGCCGGAAGTCGTGCCCCCACTGCGCCACGCAGTGCGCCTCGTCGATGGCGAACAGGGCGATCTCGCCCCGGTCGAGCAGCTGCTGCACGCCACGGGTGCCCAGTGCCTCGGGGGCGAGGTAGAGCAGGTCCAGCTCGCCGGCGAGGAACGCCGCCTCGACCCGGCGGCGGGCGTCGAGATCCTGGGTGGAGTTGAGGAACCCGGCCCGCACGCCGACCGCGGTCAGCGCGTCGACCTGGTCCTGCATCAGCGCGATCAGCGGCGAGACCACCACCGCCACACCGGGGCGGACCAGCGCCGGGATCTGGTAGCACAGCGACTTGCCGCCTCCGGTGGGCATCAGCACCAGCGCGTCGCCGCCGGCCACCACGTGCTCGATCACCTCCTGCTGGAAGCCGCGGAAGGCGTCGTAGCCGAACACCCGGCGCAGCACCCCGAGCGGGTCGGCGGTGCGCAGGTCGGTGGGGGAAGCCATCCGCGGATTCTACGAGCGGCGGCCGACACCCGGCCGGCCCGCGCCGCCCGGGCGCGCCGGGCGGACCGGACACCGGGGGACACCCCGGGACGGGCGTACGCCGGGCCCCTCGGCCGGGCGGGATAGAGTCGCTGATTGACCAGTGCGCGACCGGGGACGCCCGGCCGCGGCACCACGGCTTGGGGGTAGGGGTGAGCGAGGCGGGTACGGCCGAGGAGCGGGGCGGCGTCCCGGCGGGGATCGCCGGGCAGCCCGCGCCGGCGGAGTCGGACACCACCCTGGTGGTGGTCACCGGCCTGTCCGGGGGCGGCCGCAGCACGGTGGCGCGGGCGCTGGAGAACGTCGGCTACTACGTGGTGGACAACCTGCCGCAGGCGCTGATGCTCGACATGGCCGAGCTCGCGTTCAAGGCGGGCGGCGCGGCCCGGCGTACGGCGATGGTGCTCGACGTCCGGTCGCGGGCGTTCTCCACCGACCTGGCCGGGGCGATCCGGGAGCTGAAGGAGCGCGGCTTCTCGCCCCGGGTGGTCTTCGTCGACGCCGACGACGAGGTGCTGATCCGCCGGTTCGAGAGCGTCCGCCGGTCGCACCCGCTGCAGGGCGACGGGCGGCTGGCCGACGGCATCGCGGTCGAGCGCGGCCTGCTGGAGGAGGCCCGGGACCAGGCCGACGTGATCATCGACACCAGCCACCTGAACGTCAACCAGCTGCGCCGGCGCATCGAGGAGCTGTTCGGCGGCGAGGACGCCCGCCGGCTGCGGGTCACCGTGCTCTCCTTCGGCTTCAAGTACGGCCTGCCCCCGGACGCCGACTTCGTGCTCGACGCCCGTTTCCTGCCCAACCCGTACTGGGTGCCGGAGCTGCGCGAGCACACCGGGCGGGAGGAGGCGGTCAGCTCGTACGTGCTCGGCCAGGAGGGCGCCGACACCTTCGTGGCCTCGTACGCCGACCTGGTCAACGCCACCACCACCGGCTTCGAGCGGGAGGGCAAGCGCTACCTGACCGTGGCCGTGGGCTGCACCGGCGGCAAGCACCGCAGCGTGGCGATCGCCGAGGAGCTGGCCGCCCGGCTGCGGCAGTCCGGCCTCGCCGCCAACGCCCAGCACCGGGACCTGGGGCGGGAATGACGACGACGAAGGTGGTCGCCTTCGGCGGCGGGCACGGGCTGTCCGCGTCGCTGCGGGCGCTGCGCCGCTGCGCCCCCGAACTCGACCTCGACATCACCGCGGTGGTCACCGTCGGCGACGACGGTGGCTCCAGCGGCCGGCTGCGCGCCGAGCGGGGTGGCCTGCCCCCGGGTGACCTGCGCCAGGCGCTGGTCGCGCTGGCCGGCGACCACCCGGCGACCCGGCGCAGCGCCGGGCTGTTCCAGCACCGCTTCGCCGCGGCGCCCGCCGAGGGCGCCGGCCCGGCGGACGGGCTGGCCGGGCACGCGGTGGGCAACCTGGTGCTCTGCGGGCTGATGGAGCTGCTCGGCGACCCGGTGACCGCGCTGGAACACGCCGGCGCGATGCTCGGCACGGTGGGCCGGGTGCTGCCGATGTCCTGCGAGCCGGTGGGCATCGAGGCGCGGGTCCGCGGCGTCGACCCGGACCGCCCGGACGAGGTGCGTACCGTCGCCGGCCAGCACCAGGTCGCGGTGACCGCCGGCCGGGTCGAGTCGCTGCGGCTCACCCCGGCCGCGCCCCGGGCCTGCCCGGAGGCGGTCGCCGCGATCGGCGCGGCGGACTGGCTGATCTTCGGGCCGGGCAGCTGGTACACCAGCGTGCTGCCGCACCTGCTGGTGCCGGAGCTGGCCCGGGCGATCGTCGGCAGCCCGGCCCGCCGGCTGGTCACCCTCAACCTCGCCGCGGAGAAGGAGACCCTGGGGCTCTCGGTCGCCGACCACCTCGCCGCGCTGCGCTGGTACCTGCCGGAACTCAAGGTCGACCTCGTGCTGGCGGATTCCAAGGCGGTGGGTGACCCCGAACCGGTCGAACGTGCGGCAGAATCGCTGGGTGCCCGACTGGTCCTCGCCCCCGTCGCGGTCACCGACGGCACTCCCCGTCATGATCCGGCCGCCCTGGGCGCCGCACTGGTGCCCGTCCTGGGCGCCGATCGTTAGACACGTACGTAATCTCCGGCGACACGCCGGAACCGGGTCCGTGAGGGGACGCACAATGGCGATGACGGCTGCGGTCAAGGACGAGCTGAGTCGGGTCGACGTGCCCAAGCCCTGCTGCCGGCGGGCGGAGATGGCGGCGCTGCTGCGCTTCGCCGGCGGGCTGCACATCGTCTCCGGCCGGGTGGTGGTGGAGGCGGAGCTCGACACCGGGGCGGTGGCCCGGCGGCTGCGGCGGGAGATCGCCGAGGTCTACGGCTACCCCAGCGAGATCCACGTGCTCGCCTCGGGCGGGCTGCGCAAGGGCAGCCACTTCATCGTCCGGGTGGTCAAGGACGGCGAGGCGCTCGCCCGGCAGACCGGCCTGCTGGACGTGCGCGGCCGGCCGGTGCGCGGGCTGCCGCCGCACGTGGTCGCGGCGAACGTGTGCTGTGCGGTTTCGGCCTGGCGCGGCGCGTTCATGGCGCACGGCTCGCTGACCGAGCCGGGCCGCTCCAGCGCGCTGGAGATCACCTGCCCCGGCCCGGAGTCGGCGCTCGCCCTGGTCGGCGCGGCCCGGCGGATCGGCATCACCGCCAAGAACCGCGAGGTGCGCGGGGTGGACCGGGTGGTGGTCAAGGACGGCGACGCGATCGCCGCGCTGCTCACCCGCATCGGCGCGCACTCCAGCGTGCTGGCCTGGGAGGAGCGCCGGGTGCGCCGCGAGGTGCGGGCCACGGCGAACCGGCTGGCGAACTTCGACGACGCCAACCTGCGCCGCTCGGCGCGCGCCGCGGTCGCCGCCGCCGCCCGGGTCACCCGGGCGCTGGAGATCCTCGCCGACGACGCGCCGAACCACCTCACCTCGGCGGGCCGGCTGCGGCTGGAGCACCGGCAGGCCTCGCTGGAGGAGCTGGGCGCGCTGGCCGACCCGCCGCTGACCAAGGACGCCATCGCCGGCCGGATCCGCCGGCTGCTGGCGCTCGCCGACAAGCGCGCGCGGGACCTGGGCATCCCGGATACCGAAGCGGCCGTCACGCCCGACATGCTCGTGGTCTGATAGGACGGTGAGGCGTCGCGGTGGCGAGCGATCACCACCCGACGCAGCGCGCCGCCGCGTGCTCGGATAAGGTCGCTGCGTACGGCAAGGGGGCCGGCACCGGTTCTCCTCGCCGTTCTCACCGCCTCGGGCGGTCAGGTCTCCACGACCGCGGCGGGGTGGCCGAGATGAACCGTCAACGGCCGGCTCCAACGGTCGGCGCACACCACTTCGCCGGCTGTGATCCCACGCCGGCGGACAGAACGCGAGGAGATGGGACCTGTGACCATCCGGGTTGGCATCAACGGCTTCGGCCGGATCGGCCGCAACTTCTTCCGGGCAGTGCTGGCGTCCGGCGCTGACGTCGAGGTTGTGGCGGTCAACGACCTGACCGACAACGCGACGCTCGCCCACCTTGTCAAGTACGACAGCATCCTGGGCCGCCTCCCGCACGAGGTCAAGGCGACCGCCGACGAGATCACCGTGGGCGGCAAGACCATCAAGGCGTACGCCGAGAAGGACCCGGCGAAGCTGCCGTGGGGCGAGGTCGGCGCGGACGTGGTCATCGAGTCCACCGGCTTCTTCACCGACGCCACCAAGGCCAAGGCGCACATCGACGGCGGGGCCAAGAAGGTCATCATCTCCGCGCCGGCGAAGAACGAGGACGTCACGGTGGTGATGGGCGTCAACCAGGACCAGTACGACCCGGCCAAGCACACCATCATCTCCAACGCCTCCTGCACCACCAACTGCCTCGCCCCGATGGCGAAGGTGCTGCACGACACGTTCGGCATCCAGCACGGCCTGATGACCACCATCCACGCCTACACGCAGGACCAGAACCTGCAGGACGCGCCGCACAAGGACCTGCGTCGGGCCCGGGCCGCCGCGCTGAACATCGTGCCGACCTCGACCGGCGCGGCGAAGGCGATCGGGCTGGTGCTGCCGGAGCTCAAGGGCAAGCTGGACGGCTACGCGCTGCGGGTGCCGATCCCCACCGGATCGACCACCGACCTGACCGTGAACCTTAACCGGGAGACCACGGTCGACGAGGTCAACGCCGCGATGAAGGCGGCCGCCGACGGGCCGCTCAAGGGCATCCTGGTCTACAACGAGGACCCGATCGTCTCCACCGACATCGTGACCGACCCGGCGTCCTGCATCTTCGACGCGCCGCTGACCAAGGTGGTCGGCAACCAGGTCAAGGTCGTCGGCTGGTACGACAACGAGTGGGGCTACTCGAACCGCCTGGTGGACCTGGTCAAGCTGGTGGGTCAGTCGCTGTGAGCATCCGGACCCTCGACGACCTGCTCGCCGAGGGGGTGTCGGGTCGGCGCGTGCTGGTGCGCGCCGACCTGAACGTCCCGCTCGACAAGCAGACCGGCGACATCACGGACGACGGCCGGATCCGGGCCGTGCTGCCCACCCTGGGCGCGCTGACCGGGGCCGGCGCGAAGGTGGTCGTCTGCTCGCACCTCGGCCGCCCCAAGGGCTCGCCGGACCCGCAGTTCAGCCTCCGGCCGGTGGCCGGGCGGCTCGGTGAGCTGCTCGGCGCCCGGGTGCACTTCGCCACCGACACCGTCGGCGACTCCGCCCGCTCCACCGTGGACGCGCTCGCCGACGGCGAGGTGGCGCTGCTGGAGAACCTGCGTTTCAACGCGGGCGAGACCAGCAAGGACGACGCCGAGCGGGGCGCCTTCGCCGACCAGCTCGCCGCGTTCGGCGACGCCTACGTCGACGACGCGTTCGGCGCGGTGCACCGCAAGCACGCCAGCGTCCACGACGTGCCGGCGCGGCTGCCGCACGTCGCCGGCCGGCTGGTGCTGCGCGAGGTGGAGGTGCTCTCCACGCTCACCGGCGACCCGGCCCGCCCGTACGTGGTGGTGCTCGGCGGCTCCAAGGTCTCCGACAAGCTGGCCGTGATCGAGGCGCTGCTGCCCACGGTCGACCGGCTGCTCATCGGCGGCGGCATGTGCTTCACCTTCCTCAAGGCCCGGGGCCACGAGGTTGGCAGCTCGCTGCTCGAGGAGGAGATGGTCGAGACCTGCCGCAACCTGATGGAGCGCTCCGGCGGGAAGATCCTGCTCCCGGTCGACGTGGTGGCCGCGGACGCGTTCGCCCCGGACGCCGCGCACGACACCGTGCCGGCCGACGGCATCCCGAGCAAACGGGTCGGGCTGGACATCGGCCCGGAGACGGTGGCCGGGTTCGCCGCCGCGCTCAAGGGCGCGAAGACGATCTTCTGGAACGGCCCGATGGGCGTGTTCGAGATGCCGGCCTTCGCCAACGGCACCCGCGGGGTCGCCGAGGCGATCGCCAAGTCCGACGCGTTCACCGTGGTCGGTGGCGGCGACTCGGCGGCGGCGGTCCGTGCACTGGGCCTGGACGAGTCCGCTTTCAACCACATATCCACCGGCGGCGGCGCCTCCCTGGAATACCTCGAGGGCAAGACCCTCCCCGGCATCGCGGCCCTGGAGAACTGATGGCGAGCACCACCCGCCGGCCGCTGATGGCCGGCAACTGGAAGATGAACCTGAACCACCTCGAGGCGAACCTGCTGGTGCAGAAGCTGGCGGCCAGCCTCAGCGAGAAGCAGCTCGGCGAGGTCGAGACGGTGGTGCTGCCGCCGTACACCGACCTGCGGACGGTGCAGACCGCCGTGGACGGCGACAAGCTGCTGATCGGCTACGGCGCGCAGGACCTCTCGCCGTACCCGTCCGGGGCGTACACCGGCGACATCGCCGGTCCGATGCTGGCGAAGCTGGGCTGCACGTACGTGGTGGTCGGGCACTCCGAGCGGCGGGCCTACCACCACGAGGACGACGCGATCGTCAACGCGAAGGTGCAGGCCGCGTTGACCCACGGGCTGACCCCGATCCTCTGCGTGGGGGAGGGGCTGGAGGTCCGCGAGCGGGGCGCGCACGTGCCGCACTGCTGCGACCAGCTGGACGCCGCGCTGAACGGGCTGACCCCGGACCAGGTCACCAAGGTCGTGGTCGCGTACGAGCCGGTGTGGGCGATCGGCACCGGCAAGACGGCGACCCCGGAGGACGCCCAGGAGGTGTGCGGGGCGGTCCGCTCCCGGCTGGTCGAGACCTTCGGTCAGGACACGGCTGACCAGGTCCGGATCCTCTACGGCGGCTCGGTCAAGGCGTCCAACGTCGCCGCGATCATGGCCCAGCCGGACGTGGACGGCGCGCTGGTCGGCGGGGCGAGCCTCGATGCCGAGGAATTCGCGCAGATCTGCCGGTTCCCGGAGCACATCGCCCGCTGATCGCTCGCTATCCTTGACTCCGCCCGTCCGCCGGTCGGTGCCGCGTGCCCGACCTGCCGGGCGAGGATCGCTACGAGAGGACTGACCCCAGCCATGCCGATCTGGTTCGCATACACGTTGATCGTGTTGCTGATCATCACGAGCATCCTGCTCACCCTGCTGATCCTGCTGCACCGAGGTAAGGGTGGTGGGCTGTCGAGCATGTTCGGCGGCGGCGTCAGCTCCAGCCTGGCGGGGTCGTCGGTGGCCGAGAAGAACCTGGACCGCTACACCGTTCTGGTGGGTATCGTCTGGTTCGCCTGCATCGTCGGGCTCGGCCTCTGGCTCCGGCTGCAACTCAGCGCCGGCGCCTGAGCAGCCCGTCGAGTCGTACAATCTGCGCGCGGTCCGTCCCCGACGGGCCGCGCGCAGTCCGTTTCACCCCCCGCTGCACCGCGTCGCCCGCCGCCACCTGAGCGGCGGTCCCCTCCGACGACAGGAGCGAGCAGCCGTGCCGAACGGCCACGTCATCCGGGGCTCCCGGATCGGGTCCGCACCCGAACGCCCCGCCGAGCGCTACGAGCCGGCGCCCTGCCGGCCGGTCGCCTACTGGTGCCGCAACGGGCACCACACCGAGATCCGGATCGCCGCCGAGGCGGAGGCGCCCCCGGTCTGGGACTGCCCGCGCTGCGGCTTCCCCGCCGGGCAGGACGCGCAGAACCCGCCCGGCCGGGCGCGGTCCGAGCCGTACAAGACCCACCTGGCGTACGTGAAGGAACGGCGTACCGACGCCGAGGGCGAGGCCATCCTGGCCGAGGCGCTCGCCGCGCTGCGCCGCCGCCGCGGCGCCGGCTGAGCGCCGCCGCCCACCCGGGTCCGCCGGCGCCCCCGGCCGGGCCGCCGCCCCGGCTCAGCGCAGGCTGCGCAGCCGGGCCGGCACGTCGGCCGCGGCGGCCCGGTCCAGCAACCAGAGGGTACGGCCGGTGCCCTGCACCCCGGCCGCCGGCAGCTGCACCGGCCCCGCCCCGACCAGCGCCATGCCCACCGCGTGGGCCTTGTCCGCGCCGCTGGCCACCAGCCAGACCTCCTCGGCGGTGTTGATCGCCGGCAGGGTGAGGGTGGTGCGCACCGGCGGCGGCTTCGGGCTGCCCCGCACGGCACTCACCGGCCGGCTCTCGTAGTGCACCGGGTGCTCGGGGAAGACCGAGGCGACGTGCCCGTCCTCGCCGACGCCGAGCAGCAGCACGTCGAAGTGGGGGAGCAGCGCCGTGCCCGGCCGGGCCGCGACGGCCAGCTCGGCGGCGTACCGGGCGGCCGCCTCCTCCGGATCGGCGCCGGCCGGGCCGTCCGACGCCGGCATCGGGTGGATCCGGGCCGGGTCCAGCGGCACCGCGTCCAGCAACGCCGCCCGCGCCATGGTCTCGTTGCGCTCCGGGTCGCCGGCCGGCAGGAACCGCTCGTCGCCCCACCAGACGTCGACCCGGGACCAGTCCACCGCGTCCCGGGCCGGCAGCGCCGCCACCGCCCGGTAGACGGCGGCGGCGATCCGCCCGCCGGTCAGCACCATCGCCGCCTGCCCCCGCGCGGCCTGCGCGTCGAGCAGCCGCACCACCAGCCGGGCCGCCACCGTCTGCGCCAGCAGTTCGGCGTCGGCGTGGACGGCGACACTCGCCTCACTCATTCGTCGTGCCTTCGCTTCCCGACCGCCGCGCGGTCGCTGTCCGTGGTGCCCGAGGGGGCCGTACGCCGGCCGTCGGGGCGCTCAGTGCTCGGCGCTCGTGCCGGCGTGCGCGGTGACGCCCGCCTCGGCCCGCTGCGCGGTGGCCGGGTCCTTCCAGACGTGCACCCGCTGGGCCGGGCGCTGGTCCAGGCCGGTCAGCCCGGCGGCGGCGCCGAGCGCCTCCGCGTACACCTGGTCGGCGTCGAGCCGGCGCAGCTCCTCGGCCAGTTCGTCGCCGAGCGGCCGGCGGACCAGCGGCAGGTTCCGGTCGTCCTGCCCGGACCGCCGGAAGGTGGCCATGCTGTCCTCCCGGGTCAGCGTCAGCTCGTCGCCGTTGGCGCAGCGCAGCTGCACCTCACGCATCCGGGGGTACTGGTCGGTGGTCTGCCAGCGCGGGCTGATGCCCAGCCGGCTGCCCAGCCAACCGATCATCAGCGCGGCCGTCGGGTCGCTGCCCGGCGCGACCACGGTGGCCTCGGTGACCCGCGCCTGGGTGGTGTCGAACGCCCCGGCCACCAGCGTGCGCCACGGGGTGATCCGGGTCCAGGCCAGGTCGGTGTCGCCCGGGGCGTAGTCGCGGGCGCGCTGCCGCAGCGCCTCGATCGGGTCGGCGGCCTGCGCGGTGTCGGTGATCCGCCGGTCGGCCACCACGCCGAGGAAGTCGGTGGCGATCTCGGCCGGCGGCTCGCCGTGCCACCAGGTCACCACCGGCACGTCCGGCACCAGCAGCGGCATCACCACCGACTCGGCGTGCAGCGCGAGCCGGCCGTACATCCGGGTGACCACCGCCTCGCCCGGGCCGAGCCGGCCGCCGACGACGATCTCCGCGTCCAGCCGGTTGCGCTCCCGCTCGACGTCCGAGCGGACCACCACGATCAGCCGGCACGGGTGGGCGGCGGAGGCGATGGTCGCCGCCGCCTCCGCCTCTCGGACCCGCTTCTCGTCCACCACCACGATCAGCGTGAGGGCCATCCCGCTGGCCACCCCGCCGGCGCTGCGACGTTCCGCGGCGAGCGCCTTGACCACCTCGTTGCCGGTGGTGTCCCACAGGCCGATCACTGGAGCCTCCCGGTCCGCCCGCGCCCGGCGTCCGCCGCGCCGAGCCTGATGATTCGCCCGCTTCGCCCGCTCATGCCCGCCGCCAGGACCGGCCCTCGCGGGCCAGCATCTCGTCGGCGGCCCGGGGACCCCACTCGCCGGCGCGGTAGGGCTCCGGCTTCGTGCCCGCCCAGGCCTGCTCCAGCGGGTCCACCACCTGCCAGCTCTGCTCCACCTCGGCGGCGTCCGGGAAGAGGGTGCGGTCGCCGATCAGCACGTCCAGCACCAGCCGCTCGTACGCCTCGGGGCTGGACTCGGTGAACGCCTCGCCGTACTGGAAGTCCATCGCGATGTCGCGGACCTCCATCGTGGTGCCCGGCACCTTGGAGCCGAACTTCAGCACCACGCCCTCGTCCGGCTGCACCCGGATGACCAGCTGGTTGTTGCCCAGCGACTCCATGTCGGCCGGGTTGAACGGCAGGTGCGGCGCCTTCTTGAACATGATGGCCACCTCGGTGACCCGGCGCGGCAGCCGCTTGCCGGCCCGGATGTAGAACGGCACCTCGGCCCAGCGCCGGTTCTGGATGCCCAGCCGCACGGCCACGTAGGTCTCGGTGGTGGAGTCCGGCGGGACCCCCTCCTCGTCCAGGTAGCCCACCGCCCGCTGGCCGCCCACCCAGCCCGGCAGGTACTGGCCGCGCACGGTGCCCTGGGAGACGTCCCCGGGCAGCGTGATGGCCTTGAGCACCTTCAGCTTCTCGGTCCGGATCTCGTCGGCGTCGAAGCTGGTCGGCTCCTCCATCGCCACCAGCGCGAGCAGCTGGAGCAGGTGGTTCTGCAACACGTCCCGCGCCGCGCCGGCACTGTCGTAGAAGCCCGCCCGGGTGCCGATGCCGACGTCCTCGGCCATGGTGATCTGCACCGAGTCGACGTACTTGGAGTTCCACAGCGGCTCGAACAGGTTGTTGGCGAACCGCAGGGCGAGGATGTTCTGGACCGTCTCCTTGCCCAGGTAGTGGTCGATCCGGAAGACGTCCTCCCGGGTGAAGACGTCGTCCACCAGGTCGTTGAGCGCCTTCGCCGAGGGCAGGTCGTGGCCGAACGGCTTCTCCACCACCACCCGGCGCCAGCCGCCGGACTTGGCGTTGTCGGCCAGCCCGGTGCGGGCCAGCTGCTTGAGCACCACCGGGAAGGCGGCCGGGGGGATGGAGAAGTAGAAGGCGGCGTTGCCGGGGATGCCGTGCGTCTGACGCAGCTCGTCGAGGGTGGTGGCGAGGTGGTCGAAGGCGGCGTCGTCGTCGAACGAGCCGCCGACGAACTTGATGTTGCCGGCCAGCCGCGCCCAGACCTCCTCCCGCCAGGGGGTGCGGGCGTGCTTCTTCGCCGCCTCGCAGGCCAGCGTCTCGAAGTCGCCGTCGCCCCAGTCCCGGCGGGCGAACCCGAGGACCACGAACCCGGGCGGCAGCAGGCCCCGGTTGGCGAGGTCGTACACCGCCGGGAGCAGCTTCTTCCGCGCCAGGTCGCCGGTGACGCCGAAGATCACCAGAGCGCACGGCTCCGGGATCCTCGGCAGCCGCCGGTCCTGCGGGTCGCGCAGCGGGTTCACGCCGCCTCCTCGCTCCGCTCGGTCCACGTTGTTCATCGTCACGCCCGCAGCGCCCCGACCGCATCGAGCAGCTGGGCCAGCCCCGCCGACCGGTCGGTCAGGTGCAGCCGCAGCACCGGGCGCTCCCGGCCGGCCAGCGCCTGCCGGTCGCCGGCGGCCTGCGCCGCCTGCAGCTCGCCGAAGGTGTACGGCTTGCCCGGCACCGGCAGGTCGTCGGTGACCGCGCCGGTCAGCTGGAGGTAGCTGCCGACCTGCGGGCCGCCCTTGTGGTACTGGCCGGTGGAGTGCAGGAACCGGGGACCCCAGCCGAAGGTGACCGGGCGCCCGGCGGCGCCGGCGAGCAGCGGCCGCAGCCGGGCCGCGTCGGCGTCGGCGAACCGGTCCAGGTACGCCATCACCGCCAGGTAGCCGTCGTCACCCAGCCCGTCGACCAGCCAGCGCAGCACGCCGGCCAGGTCGCCCGGGGCGCCCGCCGGGGCGTACACCTCGATCGCGCCCTCGGTGAACGACGGCGCCTCCGCCGGCGGACCGGAGGCCAGGATCTTGTTGGTGTTCTCCTTGCTCTCGGTGACGTTCGGCTGGTTGAACGGGTCGATGCCGAGCACCACGCCGGCGACCGCGGTGGCGTACTCCCAGGTCAGGAACTGGGCGCCGAGCGGGCCGTTGACCGCCACGTCCGGGGCGGCGCCGCCGCCGGGCACGTCGCCGGCACCCAGCGCGCCGCCGTAGGTCACGGTGAGCACGTCCGGCCCGGTGGCGCCCGGGCTGTCGGGCGACTCGACCACGACCGGCAGGATGCCGACCCCGGCCTTGCCGGTGGACTCGGCGATCAGCTGCTCGGCCCAGTCGCCCAGCCCGTCGATGCCGGTGCCGTCGGCGACCAGCGCGATCTTGTCCCGGCCCGTGGTGGCCGCCGCGCCGAGGGCGGCGCCGAGCGCCAGGGCCGGATTGTCCCGCTCCCGGCCGAGCGCGTCGGAGAGCGCCTCCGCCTCGTCCAGCAGCTCGGCCACCTCGGCCCCGGCCAGCGCCGACGGGACCAGCCCGAAGGCGGTCAGCGCCGAGTAGCGGCCGCCCACGTTCGGGTCGGCCAGCACGGTGACCGCACCCATCTCGACGGCGGTCTGCTCCAGCGGCGAGCCCGGGTCGGTGACGATGACGAAGTGCCGGCCGGCCTCCGCCTCGGTCATCCCGGCGTCGAGGAACGCCTGCCAGTACGCGCGGCGGTGGCTGTCGGTCTCCACGGTCGACCCGGACTTGCTGGCCACCACCACCACGGTCCGCTCCAGGCGGTCGGCCAGCGCGGCCCGCACCTGCCCCGGGTCGGTGGTGTCGAGCACGGTCAGCTGCTTGCCGAGGGTCCGCGCGATGACCTCGGGAGCCAGCGAGGAGCCGCCCATCCCGGCGAGCACCACGTGGTCCAGGTCGGCCAGCTCCGCCTTCAGCTCGGCGAGCTGGGGGAGCAGCTCGCGGCTGCGGCGGTGGGTGTCCACCCAGCCGAGGCGGATCTTCGCCTCGGCCTCGGCGTCCGGGCCCCACAGCGTGGCGTCCTTGCCGGCCAGCCGGCCCGGTACGCCGTTGGCCACCAGCGCCTGCCGGGTGGAGGCGGGGGCCGACCGGTCGACCGCGTCCGCCCCGTGCACCGCCATCCCGGCGGCCGCCTCGACCGGCCCCGCCAACAGGTCGCTCATGCCGCCGCCCCGCTTCGCCCGGCGGCGCCACGAGGCGCCGCCGCGCCGGGCCGACGGTTCGTTCGCTGAGGCTCGCTCACGCGTTACCTCCCGCCTGCTGCGCGGCCTGGGCGTTGCCCTTGGCGGCCTGGCCGGGGTGGCTGGTGCCCTGCCCGGCGGCCGCCAACGACTTGCGGACGCCGTCGATCAGCTCCAGCCAGCTGGCCTCGAACTTCTCCACGCCCTCGCGCTCCAGCACGGCGATCACGTCGGTCATGTCGACGCCCGCCGCAGCCAGGTCGGTGAAGACCTGCCGGGCCTCGTCGTACGAGCCGGTGATGGTGTCCCCGCGGGTCTCGCCGTGGTCGGCGTAGGCGTGGATGACCGGCTCCGGCATGGTGTTGACCGTGCCGGGGGCGATCAGCTCCTCGACGTAGATCACGTCCCGGTAGTCCGGGTTCTTGGTCGAGGTGGAGGCCCACAGCGGCCGCTGCGGGTGCGCCCCGGCGTCGGCCAGGGCCTGCCAGCGGTCGGAGGAGAAGACCTCGCCGTAGCGCTCGTAGGCCAGCTTGGCGTTGGCGATCGCGGCCTTGCCGCGCAGCGCCCTGGCCTGGTCGGAGCCGATCTTCTCCAGGCGCTTGTCCACCTCGGTGTCGACCCGGGAGACGAAGAACGAGGCGACCGAGCCGATCTTCGACAGGTCGTGCCCGTTCGCCCTGGCCTGCTCCAGGCCGGCGAGGAACGCCTCCATCACCTGGGAGTAGCGGTCCAGCCCGAAGATCAGCGTCACGTTGACGCTGATCCCCTGGGCGAGGGTCGCGGTGATCGCCGGCAGGCCCGCCTCGGTGGCGGGGATCTTGATGAAGAGGTTGGGCCGGTCGATCAGCCACCACAGCGCCCCGGCCTCGGCGACGGTCTTCTCCGTCTCGTGGGCCAGCCGCGGGTCCACCTCGATGGAGACCCGGCCGTCCACCCCGGCGCTCGCGTCGTACGCCGGCCGCATCACGTCGCAGGCCCACCGCACGTCGTACGTGGTGAGCAGGCGGACGGCCTCCTCGACGTCCACGCCACGGATGGCGAGGTCCTTCAGCTGCCAGTTGTACTCGTCCGCGTCGCTCAGGGCCTTCGCGAAGATGGTCGGGTTGGAGGTCACCCCGACCAGGTGCTTCTCCCGGCGCAGCGCGTCCAACCCGCCGGAGCTCAAGCGGGTCCTCGAAAGATCGTCGAGCCAGACCGCCACACCCGCGGCGCTGAGCTCTCCCAGCCTGTCCGTCATGCCGTCCACGCTCCCTCAGTTGCCGGTCGTGTTACCGGTGATGTCGCCCACCCGGGTCAGGGCCGCGTGCGCGGCGGCCACGATCCGGTCGGGGGTGAACCCGAACTGCTCGAAGAGCACGGAGTGCGGGGCGCTCGCGCCGTAGTGCTCCAGGCTGACGGTCTCGCCGCAGTCGCCGACGATCGCGCGCCAGGACATGGCGATGCCCGCCTCCACGCTCACCCGTGCCTTTACCCCGCGCGGCAGCACCGACTCCCGGTACGCCTCGTCCTGCTCGTGGAACCACTCCTGGCAGGGCATGGACACCACCCGGGTGGGGGTGCCGTCGGCCTCCAGCCGCTCCCGCGCGGTCAGGCAGAGCTGCACCTCGGAGCCGGTGCCGACGATGATCACCTGGGGCTTGCCGGTGGACGCCTCGGCCAGCACGTAGCCGCCCTTGGCCGCGCCCTCCGCGCCGGCCAGCGTCGACCGGTCGAGGGTCGGCAGCGGCTGGCGGCTGAGCGCCAGCGCGGTCGGCCGGTCGGTGTGCTCCAGCGCCTGCCGCCAGGCCCAGGCCGTCTCGTTGGCGTCGGCCGGGCGGACCACGTCCAGGCCGGGAATGGCCCGCAGCGCGGTCAGGTGCTCCACCGGCTGGTGGGTGGGGCCGTCCTCGCCGAGGCCGATCGAGTCGTGCGTCCAGACGTAGATCACCGGCAGCTTCATCAGCGCGGCGAGCCGCACGGACGGCCGCATGTAGTCGCTGAACACCAGGAAGGTGCCGCCGTACGGGCGGGTGCCGCCGTGCAGCGCGATGCCGTTGAGGATCGCGCCCATGGCGTGCTCGCGGATGCCGAAGTGCAGCGTGCGGCCGTACTCGTGGCCGGGGAAGTCCTTGGTGGCGTGGGTGGCCGGGATGAAGGACGGCTCGCCCTTCATCGTGGTGTTGTTGCTCTCGGCCAGGTCGGCCGAGCCGCCCCACAGCTCCGGCAGCACCGGCGCGAGCGCCTCCAGCACCTTGCCGGAGGCGGCCCGGGTGGCGATGCCCTTCGCGTCGGCCGGGAACTCCGGCAGCGCGTCGGCCCAGCCCTGCGGCAGCGTCCGGGTGGCCATCCGGTCCCAGAGCGTCCGGCGTTCCGGGTTGGCCTGCGCCCAGGCGTCGAAGGCCGCGGTCCACGCGCGCTGGGCCTCCGCGCCGCGCTCCATCACCTGCCGGGCGTGCGCGAGGACCTCCTCGTCCACCTCGAAGGTCCGCTGCGGGTCGAAGCCGAGGATCTGCTTGGTGGCGGCCACCTCGTCCGCGCCGAGCGCGGAACCGTGGATCTTGCCGGTGTTCTGCTTGTTCGGCGCGGGCCAGCCGATGATGGTGCGCAGCGCGATGAAGGAGGGACGGCCGGTCTCCGCCTTCGCCGCCAGCAGCGCCCGGTGCAGCGCCTCCACGTCCTCGTGGTAGTCGCCCTGGTCGGCGTCGCCGCGGCGCCAGTCGACCGTCTGCACGTGCCAGCCGTACGCCTCGTAGCGGGCCGCCACGTCCTCGCTCTTGGCGATCCGGGTGTCGTCCTCGATCGAGATCTCGTTGTCGTCGTAGATCACGCAGAGGTTGCCCAGCTGCTGGTGCCCGGCGAGCGCGCTGGCCTCGTGGCTGATGCCCTCCTCGATGTCGCCGTCCGAGGCGATGCACCAGATGTCGTGGTCGAAGACGGAGGCGCCCGGCTCGGCCTCCGGGTCGAACAGGCCGCGCTCGCGGCGGGCCGCCATGGCCATGCCGACCGCGTTGCCGAGGCCCTGCCCGAGCGGCCCGGTGGTGGTCTCCACGCCGGGGGTGTGGCCGTGCTCCGGGTGGCCCGGGGTGAGCGAGCCCCACTGCCGCAGCGACTGCAGGTCCGTCAGGGCCAGCGGGTAGCCGGAGAGGAAGAGCTGGATGTAGAGGGTGAGGCTGGAGTGCCCGGCGGAGAGCACGAACCGGTCCCGGCCGGGCCAGTTCGGGTCGGCGGGGTTGTGTCGCATGACCCGGTTGAAGAGCAGGTAGGCCGCGGGCGCGAGGCTCATCGCGGTGCCCGGGTGGCCGTTGCCGGATTTCTCCACGGCGTCCATGGCCAGCACGCGGACGGTGTCGACGGCCCGGCGGTCGAGGTCGGACCAGTTCAGTGCGGGGTGCTCGGGTCGGTTGGCAGCCACGATGGTTGTGCTCCTCGGCAGATGGGCGGAACCCTCACTGGTGACCCTATCGAGCGGTCCTAAACGTCCGCCCGGGGATCTCTGCATGCTGGTCTGTACGGGTCCGGGAGGATCGGCGTTCGATCTCCGCTCCGCCGTCGCGGTGTGACGCCCCGCACCGTTGCCGGGTCGGCCGGGCAGCCAAAACGACAGCGCGTAGTGTGTGGGGCGGTGTGCGGACCCGACCCGGGCCCGGCCGACCCGACCTCCCCCTGCCGACGCCGGAAGGTGGCAATCCGTGAGCATGATCACCGACCGCCCCGTCAGCACCCCTGCCGGGCAGCCGGTGCGCGCGGGGGCGCAGGAGGCGGTCGCCGCGCGGCGGGACGTCCGGGCGGTGCTGGCGGCGTACGTCTCGCTCACCAAGCCGCGGATCGTCGAGTTGCTGCTGGTCACCACGGTGCCGGCGATGATGCTCGCGCACGGTGGCATGCCCTCGCTCTGGCTGGTCGCCGTGGTGCTGGTCGGCGGCTCGCTCGCGGCCGGCGCGGCCAGCGTCATCAACTGCTACATCGACCGGGACATCGACCAGCTGATGCGGCGCACCAAGCGCCGTCCGCTGCCGGCGCACACGGTGACCCCGCGCAACGCGCTGATCTTCGGGTTGGTGCTGGCCGTGGTCTCGGTCGCGCTGATGGCCGCGTTCACCAACCTGCTGGCCGCCGGGCTCACCCTGGCCGCGATCGTCTACTACGACCTCGTCTACACCCTCTGGCTCAAGCGCACCACGACGGCGAACACGTTCTGGGGCGGCGCCTGCGGGGCGGCACCGGTGCTGATCGGCTGGGCGGCGGTGACCGGGTCGCTGGCGCCGGCGGCGTGGGCGCTCTTCGCGGTGGTCTTCTTCTGGCAGATGCCGCACTTCTACCCGCTGGCGATGAAGTACAAGGACGACTACGCCCGGGCGGGCATCCCGATGCTGCCGGTGGTGGCCTCCGCCCGCCGGGTGAACGCCGAGATCATCATCTTCGCCTGGCTCACCGTGGCGTCGTCGCTGGCGGTCTGGCCGCTGGGGATGAGCCTGATCTACGGGGTGCCCACCCTGGTCGTCGGCACCATCTTCCTGGTCGAGGCGCACAAGCTCGCCCGCCGGGTGGCTCGGGGCCAGGCGGTCAAGCCGATGCGGCTGTTCCACTGGTCGACGACCTACCTGACCATCCTGTTCGCGGCCGTCGCGCTGGACGCGCTGATCTGACCCGCGGCCGGCCCGGCCGACGTCGATGTCGGGCCTTCCGGCCGGCCCGTTTCGCGGTGGCTCCGCGTCCCGGCCGGGCCGCGAGGGATGGACAAATCACCATCATGGATGAGTTGTCCGAGTTTAGCGTCACAACGAGGAAACTTTCGCCATGAGTCCGACCGGCTCAACCTGAGCCGGGTCGGGGTGGTATGCCGGGCCAGTATGCGAGCCGAAGTCCGGATATAACCGGGCAGATCGCCTTTGGTTCTTCTTAAACCTCGAGGTAATTGGCATCACAAAAGCTTCACGGTTCTCGCCCACCCGGGTGGAAGTCTGCTTAGGCTTCGCGTCATGGCAGATGGTTCCGATACGACGCTGACGGCCGAGCAGACCGCCTCCGAGCAGGCCCCCAACGGCCTGGTCGCGGGGATCAAGTCGTTCGCCGCCGGACACGGCGGGGCGAAGGCGGTCATCGAGTACGTCGGCAAGCGGGGCGCCCGCATCGTCCTGGTGGGCGCGGACGGGGCGTGGGGCGACCAGTTCGCCGACGACACCGTCGTCGCGCGGCAGGCCTGCGCCAAGGCGGGGGTCACGATCGAGAACGCCTGGGAGCGTGAGCTGATGGACCAGATGCGTCCGAGCAACGACCTCTGGCGGTCGATGGCCCGACGCACGATGGCCCGCTGACCTTGACCGACCACCACCAGTCGACCCGGGGGGAACCCCGGGTCGCTCTCGTCACCTGCACCGACCTGCCCGACCTCGACCCGGACGACCGGCTGGTGCTCGCCCCGCTGGCGCGGCACGGCGTGGCTGCCGAGCCCGTGGTCTGGGACGACCCGACCGTCGACTGGGCCGGCTACGACCTGGCCGTGCTGCGGTCCCCGTGGGACTACGCGCTGCGCCGCGACGAGTTCGTCGCCTGGGCCGCCACGGTGCCCGCCCTGGCCAACCCGGCCGACGTGGTCCGCTGGAACACCGACAAGCGCTACCTGGCCGAACTCTCCGCGGCCGGGGTGCCGACCGTGCCCACCTCCTGGGTCGCGCCGGGGGAGAGCTGGCAGCCGCCCGCCGACTCCGGCGAGTACGTGGTCAAGCCGGCGGTCAGCGCCGGCAGCCAGGACACCGGCCGGTACGACCTGGCCGACCCGGAGCACCGGGAACTGGCCGTGGCGCACGTCCGGCGGCTCTCCGCGGCGGGACGGGTGAGCATGGTCCAGCCGTACCTGCGCGCGGTGGACACCGCCGGCGAGACGGCGCTGCTCTTCCTGGCCGGCCCGGACGGCCTGGCGTTCAGCCACGCGATCCGCAAGGGCCCGATGCTCACCGGCCCGGACCTGGGCGTGGAGGGGCTCTACAAGGCCGAGGAGATCGGCGCGCGGACCGCCGCCGAGGAGCAGTTGGCGGTGGCGGAGAAGACCCTGGCGGCGGTGCCGGGTGGCGCGGAGCGGCTGCTCTACGCCCGGGTCGACCTGATCCCCGGCGCGGACGGCGCCCCGGTGCTGGTCGAGCTGGAACTGACCGAGCCGTCGCTCTTCCTCGGCCACGCCGACGGCGCCGCCGACCGCCTGGCCGCCGCCATCCGCACCCACCTGACCCGCCGGCCCTGACCGCCCCCCGACCCACCGGCCCGGCCCGGCCCGGCCCCCGAACCCGCCGGCCCTGCCCGGCCCGGCCCCTGATCCCGCCGGCCCGGCCCGCGCCCCTGACCCGCCGGCTCCCCGGCACCGAACACCACCCACCCGGCCCCGCCGGTCCCCCACGGACCGCGGGGCCGGCTCACGTCCGGTTGCGCCCCCGGGCTCCGGCCAAGATCCGCACAACATCCCGGAAGTAGTGGCCTCAATTTCGCGGGAGGCCACTACTTCCCTGAAGTTGCGCGGATCTTGCGTGGAGCGCGGGCCCCGGGTCAGGCGGTGGCGGGGACGGGGGTGGCGGCCGGGGTGGCGGAGGCGGGCTCGGCGGTGAGCGGACGGCGTTCGCGGGTCGACCACTGCACCGCCAGGGTGGCGAGCAGGACCAGGCAGGAGCCGAGCATGTGCGCCCCGACCAGCAGCCCGGGCAGGTGCAGGAAATACTGCACGAAGCCGATCGCGCCCTGGCCCAGTTCGACCGCGACCAGCACGACGGCGGCCCGCTCGGCCCGCCGGGCGCCGACCGCCCGGAACGCGAAGATCATCGCCGCCGAGAGGCCGAGCAGCAGGAAGACCGCGTCGGCGTGCACCTGGGAGATCGTCTCCGGGTCCAGCCCGTTGCGCGCCGCGCCCTGGTCGCCGGCGTGCGGCCCGCTGCCGGTCACCCAGGTGCCGATCACCAGCACCACGGCGCTGACCGCCGTGGTGAGCAGGGCCAGCGCGCGCAGCGGGCCGGGCACCACGGCTACCGCCGGGCCGTCCGGGTCCACGGTCCGCCGCCAGAGCGCGTACGCGGCCGCGATGACGGCCATCGAGGCGAGGAAGTGCAGCCCGACCACCCACGGGTTGAGGTTGGTCAGCACGGTGATCCCGCCGATCACCGCCTGGGCCGGGATGCCCAACAGGACACCGACCGCGAGCGGCAGCAGCCCCGGCCGCCGGGGCCGGTGCAGCAGCACCGCCAGCAGCACCGCCGCCGCGATGATCCCCACCGCGAAGGTGAGCAGCCGGTTGCCGAACTCGATCGCTCCGTGCACGCCCATCTCGGCGGTGGCGACGTAGGAGCCGTCGGTGCACCGCGGCCAGGTGGGGCAGCCGAGGCCGGAGGCGGTCAGCCGGACGGCCCCGCCGGTGACCACGATGCCCACGTTCGCGATGATGGAGGTGAGGGCGAGGTTGCGCAGCAGCGCGGCGGAGACCGGAAACCGGACGAACGGGCGTTGCGGCGCGGCGGGGGCCGGGGACCGGGCGGGACGCTTCACGGCGCAAATCCTACGCACCGTAGTGATCGAGAGTCGTGCGACTCCGTCCGGACGGTGGTTCGGATCACCGGGACCCGGGTTTGCGGGCCCCTGGCGAATTACGTAACGTTGGCGTTGTGAAAAACGCGGCGGGGCTCTCCGGGCACCAGCCGGCGACCGCTCCGGTCGCCGGTCAGCCCGCGTCCGCCGCGGATCTCTCCACCCGGGACCGGGTCACCCAGTTGCTGCTGGAGCGGGGCGCCACCACCGCCGCGCAGCTCGGTTCGGCCCTCGGGCTCAGCCCGGCGGCGATCCGCCGGCACCTGGACGCCATGCTCGCCGACGGTGACGTGGTCGCCCGCGAGCAGACCGTCCGCGGCCACCGGGGCCGCGGCCGCCCGGCGAAGGTGTTCCTGCTGACCGAGGCGGCCCGGGTCCGCTGCGGCACCCACCACTACGACAACATGGCCACCGCCGCGCTGCGCTGGATCGCCAGCAACGGCGGTTCGCAGGCGGTCGAGGCGTTCGCCGCCGAGCAGGTCTCCGCCCTCGAGGCGCGCTGCCGGGCGGCCATGGAGGACGCCGGCGACGACCCGCTGGCCCGGGCGGAGGCGCTCGCCGGAGCGCTGACCGCCGAGGGCTACGCTGCGAACGCGTCCACGATCGCCTCCGGCGGCCAGCTCTGCCAGCACCACTGCCCGGTGGCGCACGTGGCCGCCGAGTTTCCCCAGCTGTGCGAGGCCGAGACCGCGGTGATCTCCCGTCTGGTCGGCACCCACGTGCAGCGCCTGGCCACCATCGCGCACGGCGACGGGGTGTGCACCACGCACATTCCGGCCCAGCCGGGGCGTGTTCAGTCCGGTAAGACCGTCACCACTGTGAGGACAGATAGATGACCGAGCAGATCGTCCAGCCCCTGACCCAGGAGGAGCAGCTCGCCGCTCTGGGTCGCTACGAGTACGGCTGGGCCGACCCGGACGTCGCCGGTGCCGTCGCCCAGCGCGGCCTCAACGAGGCGGTGGTGCGGGACATCTCGGCCAAGAAGAACGAGCCGGCCTGGATGCTCGACCTGCGGCTGAAGGGCCTGCGGCTGTTCGGCCGCAAGCCCATGCCGGCCTGGGGCGCCGACCTCACCGGGATCGACTTCGACAACATCAAGTACTTCGTCCGGTCCACCGAGAAGCAGGCCACCAGCTGGGAGGACCTGCCCGAGGACATCAAGAACACCTACGACCGGCTGGGCATCCCGGAGGCCGAGAAGCAGCGCCTGGTCGCCGGTGTCGCGGCGCAGTACGAGTCCGAGGTGGTCTACCACAAGATCCGTGAGGACCTCGAGGAGCAGGGTGTCATCTTCCTGGACACCGACACCGCGCTGCGCGAGCACGAGGACATCTTCAAGGAGTACTTCGGCACGGTGATCCCGGTCGGCGACAACAAGTTCGCCGCGCTGAACACCTCCGTGTGGTCCGGTGGCTCGTTCATCTACGTGCCGAAGGGCGTGCACGTGGAGATCCCGCTGCAGGCCTACTTCCGGATCAACACGGAGAACATGGGCCAGTTCGAGCGGACGCTGATCATCGTCGACGAGGGTGCGTACGTGCACTACGTCGAGGGCTGCACCGCGCCGCTGTACTCCTCCGACTCGCTGCACAGCGCGGTGGTGGAGATCATCGTCAAGAAGAACGCCCGGTGCCGCTACACGACCATCCAGAACTGGTCGAACAACGTGTACAACCTGGTCACCAAGCGCGCCGTCTGCCACGAGGGCGCGACCATGGAGTGGGTCGACGGCAACATCGGCTCCAAGGTGACCATGAAGTACCCGGCGGTCTACATGACCGGCGAGCACGCCAAGGGCGAGGTGCTCTCGGTGGCCATGGCCGGCGAGGGGCAGCACCAGGACGCAGGCGCCAAGATGGTGCACGCCGCGCCGCACACCTCCTCCACCATCGTGTCGAAGTCGATCGCCCGGGGCGGCGGCCGTACCTCGTACCGGGGCCTGGTCCAGGTGCTGGAGGGCTCGCACCACAGCCGGAGCACGGTCAAGTGCGACGCGCTGCTGGTCGACACCATCTCCCGCTCGGACACCTACCCGTACGTCGACATCCGCGAGGACGACGTGGCGATGGGGCACGAGGCGACCGTCTCCAAGATCAGCGACGACCAGCTCTTCTACCTGATGAGCCGTGGTCTGAGCGAGGACGAGGCGATGGCGATGATCGTGCGCGGCTTCATCGAGCCGATCGCCAAGGAGCTCCCGATGGAGTACGCCCTGGAGCTCAACCGCCTGATCGAGCTCCAGATGGAGGGCGCGGTCGGCTGACCCCGACCGGGGCGGCGACCAGCCCGACCCGCTTGCGGGGCCGCGCGAACGCCGACCTGTCTGGCCGGGCCGCACGAACACCGACCGACCCTCCAGTTAATGACACCGTCGTCGCAGAACAGACCAAGGAAGAGATGACTACCCAGGCTTCCGCGCCGCCCAGCACCAAGTCGCAGGCGCTCCGCTCGTACGACGTCGCCGACTTCCCGGCCCTGACCGGCCTGGAGGAGGAGTGGCGGTTCACCCCGCTCAAGCGCCTGCGCGGGCTGCTGGACGGTGCCGTGACCGAGGAGTCGGCGCACTGGCCCGCCCTGGAACACGGTCAGCTGCCCGAGGGGATCACGGTCGGCACGTTGGCCAAGGACGATCCACGCCGGGGCAGCGTGCTGGTCCCGGTGGACCGGATCAGCGCACGGGCCTACGGCGAGTCGGATCCCGGCACGCTGGTGCGGGTGGCCCGGGAGGCGGTGGTCACCGAGCCCGCGATCATCACCGTGCACGGTGGTCCGTCCGACGTGGTGGCCTTCGCCCACACGTTCGTGGAGGTCGGTGCGCTGTCCGAGTCGGTCGTCGTGCTGCGGCACGTCGGCGGCGGCACCCTGGCCGACAACGTCGAGGTGAGCGTGGCCGACGGGGCGAAGCTGACCCTGGTCACCATCGCCGACTGGGCGGACGACGCGGTGCAGGCACAGCACCTGAAGATCAAGCTGGGCCGGGACGCGAAGGTGATCCACGTCCAGGTGAGCCTCGGCGGCGACCTGGTCCGGCAGTACACCTCGGTGGAATACACCGACCGGGGCGGCGAGGCCGAGCTGTACGGCCTCTACTTCGCCGACTCCGGCCAGCACCTGGAGCACCGGCAGCTGGTCGACCACAGCGTGCCGGACTGCCGCAGCTACGTCGGCTACCGGGGCGCCCTGCAGGGCGAGAGCGCGCGCACCGTCTGGGTGGGCGACGTGCTGATCCGCGCCGAGGCGACCGGCACCGACACGTACGAGATCAATCGGAACCTGCTGCTCACCGACGGCGCCCGGGCGGACTCCGTACCGAACCTGGAGATCGAGACCGGCGAGATCGCCGGCGCCGGCCACGCGAGCGCGACCGGCCGGTTCGACGACGAGCAGCTGTTCTACCTGATGGCCCGGGGCATCCCGGAGACCGAGGCGCGCCGCCTGGTGGTGCGCGGGTTCTTCGCCGAGCTGATCAACAAGATCCCGGTCGAGGAGCTGCGCGAGCGGCTCGGCGACGCGATCGAGGCCCGGCTGGCCAAGGCGGGCGCCTGATGATCCGGATCTGCTCCACGGAGGACGTGCCGAAGGGGACCGCGATCAGCGCGGACGTCGACGGCACCCCGATCGCGCTGGTGCACGGCGAGGACGGCGAGTTCTACGCCGCCTACGACGAGTGCTCGCACGCCGCGGTCGCCCTCTCCGAGGGCGAGGTCGACGGCTGCACGCTGGAATGCTGGCTGCACGGTTCCCGTTTCGACCTGCGTACCGGTGAGCCGACCGGGCTGCCCGCCACCGAACCCGTACCCGTCTACCCCGTCGAGGTCCGTGACGGGGACATCTACGTCAGCCTCACGCCGAGCAATGGAGTGACCCGATAATGAGCACCCTGGAGATCCGCGACCTGAAGGTGTCGGTCAAGCTGCCCGAGGGTGAGCTCAAGCCGATCCTGGCCGGTGTCGACCTGACCGTCCGCTCGGGCGAGACCCACGCGATCATGGGCCCGAACGGCTCCGGCAAGTCCACCCTGGCCTACTCGATCGCGGGCCACCCGAAGTACGAGATCACCGGCGGTTCGGTGACCCTCGACGGCGAGGACGTGCTGGCCATGTCCGTCGACGAGCGGGCCCGCGCCGGCCTCTTCCTGGCCATGCAGTACCCGGTCGAGGTGCCCGGCGTCTCGGTGGCCAACTTCCTGCGGACCGCCAAGACCGCGATCGACGGCGAGGCGCCGAAGCTGCGCACCTGGGGCGGTGAGCTGCGCGGGGCGATGGAGCGGCTCCAGATGGACCCGGCGTTCGCCCAGCGCAACGTCAACGAGGGCTTCTCCGGCGGTGAGAAGAAGCGGCACGAGATCGTGCAGCTGGAGCTGCTCAAGCCGAAGATCGCCATCCTCGACGAGACCGACTCCGGCCTGGACGTGGACGCGCTGCGCGTGGTCAGCGAGGGCGTCAACCGGGTCCGCGACACCGGCGACACCGGGATGCTGCTGATCACCCACTACACCCGGATCCTGCGCTACATCAAGCCGGACTTCGTGCACGTCTTCGTGGCCGGCCGGATCGTCGAGCAGGGCGGCCGGGAGCTGGCCGACAAGCTCGAGGAAGAGGGCTACGAGCGGTACGTCGCCGGGGCCGGTTCGGCGCGGGCCTGAGGGTAAGGACCAGCTGAGGTGACCACCATCGCGATCCCGCCCGGGATGCCGCAGTACGACGACGTGCCGCGCTACGACGTGGCCAAGGTGCGCGCCGACTTCCCGATCCTCGACCGGGAGGTCAACGGGCACCGGCTGGTCTATCTCGACAGCGCCAACACCTCGCACAAGCCGCGGCAGGTGCTCGACGTGCTCGCCGAGCACTACGCGATGCACAACGCCAACGTCTCCCGCTCGGTGCACACGCTGGGCACCGAGGCCACCGAGGCGTACGAGGGCGCCCGGGCCAAGGTCGCCGCGTTCATCAACGCGCCGGGCGTGGACGAGGTGGTGTTCACCAAGAACTCCACCGAGGCGATCAACATCGTGGCGTACGCCTTCTCGAACGCCTCGCTGCGCCCGGACGCCGACCCGCGGTTCCGGCTCGGCCCGGGCGACGAGGTGGTGATCTCCGAGATGGAGCACCACTCGAACATCGTGCCGTGGCAGCTGCTCTGCGAGCGCACCGGTGCGACGCTGCGCTGGTTCCCGGTGACCGACCAGGGGCGGCTGGACGAGTCGGGCCTGGACGACCTGGTCACCGAGCGGACGAAGATCGTCTCGCTGGTGCACATGTCGAACATCCTCGGCACGGTCAACGCCACCGCGCGGATCACCGAGCGGGTGCGCGAGGTGGGGGCGCTGCTGCTGCTGGACTGCTCGCAGTCGGTGCCGCACATGCCGATGGACGTGGTCGACTACGACGCCGACTTCATCGTCTTCACCGGGCACAAGATGTGCGGCCCGACCGGCATCGGGGTGCTCTGGGGGCGGGCGGAGCTGCTCGCGGCGATGCCGCCGGTGTTCGGCGGTGGTTCGATGATCGAGACGGTGGCGATGGCGGGGTCCACCTTCGCCGCGCCGCCGGCCCGGTTCGAGGCGGGCACCCCGCCGATCGCCGAGGCGGTCGCGCTCGGCGCCGCGGTGGACTATCTCAGCGGCATCGGGATGCGGGCCATCCAGTGGCACGAGAAGGAGCTGACGGCGTACGCGCTGGAGGCCCTCGCCACGGTGCCCGGCCTGCGGATCTTCGGGCCGACCGTGCCGGTGGGCCGGGGCGGGACGATCTCGTTCGCCCTGGGTGACGTGCACCCGCACGACGTGGGGCAGGTGCTCGACTCGCTCGGCGTGCAGGTACGGGTGGGGCACCACTGCGCCCGCCCGGTCTGCACCCGGTTCGGCGTGCCGGCCACCACACGGGCCTCGTTCTACCTCTACACCACCACCGGGGAGATCGACGCCCTGGTGGCGGGCCTGGAGCAGGTGCGGAAGGTGTTCGACTGATGCAGCTCGACCAGCTCTACCAAGAGATCATCCTGGACCACTACAAGCACCCGCACGGTCGCGGCCTGCGGGACGCGGACGACCCGGCGGACCGGGTGGCCGATGCGCACCACGTCAACCCCACCTGCGGTGACGAGGTCACCGTCCGGGTCGCCACCGACGGGGACGTGCTGCACGACGTCTCGTACGACGGCATGGGCTGCTCGATCAGCCAGGCGTCGGCGAGCGTGCTGCACGAGCTGCTGGTCGGTCGGGGCGCGGGTGAGGCGTTCGAGGTGCACGAGGCGTTCGTGCAGTTGATGTCCGGCCGTGGTCAGGTCATGCCGGACGAGGACGTGCTCGGTGACGGGGTGGCGTTCGCGGGTGTCGCCCGCTACCCGGCCCGGGTGAAGTGCGCGCTGCTGCCGTGGATGGCGTTCAAGGACGCCGCGGCACGCGCCGGCGTGGGCGTGAGCCCGACGGAGGTAAAGGCATGAGTAGCGAGGACACCGCCACCGCGGCGACGCCGCCGACCGAGGGCGCGGCCGGCACGCCGGCCGCCGGGGCGGCGGGCGGCAAGGCCGCCGTCGCCGACATCGAGGAGGCGATGAAGGACGTCGTCGACCCCGAGCTGGGCATCAACGTGGTCGACCTCGGCCTGGTGTACGGCGTGCACGTCGACGAGGAGAACGTCGCCACCCTGGACATGACGCTGACCTCGGCGGCCTGCCCGCTCACCGACGTGATCGAGGACCAGGCCCGGCAGGCGCTGACCACCGGCCCGGGCGGCGGCCTGGTCAGCGACATCCGGATCAACTGGGTCTGGCTGCCGCCGTGGGGGCCCGACAAGATCACCGACGAGGGGCGCGACCAGCTCCGCTCCCTCGGCTTCAACGTCTGACCCGGCCCCGCCGGACTCCGTCGAGCGCGTCGCCCACCCGGGCGCCGCGCTCGACGCGTCTCCACCCCGCTCCCCACCCGCCCACATTCGAGATCGTCTGATGCTCAGCCGGCGCCAGCGAGCCGTCTCGCCCTACTGAGCAGCAGACGACCACGGGCGACAACGTGAGGGGCGGGGGATGGGGGCGGGGTCGGGCGATGCCGGTCGCCGGCCGGCGGGGTGGGGTCGGGGGCGGGGTGGAAATTGGTGGCGGGGGTGGGGGTGGGGGCGCAGGATGGGCGGGTGATCGAGACGTACCGGATGAAGCCCGCACCTGTCGCCGCGGCCACCGCCGCGCGCCGACAGCGCTCGGCACCCGGTCGCGCCTCGACCCGCCGCCGACGGTCGTGACCGGCGCGTTCCTGGCCGGCGTGGTCGCCGGCTACGGCGTCGCCATCCCGGTCGGCGCGATCGCCGTGCTCATCCTCGGCCTCAGCGCCCGAACGTCGTTCCGGGTCGGTGCCGCCGCCGCGCTCGGGGTGGCCACCGCCGACGGGCTCTACGCCGCGGTGGCGGCCCTTGGCGGGGCCGTGGTCGCCGGGCTGATCGCCCCGGTCGCGGGGCCGCTGCGGCTGGCCGCGGCGCTGGTGCTGCTCGCCATCGCCGCACACGGCGCCCGGCGGGCGGTGCGGCCCCGCACCCCGACCGGTGCGGCCGGTCCACGCCGAGGGCTGGACACCCCGCCCCGGGCGTTCGCCGGCGTGCTCGCGCTCACCCTGCTGAACCCGGCGACCGTGGTCTACTTCGCGGCGCTGGTGCTGGGCCGGGGCGACGCCGCCGACCCGGATCCGCTGGCCGCCGCGCTCTTCGTGCTCGGCGCCTTCGTCGCCTCCGCGAGCTGGCAACTGCTGATCGCCGGCGGCGGCACCCTGGTCGGCCGGGTGCTCGCCGGCCCGCGCGGGCGGCTGGTCACCGCGCTGCTCTCCAGCGCGATCATCGCCGCGCTGGCGGTGGCCATGCTGCTGCCCGACTGAGCCGTCCACCGGCACGGTCCCGGTCCCGGGCCAGCGCCCGGGCGTGTCGACCGGTGCCGTACGGTCGGGCGATGAGCAGCAGACCCGCAGCGGGGGGCGGCCGGTGGGTCGAGGTCGACCCGGGCCGGGTGGGCCGCTGGGTCGACGGCTTCACCGACCGGCACGGCCCGCCCACCACCACCGTCGAGGGGTACGGCCTGCTGCTCGCCGCCCCGGACGGCGCGACCGCCGAGCTGCACACCCCGCCCGGCGCCCCGGCCACCGCGGACCTGCCCGGTTTCCTGGCCGCCGCGACCGCGCCGCGCCGGATCGGGCTGCTGCTCGCCCGCAAGGGCGCCGTGGCGGTCGGCGTGGTGGCGGGGGAGGAGCTCACCGTCTCCAAGGTGGACACGCGGTACGTGCAGGGGCGGACCGCCGCCGGCGGCTGGTCCCAGCAGCGCTTCGCCCGGCGGCGCGACAACCAGGCGAAGGCGGCGCTGGGCGACGCGGCCGAGCTGGCCGTACGGCTGCTGCTGCCGGAGGCGTCGTCGCTGAGCGCGTTGGTCTGCGGCGGCGACCGGCGGGCGGTGGACGCGGTGCTCGCCGACCGGCGGCTCGCCCCGCTGGCCGCGCTGCGCGCGGAGCGCCTGCTGGACGTGCCGGAACCCCGGCACGCCGTGCTGGTCGGCGCGATCGCGGCGGCCCGTGCGGTCCGGATCCTGGTCCGCGACCCCGCCCCGGCCTGACCGGTCCTCAGCTGGTCCGACGCCGCGACGCTGTCCCGCCTGACCGGTCCTCGGCCGGCCCGCGCCCACCGCGGGACGATTCCCGGGTGACCGGCTGCTCCGGCCGGGCCGACCGGGCCTCAGCAGGTCAGAGCGCGCCGCCGAAGGTGTCGCAGGACTTCGGGTCACCGCTGGAGTAGCCCCGGGTGAACCACTCCTTGCGCTGGGCCGAGGAGCCGTGGGTGAACTCCTCCGGGTTCACCGGCCGGTTCGCCCGCTCGGAGATGGCGTCGTCGCCGATCTTCTCCGCGGTGTCGATGGCCTGCGCGATGTCCTGCTCGGTGATGCTGGTGAAGATCTTCTGGCCGCTCTCGTCGGCGGTACCGGTGGCGTTCTTGGCCCACGCCCCGGCGTAGCAGTCGGCCTGCAGCTCCAGCTTCACCGACAGCGCGCTCGCGTCGTCCGGGTCGCGCTGCTGCTGGCGGCGCATCTGCGCCTCGGTGCCGAGCAGGTCCTGCACGTGGTGGCCGTACTCGTGGGCCAGCACGTACGGCTGGGCGAACTCGCCTTCGGCGCCGAGCTGGTCGGCGAGCACCCGGTAGAAGGTCAGGTCGATGTAGACCAGGTCGTCCGCCGGGCAGTAGAACGGGCCGACGCCGGAGTCCGCCTGGCCGCAGGCGGTGCTCACCCCCTGGCTGAAGAAGACGGTGCGCGACGGCCGGTACTGCTCGCCGAAGGCCTGCGGGAGCGCGGTGCGCCAGTACGCCTGGATCGAGTTGACGTAGAGGGTGTTGCGGCAGTCCAGCTGCTGGAGCGCGTCCTCGGCGGAACACTTCTGCTCCAGCGAGGTGTTGTCGCCCTGCTCACCGCCGCCGTTGGTGGCGGCGTTCAGGCCGAAACCGCCGCCGACCAGGGCGACCAGCACGGCGATGACGATGCCGACGATGCCGCCGCGGCCGCCGCCGATCGGGATGGGGATGCCGCCCAGCCCGCCGCCTCCGCCGGACCCTCGCCGGTCGTCCACCTGGCTGGTGTCGATCCGCGCGTTCTCGTTCAGCTCCATGTCAACCCCGATCACCGTTTTGATCCGTCTTGGTGGTTGCGGTGCCGGACCGGGTCCGGACGCCGATTCGGTACCCGATGATCTTGCTCGGTAATCCGGCGAGGAAGTCGGACGGCGCCCGGTACACTTGCCCCGTGCTGCTCTGCGAAGGCTGAACCGCCCCGCGCCGACGGTGTCCTCCGGCCCGCCGGCGCTCTCGCGTGCCCTGAGTCAGCCCTTCCAGACCCCGAGAGCGAGTACCTCGAAATGATCACTGCCACCGGCCTGGAGTTGCGCGCCGGCGCCCGGATCCTGCTGTCCGACACCACGCTGCGGGTGCAGCCGGGCGACCGGATCGGCCTGGTCGGCCGTAACGGCGCCGGCAAGACCACCACGCTCAAGGTGCTGGCCGGCGAGGGGCAGCCGTACGCCGGTCAGATCGACCGACGCAGCGCGATCGGCTACCTCCCGCAGGACCCGCGTACCGGCGACCTGGAGGTCACCGGCCGGGACCGGGTGCTCTCCGCCCGCGGCCTGGACGTGCTCATGGCCCAGATGAAGGAGATCGAGGCCAAGCTGGCCGACGGCGCCGACGACAAGCTGGTCCGCCGCTACGGCGCGCTGGAGGACCAGTTCGCCTCCCTGGGCGGGTACGCCGCCGAGGCCGAGGCCGCCCGCATCTGCGCCAACCTCGGGCTGCCGGACCGGGCGCTCGCCCAGACCATCGGCACCCTCTCCGGCGGCCAGCGCCGCCGCATCGAGCTGGCCCGGATCCTGTTCCGCGACGCGGGGGAGAACGGCGGCGGCATCCTGCTGCTCGACGAGCCGACCAACCACCTCGACGCCGACTCGATCACCTGGCTGCGCGGCTTCCTCGCCAACCACAAGGGCGGCCTGATCGTGATCTCCCACGACGGCTCGCTGCTGGAGTCGGTGGTGAACAAGGTCTGGTTCCTCGACGCCACCCGCTCGGTGGTCGACGTCTACAACCTGGGCTGGAAGGCGTACCTGGAGGCCCGCGAGACGGACGAGCGGCGCCGCCGCCGGGAGCGGGCCAACGCCGAGAAGAAGGCCGGCGCGCTGATGGCGCAGGCCGACAAGATGCGGGCCAAGGCCACCAAGACCGTCGCCGCGCAGAACATGGCCCGCCGGGCCGAGAAGCTGATCGCCGGGCTGGAGGAGGTCCGCGTCGCCGACAAGGTGGCGAAGGTGCGCTTCCCGAGCCCGGCCCCGTGCGGCAAGACGCCGCTCACCGCGACCGGCCTGTCCAAGTCGTACGGCTCGCTGGAGATCTTCACCGACGTCAACGTGGCGGTGGACCGGGGCTCCCGGGTGGCCATCCTCGGGCTCAACGGCGCCGGCAAGACCACCCTGCTGCGGATGTTGGGCGGCCTGCTGGAGCCGGACACGGGCGAGGTGCACGCCGGGCACGGCCTGCGGCTGGGCTACTACGCCCAGGAGCACGAGACGCTCGACGTGGACCGGACGGTGCTGGAGCACATGCGCAGCGCCGCCATCGAGCAGACCGACACCGACCTGCGCAAGATCCTCGGCGCGTTCCTCTTCTCCGGCGAGGACGTGGAGAAGCCCGCCGGGGTGCTCTCCGGCGGCGAGAAGACCCGGCTGGCCCTGGCCACGTTGGTCTGTTCCGGGGCGAACGTGCTGCTGCTCGACGAGCCGACGAACAACCTCGACCCGGTCAGCCGGGAGCAGGTGCTCGACGCCATCGCCCGCTACCCGGGCGCGATCGTGCTGGTCACCCACGACCCCGGCGCGGTCATGGCGCTCAAGCCCGACCGGGCCATCCTGCTCCCCGACGGCGACGAGGACGCCTGGAGCGACGACCTCCTCGAACTCGTCGAACTCGCCTAGGGCGCGTCGCGACGCCCGGGCTGGTGGCCGTGGTGCGCGGAGGACGAGGGTTTGGGTCAGCCCGGGGTGAGGAGGCAGAACTCGTTGCCTTCCGGGTCGGCGAGGACCGTCCACGGGACGCTTTGGCCCAGGTCGATGGGGGTGGCGCCGAGAGTCCGCAGCCTGGCCGCCTCAGCCACCAGGTCGTCGCCCGGATAGGGGCGGACGTCGAGATGGACGCGGTTCCACACGGTCTTCACGTCGGGTGTACGGATGAACCGCAGATATGGGCCGACGCCCTTGGCGGAGCGCAGGACCGCGTTGTGGTCGGTCACCGTGTGCAGGGTCCAGTCCGTGGCTTCGCTCCAGAAGCGGGCCATGGCTCGCGGATCCGCGCAGTCGGCCACTACCGCGGCGATCGGTCCGGTGTCCCGGTAGAGCGGTTGCGGGTCCAGCACGCAGAACTCGTTGCCCTCCGGGTCGGCCATGACCGTCCAGGGGACGTCGCCCTGGCCTATGTCGGTGGGTGTTGCGCCGAGATCCTTCAGGCGCGTGACCAGCTCCGCCTGATGGGTCGCCGAGGTGGTGGCGAGGTCGACGTGCACGCGGTTCTTCACCGTCTTGGGTTCGGGGGAGGCGATGAGGTCGAGGCAGACGGCGACGGGGTCGGGGTAGACGAAGCCCTCGGGTTCGAGGTTGGTCACGCCGGGTCCCTCGCTGGAGACTCCCCAGCCGAGCGCCTGCGCCCAGAAGCCGCCCAGCGCGGAGTCGTCCCGGGCCTTCATGTTGATTTGAACGAGCCGCGTTGCCATGCCGACGATGCTAGGTGTTCTGCCCACCCCCTGCCCATCGCCCCTTGATCATGAAGCTGTCGTCGGCCGTGCCGGCGTTCCGGCGACAGCTTCATGATCAATTGCGCCGCCGGCGCCCCCGCCCGCGCTGTGCGGCGTTGGCGGGCCGGGTGGGCGGGTCAGCGGGGCAGGGTGAGCAGGTGGGTGAGGACGCCGGAGGTGGTCAGGATGACCACGCCGATGGCGATGAAGATGGTCGGGACCAGCCAGTGGCCGGCGCGTTCGACCAGGCGGGTCACCCGGGGATGGTTGCCGAGCCAGGCGCCGGCCGCGCACCATAGCGCGATCAGCACCACGAAGACCAGCAGGAAGACCGCGCTGTCAGCGGGGCCGAGGGCGCGGAACACCGGCACGTAGACAGCGACGTTGTCGGCGCCGTTGGCGATCGTCACCCCGGCCACGCCGAGCGCGGACCCGACCACCGCGGGGGCCTCGTCGTCGTCGGTGTCGAGCAGGGCCCGCACGCCGAGCGCGATCGGGAGCAGCCCGAGCAGCCCGGTCCACGGGTCGGGCACCACCAGCAGCCCGGCCGCGACCACCGCGCTGGCCACCGCGAGCGCGCCGATCCCCAGGTACTGCCCGGCGACGATCTGCCACGGGCGGGGCCGGCCGGTGGTGCGGGCAGCCACGAAGAACAGGGTCAGGATGACGATGTCGTCCACGTCGGTGGCGGCGAACACCACGGCCGCGCCGACCGCGGTGCCCAGTAGATCGATCACCCGGGCAGGGTACGGCCCGGCCCGCCGCCCCCGGTCCGGCACCGCCGCCGCGCCCGCCCGGTCCGCCGGTGCCGGGTGGCCGGACGGCCGTCCGGGGCGTCACCCTATCGGGAACCTGACATCGCATAGCGTGTCGATTGGCGAAGAGTTGATATCTGGCGCATGATCGTTCGAGGCGGTCTAATAGGTGGGACCGTATCCGAACCGCACAGTCTGGGACGTGAGGACACAGCATGGCAGCCACGGGCACAGCCACCAGCACTGAGAAGGGTCGCCGGATCGTCGGAGCCGAGCGTCAGACGCTCGCCAAGGACCTGGTAAAGCGGTATACCTCGGGGGAGAGCATCCGCGCGCTCGCGGCCTCGACCGGCCGTTCCTACGGGTTCATCCACCGGGTGCTCACCGAGTCCGGGGTGCAGCTGCGGCAGCGTGGCGGGGCCCGGCGCCGCAAGAAGGCGTGACCCGCCCACCAGCGTCGTCCACCAGCGCCGCGCCCCGGGCCGCCCGGTGACCGCCGAGGCGACCGGGGTACGGCTGGACTGCGACGGGCCCGTCGCGACGGTGACGTTGTGCCGGCCCGACGTGCTCAACGCGCAGACCCCGGCGATGTGGCGCGCGCTGAGCGACTTCTCCCGCGACCTGCCCGGTGACGTGCGCGTCGTGGTCGTCCGCGGCGAGGGGCGGGCGTTCTCCGCCGGCCTCGACCTGTCGGTGGCCGGCGCGTCCGGGCCGGGCTCGTTCGCGGAGCTGGCCACCCTGTCCGAGCCGGAGTGCGCCGAGCGCATCGCCGAGTTCCAGGCCGCCTTCACCTGGCTGCACCGGCCGGACGTGATCTCCGTGGCGGCCGTGCAGGGTCACGCCATCGGCGCCGGCTTCCAGCTCGCGCTCGCCTGTGACCTGCGGGTCCTCGCCGAGGACGCGAAGTTCTCGATGGCCGAGGTGACCCTCGGCCTGGTGCCCGACCTCGCCGGCACCAAACGCCTGGTCGACCTGGTCGGCTACTCCCGCGCGCTGGAGATCTGCGCCACCGGCCGGCGGATGGACGCCGCCGAGGCGGACCGGATCGGCCTGGCCACCCTGGTCGTGCCGAACGCCGAACTCGACGGCGCGGTCCGTGACCTCACCGCCGGGCTGCTGGCCAACAACCGGGACGCGGTGGTGGAGATCAAGGCGCTGCTGACCGGCGCCGGCGCCCGGTCCGCCGCCGAGCAGCAGCGGGCCGAACGGGAGGCGCAGACCCGTCGGCTGCGCGATCTCGCCGGACGGGGAGAATAGTAAGGACCGTTCGGGAAGATCCGGGTTACGACCGAGGTTGTCAGAGTCGTCGGGAGAATTGACCTGACGGTGTGGTCAGCCCGACGACCCGGAGGTGAGTGTGTCCAACCCGATGTCCGGTGGCGGCATGGGCGGCTGGAGCATGCTCCGGTCGATGCGCAGCCGGGACGAGATCTCCGCCCACCGGCTCCAGCGCGGCGTGGCCGGCCGCATCGTGGACTTCGCCCGTCCCTACCGCCGCGACATCGTCGTCTTCCTGGTCACCGTGGTGCTGGCGGCGATCATCGGGGTCGCCACCCCGGTGCTCGCCGGTGACGTGATCGACGGCATCAGCCGGGGCGGCCCGGAGGCCGGCTCGCTGGTCGTCCGGCTGGCGCTGGTGATCGCCGCGCTCGCGGTGGTCGACGCGCTGCTCTCCCTGGCCCAGCGGTGGTATTCGGCCCGGATCGGCGAGGGCATCATCCTCGACCTGCGCACCCGGGTCTACGACCACGTCCAGCGGATGCCGCTGCAGTTCTTCACCCGCACCCAGACCGGCGCCCTGGTCAGCCGGCTCAACAACGACGTGCTCGGCGCCCAGCGGGCGTTCACCTCGACCCTCTCCGGTGTGGTCAGCAACGTCATCCAGCTGGTGCTCACCGCCGCGGTGATGTTCACCCTCTCCTGGCAGATCACCGTACTGTCGCTGGTGCTGCTGCCGGTCTTCATCATCCCGGCCCGCCGGGTCGGCCGGCGGCTGGCCGAGATCACCCGCGAGTCGTACAACCTCGACGCCAAGATGAACGCGACGATGACCGAGCGGTTCAACGTCGCGGGCGCCCTGCTGGTCAAGCTCTTCGGCCGGCCCGAGGTGGAGGCCCGCCGGTTCGCCGGCCGGGCCGAGCGGGTGCGCGACATCGGCATCCAGTCGGCGATGTACTCGCGGACGTTCTTCGTGGCGATGCTGCTGGTCGCCTCGCTGGCCCAGGCGCTCACCTACGGCCTCGGCGGCTGGCTGGCGGTCACCGGTTCGGTGAGCGCCGGCACGGTGGTGACCCTCGCCCTGCTGCTCACCCGCCTCTACGGCCCGCTGACCGCGCTCTCCAACGTCCGGGTGGACGTGATGAGCGCGCTGGTCTCCTTCGACCGGGTCTTCGAGGTGCTCGACCTCGAGCCGGCCATCCAGGAGAAGCCGGACGCCGCGCCGGTGCCCCGCGGCAACGGCCGGGTCGAGTTCCGCGACGTGCGGTTCCGCTACCCGAGCGCCGCCGACATCTCGCTGGCCTCGCTGGAGGAGGTCGCCACGCTGGACCGGACGGTCAACGAGCCGGTACTCAAGGGCGTCTCGTTCGCCGTCGAGCCGGGGCAGATGGTGGCCCTGGTCGGTCCTTCCGGCGCGGGCAAGTCGACGCTGTCGATGCTGATCTCCCGGATCTACGACGTCACCGACGGGCAGGTGCTCGTCGGCGGGGTCGACGTCCGCGACGCCACCCTCGACTCGCTGCGCGACGAGATCGGCGTGGTCACCCAGGACTCCCACCTGTTCCACGAGACGATCGCCGAGAACCTGCGCTACGCCAAGCCGGGCGCCACCGACGACGAGCTCTGGGCGGCGCTGGCCGGCGCCCAGGTCGCCGACCTGGTGCGCTCCCTGCCCGACGGCCTGGAGACCACCGTCGGCGAGCGGGGCTACCGCTTCTCCGGCGGCGAGAAGCAGCGCATCGCGATCGCCCGGCTGCTGCTCAAGGCCCCCTCGATCGTGATCCTGGACGAGGCGACCGCGCACCTGGACTCGGAGAGCGAGGCGGCGGTGCAGCGGGCGCTGTCGGTGGCGCTGACCGGGCGGACGGCGCTGGTCATCGCGCACCGGCTCTCCACCGTCCGGGACGCCGACCAGATCCTGGTCCTCGACGACGGGCGGATCGTGGAGCGGGGCCGGCACGACGAGCTGGTCGCCGTGGGCGGCCTGTACGCCGAGCTCTACCGCACCCAGTTCGCGGTGGCCGACTCGCCCACCCCGTACGCGAACGCGACCGGTCCCGAGCCGGTGGCGCTGCCGATGCGCTCGTACGTGCCCGACGAGGCGCTGCCCCCCGCCGCGGCGAACTGACGGTCAGCCGGTCGCCACGGCCCGCAGCTCGGCGAAGGCGGCGCCCAGCGTCACCGGGGTGAAGTGGGCGTTCAACCCGCTGGGGTTCGGCAGCACCCAGAGCCGGGCACCGGCCAGCGGCTCCGGCTGCGGGCCGAAGCCGGCCTTCGGCCGGGCGAACCCGATCCGGTACGCGGTCACCCCGAGGACGGCCACCCACCGGGGCTGGTACCGCTCGACCTTGCCGGTGAGGACCTCCGCACCCGCCACGAGCTCGGCGGCGGTCAACTCGTCGGCCCGGGCGCTGGCCCGGTCGACCATGTTGGTGATGCCGAGCCCGTAGCCGGGCAGCTCGTCCTGCTCGCTCGGGTGCAGCTGGCGCGGGGTGAAACCGCCGCGGTGCAGCGCCGGCCAGAACCGGTTGCCGGGCCGGGCGAAGTGCCAGCCGGTGGCCGCCGACCAGAGCCCCGGATTGATCCCGACGAAGAGCACGTCGAGCCCGGGCGCGATGACGTCCGCAAGGGTCCGGTCCGCCGCGGCGGCCAACTCCTCCCGGGTGGGCCGGGGCCAGGGCCCGCCCGCCCGGCTCCGCGCCGGCTCCGACCGCGCCCCGCCGTCGGTCCCGGGTGACGGCGGTGCAAAGCGCCCGGGCCCGGATCGGCCCGGGCTGCCGGGGCGCCGGGCGCGGCCGGCGGTCACAGGCCGCGCAGCGCGCCACCGTCGACCGGGACGGTGACCCCGGTCAGGTAGCTCGCCGCGGGGGAGAGCACGAACGCGGCGACCCGGCCGAACTCCGCCGGCTCGCCGATGCGGCGCAGCGGGATGGCCGCCTCGGCCTCCGCCCGCGCCCGGTCGGCGTCGCCGGTCGCGGCGAACAGTTCCCGGTTGCGGTCGGTCATGATCCGTCCCGGCAGCAGGCCGACCACCCGGACGCCGCGGGGGCCGTACTCGTCGGCGACGTCCTTCGCCGCCCCGACCAGGCCGGGACGCAGGCCGTTGGAGATGCCCAGCCCCGGCACCGGGCCGCGGGCCGAGGTGGAGAGCACCAGGCCGATCGCGCCGCCCGGGGAGAGCGTGGCGGCCATCGTCCGCACCATCCGGATCGTGCCGAGGAAGACCGTCTCGAAGGAGCGCCGCCACTGCTCGTCGCTGATTGAGGCGGCGCTGCCCCGCGGCGGTCCACCCACCGAGACCAGCGCCCCGTCGAGCCGGCCGAAGTGCTCCCGGGCTGCCGCCACCAGGCGCTCCGGAGTGTCCGGGTCGGTCAGGTCGGCGGGCAGCCCGACCGCCCGCCCGGGCCCGCCGAGTTGCTCGGCGGCCGCGGTGACCGCGTCCGCCTCCCGGCCGGAGAGCACCACCCGGGCGCCGTCGGCGACCAGGCACTCGGCCGTGGCGTAACCCAGGCCGCGGGAGGCGCCGGTGAGCACGTACACCCGATCCGTCAGTCCGAGATCCATGCGTCGATCCTCCCGCATCCGGCCGGATCCGCCAGTCACGGGCTCGGCGCCGGGCGGCTGCCCGGATCCGGGCGGGCGCCGGCGCCGGTGGTCAGCGCCGGGCGGGCCGCAGCAGGCGTACCCGACCGGCGAGCTGCACCGCGACGGCGCCGCCGGCGCGCCCGAGCCCGGGCAGCCGCCGGGGCCGCGGGGCCCGGCCGCCGTCGTAGCGGTCGGTCGCCTCGCGCACCGCCAGCTCCTCCGCGCCGAGCGGGGGCAGCACGCCGCGGTCGCGCAGCGCGCGGGCCAGGTCCCAGCCGTCGCGCAGCGAGCCCGCGGTGGGGCGGCCGGCCGCCCAGCCGGCGAAGGTGGCCGGCCAGTCCGCGCCGAAGCCGGCGGCGAGCAGCGGCCAGTGCCGGGCGACGTCGCCGGCTCGCTTGCGCAGCAGCGCCGCCCGCGCGGCGGCCAGCGGCGCCGGGGCGAAACCGGGCGGCGCCGGGGCGCCGGCCACCAGCGCCGCGACCAGTTCCGCCTGCCGGGCGGCCAGGTCGCCCGCCGGCCGCCCGGCTGGTTCGGCCTCCGGTCGCGCAGCCGGGTCGGCTGAGGGTCGCGGGGGCGGATCTGCCGCCGTCCGCGGGGCCGGATCGGCTGCCGGTCGCGGGGCCGGGTCGGCCGCCGTCCGCGGGGCCGGATCTGCCGCCGTCCGCCGGCGAGGATCGGCTGCCGGTCGCGCGGCCGGGCCGGTGGTCACGTGACCACCGGGAAGCCGGACGCGGCGGCGAGGGCGTCCAGTTCGGCGCGGAGCGTGGCCGCGGGCGGGTAGTGCCCGTCCCGTTCCAGCAGCAGCGCCGGCGGCCGGCGCCGCGCGCACAGCCTGCCGAGCAGGTCGAGCACGCCGGCGGGCACCGGGTCGGTGTGCGTGTCGTGGTAGAAGCCGCCGTGCTCGGCGCCGCCGGCCACGTGCGCGTAGGCGACCCGCTCCAGCGGCAGCCGGTCCAGCAGCGCCACCGGGTCGGTGCCGCGGTTGCGCGCGTTGGCGTACACGTTGGCGACGTCGAGCAGCAGCAGCGCCCCCGTGCGGTCCAGGATCTCGGTCAGGAACGCGGCCTCGTCCAGCTCGTCGTCCGGCCAGTCGAACAGCGCCGCGATCGGCTCCAGCGCGAGCGGCACCGGCAGCTGCGCCTGGGCACGGTCCACGTTGGCGCAGACCGCGTCGACCGCCTCCCGGGTACGCGGCAGCGGCAGCAGGTGACCGGCCTCCAGCCCGCCGGCCCGGACGAACGCGATGTGCTCGCTGACCAGCGGGGCGTCCACCAGTTGCGCCACCGCGGCCAGCTGGCCGACCCGGGCCGGGTCGACCGGCTCCGCGCCGCCGAGGCTGAGCCGCACGCCGTGCGGCACGACCGTGACGCCCCGGTCGCGCAGCGCGGCCAGGCCGGCCGGCAGCGGGCCCGCCGCCGGCACGGACTCCGCCACCACCTCGACGAAGCGCAGCCCGGGCAGCTCGGCCACGAAGCCGGCGATCTCCGGCCGCCAGCCGATGCCCACCCCGGTGGGACCGGTCATCCGCCGCACCCCCCGCCGCCCCCGCAACCGCCGCCGCCCCCGCAGGAGCTGCCGCCGCCGCAGGAGCCGCCGCCGCTGCCGCAGCCGCCGGTGCCGCCGTTGCTGCCCAGGGCCTGCCGCTGGATCTCGGCCTGCTCGGCGAAGCCCGGGTCCATCGCCCAGAGCGAGGCGGTGCCGAACAGCGCCACGCCCATCGCGGCGCCGGCCGCGCCGTAGGTCGCGTACGCGGGGGCGGAGGCCGGCGCGAGGTGGACGTGGCGCTGGCGCAGGTTGCGCAGCGCGGCCCGACCGGCCCGGGTCCGGTACGGCACGCGGGCCAGGATCAGGACGGCCACCAGGATGCCCACCAGGCTGAGCGCGAGCCAGCCGACCGGCCGGTCGTTGGAGAGCCCCTGGAAGAGCCGGAACACGCCGAGGGCCAGCAGGAGCACCAGGGCCATCGCGCCGCGCCGGGCCGACTCGCGGCGGGCCGGCGACAGGGCCAGCCCGCGCTGTTCGAGGTCGGCGGCGAGCTGGTTGAGCGCCGCCGCCACCCACTGGTCCGTACGCACCTCCGAGACCCGGGCCCGGCGGGCGGCCGCGTTGTGGACCGCCTGGGCCAGCGGGGTGGCGCCGGCGGGCATCGGGCCGGTCGTGACGAGGCGGCGGTCCGGCCCGACGCCGAGGGAACCGGTGCCCCGCAGCGCCCCGAGCGTGGCGTGCACGGCCAGCGGCGCTCCGCCGTTGAGGTAGGCGGCCTGCTCCGGGCTGAGCAGGTCGTACCCGGGAGCGCGGGAGCCGGCGAGCACCCGGGCCCGGTGCACCGCGGCCAGGACCACGACCAGGACGGCCGCGGCGAGGTAGAAGCGCAGGAAGGCGGGGCCGGGGATACCCCAGGTGTCGCCCGGTGCGGCAAGGACGGACATCGGCTGCTCCTTCTCGCCGGAGGGATCGGCGGCCTCATTGTGGAGCAGGACCGCCACGCCGTACCGCCCCGCGCCGGGCGGCGCGGCACCTTCCGGCCGCCCCGGCGGGGGAGCGGGGCGGGGGTGGGCGTCGGGGGGCCTGGCGGCCCGCGGTGCCGGCGGTCAGCGCCGGCGGACCGCCTCCTCCACGAGGTCCAGCACCCGGCCGAGGTCACCGGCCGGCCGGCCCATGGCCAGGTGCAGCACCAGACCGTCGTAGGCGAGTTCCAGGAACTGCGCCAGCACGTCGATCGGGACGTCCTCGCGCAGGACGCCGGCCTCCCGCTGGCGGGCCAGCCGCTCCCGGGTCGCCTCGGCGATGGCCGCCGACCGCTCGGCCCACCGCTTGGCGAACGCCGGGTCGGTGCGCAGCCGCCGGGACACCTCCAGCTGGCTGCCGAGCCACCCGGTGGTGTCCGGGGAGACCGCCCGGGCCAGCAGGTCCCGCATCACCTGGACCAGACCGTTGCGGGCCACCGTCTCCACCATCACCGCGGCGTCGTCCTCGGCCACCGCGAGGAAGAGCGAGTCCTTGTCCCGGAAGTGGTGGAAGATCGCGCCCCGGGAGAGCCCGGTGGCCTCCTCGAGCCGGCGTACGGTGGCGCCCTCGTAGCCGTGCCGGGCGAAACACGCCCGCGCCGCGGCGAGGATCTCCTGCCGGCGCGCGTCGAGCTGGTCCTGGCTTACTCTGGGCACGAGTCGATCGTGACAGGTCACCCCGCGTCATGCAAACCGTACGTACGGCTTGGGTTCGGCCGTCGGTTGATCACTCCGCCGCCGCGCTCCCGATAGGATCGCGCCGTGACACCACCCCCCGCCCCCGCCGCCGTACCCGCCGTACCGCTGACCGTGGCGGCCGTGCAGGCCGAACCGGTCCCCGGCGACGTGGCCGGCAACGCGGCGACGGCCGCCCGGCTGGTCCGGCAGGCCGCCGCCCGGGGCGCCCGGGTGGCGGTGCTGCCGGAGCTCTTCCTGCCCGCGTACCACCCGCCGACGCTGGCGGCCGATCCGGCCGGCACCGACGTCGCGGCCGACCCGGCGGCGGGCGTCGACGACCCGCGGCTGGACCCGCTGCGGGCCGCCGCCCGCGACGGCCGCACGGTGGTGGTGGTCGGCGCGGCGGTCCGGCACCCGGACGGCCGGCGGACCATCTCCTCGCTCGTGGTCGACCGGGCCGGCGGCATCCGGGTCGGCTACGACAAGCAGCAGCTCTGGGGCGACGAGCGGGACCTGTTCACCCCCGGCCGGCGGGGCGCCACCCTGCTGGTCGACGGGTGGCGGCTCGGCCTCGGCATCTGCTACGACGGCTGCTTCCCCGAACACGGCCGGGCCGCCGCGGCCGACGGGGCGCACGGCTACCTCTGCCCGAGCGGCTACCTGGCGGGCTCCGAGCACCGCCGTGACCTCTACTACCCCGCCCGGGCGCTGGACAACACGATGTTCGTGGTCTTCGCCAACGCGGTCGGCGGCGAACCGCCGTGGCGGTTCAACGGCGGCGCGGCGGTCTACGACCCGGAGGGCCGCCCGCTGGCGCGGGGCGCGGACACCGGCGAGGACGTGCTGGTGGCGACGCTCGACCCGGCCACCCTGGCGGCCACCCGGGCGGCCCACTCCATGCTGGCGGACCGTCTTGCCGACCAGGGACCCGCCCGGGCGGTGCTCACCGCCTGACCCGGCGCGCGAGCCGGCGCCCCTGGTCGCCCCGGAGGGCCCCGCCGCTCGTCCCGGGAGGGAGACCGCCGGGCCCTGTCGGCGGGGCACCGGCGTCCCGTAGGGTGCCCGAGTGCCGCTGCTCCTGCTGGACCTGGACAACACCCTGCTCGACCGGACCGGCCCGTTCCGCGCCTGGGGTGAACGGTTCCTGGACGGCATCGGCGCGCCGCCGGCCGACATCGACTGGCTGGTCTCCATCGACGCCGACGGGCTCACCGACAAGTGGGACGTGGCCGACGCCATCCGGGACCGGTACGCCCTGCGCATCCCCTCCATCGACCTGGTGGAGGAGCTGTACGACGGGGTGGTGGCCAACGTCCGGCTGGACCCGCTGGTCGCCTGCGCGCTGCGGATCGTCGACGACGCCGGGTGGGTGCCGGTGGTGGTCAGCAACGGCACGGTACGCCAGCAGGAGGCGATGATCCGGCGGACCGGACTGGACCGGTTCGTGGCCGACTGGGTGATCTCCGAGGAGGCCGGGGTCAGCAAACCCAACCCGAGGATCTTCGCGCTGGCCGCCCAGCGGGTCCGGATGCCGTTGCGCGGGGCCTGGGTGGTCGGCGACAGCCCGGAGGCGGACATCGGTGGCGCCGCCGCCGTCGGCCTGCCCAGCGTCTGGCTGCACCGGGGGCGTACCTGGGCGGACCCGCGGTTCGCGCCGACCCGGACGGCGGACGGCCTGATCGCCGCCGTCGCCACCGTGCTCGCCGGCTGAGCGCAGCCGCGGGCCCGGGACGGCGTGTGGCGGCCGACCCGGCGGCGACCACGCCGCGCGCCCGGGCGGGTAATTCGGTTGACCGGCCGCGACCGGGTCGCGAGCATGGTCGGCGCATGGTGCGATCCCGGGCGTGCGCCCGGTCGAGGAGAGGGGGTCGGTCATGGCCGTCTTCGCAGGTCACTTCCACCTGCCTCCATCAGCCTCGAGCAAGGGATCACCACCGCAGTGCGCGATCACGACCTTCCGGCGCCCGAGCGCCGTACCCGCGGCAAGCGCCGCTTCGACGACGACGAACCGTTCTTCCTGAAGCGCGGCCGGGCAGCCGAGCCCGCCGCCCTCGCCGACCCGGACGCCGGGCCGGACCCGGACACCGGAGAGCGTTGGTCCTCCTGGGACGACGCCGTGCACGGCCCGCAACCCCACCCGGACTGGCTGGTCACCGAACTGGCCGCCAGGGACACCGAACTCGGTGTGCTCAAGACCGGCAAGGAGGCGGACGTCCACCTGGTCCGCCGGGCGGTGCCCGACACCGACCGGTCCTGCCTGCTGGCCGTCAAGCGGTACCGGGACCCCGAACACCGGCTGTTCCACCGCGACGCCGGCTACCTGGAGGGGCGCCGGGTGCGCCGGTCCCGGGAGATGCGGGCGATGGCCGGCCGGACGGCCTTCGGCCGGCAGATGATCGCCGGGCAGTGGGCGGCGGCCGAGTTCGCCGCGCTCTCCCGGCTCTGGGAGATCGGCGCCGCGCACGGCCGGATCGCCGTGCCGTACCCCGTCCAGCTGCGGGGCACCGAGCTGATGCTGGAGTTCGTGGGCGAGCCCGAGGAGGGGCGGGCCGCGCCCCGGCTGGCCCAGCTGCGGCCCGATCCCGCCCAGCTGCGCGACCTGTGGACGCAACTCGTCGACGCCCTGGTCGTCCTCGCCCGAGCCGGCTACGCGCACGGCGACCTGTCGCCGTACAACCTGCTGGTACACCGGGGGCGGCTGGTGCTGATCGACCTGCCCCAGGTGGTCGACGTGGTGGCCAACCCGCAGGGCCCGGAGTTCCTGGCCCGGGACGTCCGGGTGGTCAGCAGCTGGTTCGCGGCGCGCGGCCTGCCGGCCGACCCGACCGCGCTGACCGGGGAACTGCTGCGCGAGGCGGGCATCCGCTGAGACGCGCGCGTGCCGGGCGACCCGAGGGCCGCCCGGCACGCGCCGCCGGATCTCACTGGAGGTAGCGCTCGACCTCCGGCTTGGGGCGTACGCCCTGGGCGTCCGGGTCGCCGTGGGTCTGCCGGGCCGCCCGCCGGCGGCGCAGCAGGTCCCAGCACTGGTCGAGGGATTCCTCCAACTCGCGCAGCCGCTCGCGGGCCTCGTCGTCGGTGCCCGTCTCGTTGGCCTGCGCGTCCGCGCGCAGCCGGTGCTCCTCGTCGACCAGCTCGGAGATCCGGTTCAGGATGGTCTTGTCGTCCATGCCCCTGAGCCTGGCACAGGGTGCCCGGACCCGCGCGGATTCGTCCCCGGCCGATCCCGTCCGATCCGTGCGGGCCGACCCGCTGCGGTAGGTTGCCGGGCCATGACCGCCACCGTCCGCCCCGGCGGCCCGAGCGACGCCGAGGCCGTCGCCGAGCTGCTGCGGGCCACCCAGCCGTACATCGCCACCCCGGAACTGGTCCGCTGGCAGCTGACCGGCGCTCCGGCGGCGGAACGCTTCGGGCTGCTGGTCGCCGAGGCCGGCGACGAACTGGTCGGGGTCGCCCGGACCGGGCTGCTGCACGAGAGCGGCGAGCCCGGGTGGGGCTTCGTCAACCTGTCCGTGCACCCCCGGTGGCGGGGCCGCGGCGTGGGCTCCACGCTGCTCGCCGCCGCCGAGGCGCGGCTCGTCGGGCTCGGCGTGCGGCGGGCGTACGCCCGGGTGGCCGACGAGGCGGCGGCGGTCTCCTTCGCCGACCGGCGCGGCTACCGCCCCGGCCGCCGCTCGGTGCTGCTGGGCCTGGACCTGGCCGCCGCGGCGCTGCCCGAGTCCCCGCCGGTGGCGGTGCCGGTGCGGCTGGCCGCGGCGGCCGACCTGGACGACCCGCGCCCGCTCTACGAGGCCGACCTGGACGCCGCCCGGGACGAGCCCGGTGACGTCGGGATGGCGGAGGTCGGCTACGCCGACTGGCGGGCGGCGTACTGGGAGCGGCCGGACCTGGACCGGGCACTGACCACGGTGGCCGTCCTGGACGAGGTGGTGGTCGCCTTCAGCGTGGCGCTGACCGACGGCCGGGACCGCTACCAGTCGGGGATGACCGGAACCCGCCGCGACTGGCGCGGCCGGGGGCTGGCCCGGCTGGTGAAGGACGCGTCGCTGCGCGCGGCCCGGGCCGCCGGCTACCGGCAGGCCGTCACGGTCAACGACGCCGGCAACGAGGCGATGCTGGCGCTGAACCGGCGGTACGGCTACCGCCCGATCGGGGCCGAGTACCGCTACCTGCGGGATCTGCGGCCCTGAGGGTTCCCGCACCCTTCCCTTGTGGAGCAAGGGATTGCCGACCGCGAAAATTTCTCTTGGTGCGACTAGAGAAAGTTGATTCGGCAATGGCATGCTCGGCTGAGCGTTGACTCATCACAGTCACGCCATGACGCACAGTTGCCGAAGGGGGCACAGAGCACGTGGGAGTGTCACACACCGCGCACGTCCACACCCGACGGGCGGACGCGGTCCCACTGCGCCAGGTGGTGCCGAGCCTGCTCCGTGATCCGGCGCGGGCATTGGTCGAATTCGGGGAACGGTCCCGAGGCGAGGTGGTCAAGCTCAACCTCGGTTCGTTCCGTCCCTACCTGGTCACCCGGCCGGAGCACCTGCAACAGGTGCTCCGGGAAAAATCCACGAACTACGTCCGGGCCGGTGACGGGCTCCAGTGGCGACCGCTGAAGCGGTTGTTCGGCGAGGGCATCCTCAGCGACGGCGAGTACTGGTCGAACAGCCGGCACATCCTCCAGCCGCTGTTCACCGCGCGCCGGATCGACGGGCTGGTCGACCGGCTGGCCGAGGCGATCGAGGACGCGGTCGACGAGCTGGACGCCTCGGCCCGGGCCGGCCGCCCGGTCGACATGGGCACCGAGCAGGCCCGGATCGTCTGCTCGGCGATCATGCGGGTCTTCTTCGCCGACAAGATCTCGGTGCCGGACGCCATGAAGATCATGGAGGCGCAGGACGCGATCGCCTGGTCGGTGATGCCCCGCATCATGGTGCCCTGGGCCCCGCTGACCGTGCCGATGCCCGGTGACCGCGCCTTCCGTCGGGCCGTCCGGCTCATCGACGACCTGCTGCTGCCGATCGTCCGGACCTCCCGGGAGACCGCGGAGTCCGACGGGGACGACATCATCTCCACCCTCTGGCGGGGCCGCACCGAGGACGGCAGCCGCCTCGACGAGCGTCAGGTCCGCAACGACACGGTGGCCATGGTGGCCACCACCACCGAGACCACGATCAGTGTGCTCACCTGGCTCTGGCCGCACATCGAGCGGGACCCGCAGGTCGCCGCGCGGCTCTACGAGGAGATCGACCGGGTGGTCGGCGACGCACCGGTGCGCCGGGAACACCTGCGCGAGCTGCGCTACACCAGGCAGGTGCTCGACGAACTGCTCCGGCTCTACCCGATCGGCTGGCTCTTCCCGCGCCGCGCGGTCGAGGCCGACGTGATCGGCGGGGTGCGGATCGAGGCCGGCGCCACCCTCGTGGTCAGCCCGCTGATCACCCACCGGATGTCGATGTTCTGGGACCGCCCGGAGGTCTTCGATCCCGACCGGTTCGCCCCGGAACGGGCCCGCAGCCGGCACCGCTACGCGCACTTCCCGTTCGGCGGTGGCCCGCACCAGTGCCTGGGTATGCATCTGTTCTACCTCGAGGCGACACTGATCGTGGCCACCCTGCTGAGCCGCTACCGGTTCCGCCTCCAGCGACCGGAGGTGCCCGGCATCAAGGTGGCGGCGGCGCTGCGACCGCTCGACCGGGTCGAGCTGACCCTGCGGCCGGCCCGGAGCGCCGCGGCATGAGCCCGCTGCCCGCGTCGCCGCCGGTCGCCGGCGGCGACCAGATCGCGCTGGCCGCCGGACAGGGGCGGATCTGCGCCCTCGCCGCCAAGGGCCAACGTGACCTGGCCGAACGCGCCGCCGCGTACCCGGAGCTCTTTCCGCCCCGGCCGTTCGACCCGGCGCTGTTCGGCAACGTCGCGATGGCCATCGCGTTCGGCGCCCCGTGGTGCGACCTCGACCAGCTGCGGATCACCAACCGGGCGGTGCTCTGGGGCTTCGCGGTCGACTGGCAGGTCGACTACGTCGCCAAGAGCCGGGACGAGATCGACCGGTTGACGGCCAACTGCCTCGCGGTGGCCGACGGCGCCGCCCCGGCCGCCGACGATCCCCTCGGCCGGTTCCTCGCCGAACTCCGCGACGAACTGGCCGCCGTGCCGGCGTACCGGACCCACGCCCCGGTGTGGCGCGCCGAGCTGCAAAAGGTGCTCGACGCGATGGCGCGGGAGTGGGACTGGAAGCAGAACGCCGGCGGCGGCCTGCCCACCCTCGACGAGTACCTGGACAACGCCGACAACCTGGCCTGCACGGTGGTCAACGTCGTGCACTGGATCCACTCCGACGACCCGGCCACGCTCGCCCAGCTGGACGAGCTGGTGGTCGCCAGCGCCGAGGTGCAGCGGACCCTGCGCCTGGTCAACGACCTCGGCACCTACGAGCGGGACCTGCGCTGGGGCGACCTCAACGCGCTGCTGCTGGTGGACGATCCCGCCGAGGTGCGGCGGCGGATCGACGAGCTGGTCGGGCGCGCCCGCGAGCTGCTGGCCCCGCTGCGGGACAGCTGCCCGGTGCAGGCGGACTACCTGGCCCGGCAGATCGGCTTCAGCAGCGGTTTCTACCGGTCCACGGACTTCTGGGGTGCGCTGTGACCAGCGCGCGGCTCGACCCGGCGGCGCAGTCGGAGATCATCGCGGCGGCCCGGGAACTGCTCGCCGCGATGGCCCTCGAACCGGCCGGCCGGGTGACGGCGTCGGTGTACGAGACCGGGCGGCTGGTGGCCCACGCGCCCTGGCTCACCGGCCACCGCCGGCGGCTGACGTACCTGCTGGGCAGCCAGCGCCGCGACGGCGGGTGGGGCGCGGCCGGCGGGTACGCCTTGGTGCCGACCGCCAGCGCGGTGGAGGCCCTGCTCGCCACGCTGCGCGCCGGCGGCGGGGACGGCCAACCGTCCCCGGCCGACCTCGCGGCCGCGGCCGGCCGCGGCCTGGCCGCGCTCGACGGGTGGCTCGCCGAGCGGCTGCCACTGCCGGACACCCCGGCCGCCGACCTGATCGTGCCGGCGCTGGCCGAGCGGATCGACGCCCACCTCGAGTGGTTCGACGACCGCCCCGGCACCGGCCCGGACGGCTGGGCCGGCCGGCGTCTGCCCCGGGTGGACCGGCGGCGGCTGGACGGGCTCGGTGCGCTGCTGGCCAGCGGCCGGCCGGTGCCGCAGAAGCTCCAGCACGCCTTCGAGGTGCTCGGCCCGGCGGCCCGGGGACGGCCCGACGTCGCGCCGGTCGCCGGCGCGGTGGGGGCCTCGCCGGCGGCCACCGCCGCCTGGGTCGGCGACGCCCCGGACGCGGTGGAGCCGGCCGTGACGGCCTACCTGGCGGAGGCGGTGCGCCAGCACGACGGCCCGGTGCCCTGTTGCACCCCCATCACGGTCTTCGAGCGGGCCTGGACGCTCGGCAGCCTGGCCCGGGCCGGCGTGCCGGTGCGGCCGGCGCCGAAGCTGGTCGCGGAACTGGCCGGCGCGCTCGGCCCGCAGGGCGCCCCGACCGGGCCGGGCCTGCCGGCCGACGCCGACACCACCTCGGCCGCCCTCTACGCGCTGGCCCGGCTCGGCCACCCGGTGGACCCGGCCAGCCTGCTCCACTACGACGTGGGCAGCCACTTCTGCACCTGGCGCGGCGAGGACGGGCGGTCGATCACCACCAACGCCCACGTGCTGGAGGCGCTGGGCTGGCACGCCCGGCACTCCGCGGCCGGCGCCGCCCGGTACGGCGACCGGGTCGCCGCGCTCGCCGGCTGGCTGCGCGAGCAGCAGCAGCCCGACGGGCGGTGGTCCGACCGCTGGCACGCCTCGCCGTACTACGCCACCTCCTGCGCGGTGCTGGCGCTGGACGGCTACGCGCCGGCCGAGGTGGGCGGGGCGGCGGTGGACCGGGCCGTCGACTGGGTGGTGGCCAGCCAGCGGCCGGACGGGTCGTGGGGGCGCTGGAGCGGCACCGTGGAGGAGACCGCGTACGCGCTGCAGGTGCTGCTGGGCGTCGACCGGCCGGTGCGGCCGGGCGTGCCCGAGGCGGCGCGCCGGGGCCTGCACCACCTGGTCACCGTGGACGGTCCCCGGTTCGACCCGCCACTGTGGCACGACAAGGACCTCTACGCTCCGGTGCTGATCGTCCGGGCGGCCGTGCTCGCGGCTCGGCAGCTCGCGCTGACCAGATCGGACCTGCTCGGGGCGGGTGTGGCGGCGCCGCGCGAGGGGTCGTCGGACAAATCCATGATCAGGAGCGCTTGAGTGACGAAGCGGACGCTGCTAGCGTGCGCCGGGGTCGACGCGTGCGCGTACGTGCGCGACTGACTGACGGATCACACAGGCCACGCCAGGGACGGTGTAATGGGTTCCCGCAGTTCGAATCTGCGTACCAAGGTTGTCGCCCTGCTCGCCTCGCTGGTCGCGCTCTGGAGCTTCACCGCCTGGGTGACCATCCGGGACGGCGTGAACCTGCTCGGCGTGCAGGCGTTGGACAGCAAGGTCTTCAACCCCACCGAGCCGCTGCTGCTGCAGCTGCAGTTGGAACGCCGGACGTCGCTGACCTTCCTCGGCCGTCCGGACGACGGGCAGCGGGCGGCCCTGGCCGAGGTGCGGCAGCGCACCGACCAGCTGGCCGCGGACTTCACCGAGTCCATCGACAGCTGGCAGGTCGCCGCGCTGGGCAGCGACACGCTCGACCAGCGCCTGGACGAGCTGGTCGGCGAGCTCGAGGCGCTGCCGGGCACCCGCACCGCGGTCGACGACAAGAGCATCGACCGGGCCGAGGCCGGCGGTGCGTTCACCGAGCTGATCGAGTCGATCTACCGCGTCTACGACGCGCTCGGCAACCTCGACGACGAGCAGGCCGCCGAGGACACCGCCGCGCTGATCGGCCTGAACCGGGCCCGCGAGCTGCTGTCCCAGGAGGACGCCCTGCTCGCCGGGGTGCTGGCCGCCGGGCGGATCACCCCCACGGAGCGGGCGGAGTTCACCCGGATCGTCGGCGCCCGGCAGTTCACCGCCGCCCAGGCGATCGTCCGGCTGCCCGCCGCCGACCAGCGGCGCTACGACCAGATGTCGACCGGCGAGACCTTCCGGCGGTTGGCCGACCTGGAGAACCGGGTCATGCAGAGCGAGTCGGGCAGCCGGCCGGCGGTCAACGCGGCCGACTGGAACGGCACCACCGGTCCCGCGCTGACCGAGATCGCCGATGTGGTGCTGGCCGGTGGCGACGACATCGTCGAGCGGGCCACCCCGATCGCGATCGGCGTCATCGTCCGGCTGGTGCTCGCCGCCGGCCTCGGCCTGCTCGCCGTCATCGCGTCGATCATCGTGTCGATCACCACGGCCCGGGCCCTGGTCCGCCAGCTGGAGCGGCTGCGCGAGGCGGCCTTCCGGCTGGCCAACGAGCGGCTGCCCGGCGTGGTCGAGCGGCTGGGCCACGGCGAGGAGGTCGACGTGGCCAAGGAGGCGCCGCCGCTGGAGTTCGGCGACGACGAGATCGGCCAGGTGGGCAAGGCCTTCAACGCGGTGCAGGAGACGGCGATCCGGACCGCGGTCGAGCAGGCCGAGCTGCGCCGCAACGTCCGCGAGGTGTTCCTCAGCCTGGCCCGGCGCACCCAGGCGCTGGTGCACCGCCAGCTCACCCTGCTCGACGCGATGGAGCGGCGGGAGCAGGACGCGGAGGAGCTGGAGGACCTGTTCCGGGTCGACCACCTGGCCACCCGGATGCGGCGCAACGCGGAAAACCTGATCGTGCTCTCCGGCTCCACGCCCGGCCGCGCGTGGCGGCGCAACGTGCCGATGGTGGACGTGGTCCGCGGCGCGGTCGCCGAGGTCGAGGACTACACCCGGGTCAACGTGCTGCCGCTGGGGCCGGTGTCGCTGACCGGCCGGGCGGTGGGTGACGTCATCCACCTGCTCGCCGAGCTGATCGAGAACGGCCTGTCGTTCTCGCCGCCGCACACCACCGTCGAGGTGCGCGGGCAGATGGTGGCCAACGGCTTCGCCATCGAGATCGAGGACCGCGGCCTGGGCATGAGCGAGGACGACCTGGCCGCCGCGAACCACCGGATCGTGGACCAGTCCGACCTCAACCTGGCCAACGCCTCGCGGCTGGGCCTCTACGTGGTGAGCCGGCTGACCGAGCGGCACGGCATCCGGGTGCAGCTCAAGGAGTCCGCGTACGGCGGCACCACCGCAGTCGTGCTGATCCCGGCCGACCTGGTCACCGCCGACGGCGAGGACCCGAGCACCTCCGGCGGCTTCCCGGTCGGCGCCCCGGCCACGACCGGCACGCTGGCCACGGGCGCCGGCGCGGCCTTGCCGGCCGCCGAGCAGCCGCCCGCACCCGTGGCGGCGCCGGTGGCGCTGGCCGAGCCGCCGGCCGTCGCCGAGCCGGAGCAGGTGGCCCCGGTCGCCGCCGGCGGTGACGGTGTGGCCACCGACGGCGGTGACGGTGGGGGACTGCCCACCCGGACCCGCGGCCGGACCCTGCCGGTCGGCGAGGACCCGCTGTCGAACCGCGCGCGGCGCTGGTCGGAGCAGGCGGCCCTGGACGGGCCGACCTTCCCGACCGGCCTGCCGATGGCCGCCGTGGCGCGCCCCGAGGTGGATGCCGCGACGACCGGCGGCCCGGCCGCCCCGGCGCCCGCCAGCGACGGCACGCCGGCAACCAACACCCGGCCGGACGGCGCCAGCGCCGCCCGGTCGGAAGCGGCCCGGACCGACGCCGGGCTGCCCGTCCGGATCCGGCAGGCCAACATCGTGCCCGAGTTGCGCGATGAGCCGGCCGCAGCGGACGACGACGAGGACGTGGTCCGTCCGCCCGAGCAGGTACGCCGGATGATGAGCTCTTATCAGACCGGCACCCGGCGCGGGCGTACGGACGCGGCGCGACTGCTCGGCGGGCCCGGCGCCAAGCCGGATTCCGGGCCCGACCCCGACGAGCAGCAAGCGACCTGACCGGTGCCGCGGCGCGGAATCCCGCCCGCGAGGTGACGGTCAGCCCCACACGAGCACGGCGACAACAGCCGGGGGAGAAGAGGACGACGAGTGGCGCAGAAGACGGCTTCGAGTGCCGACCTGACGTGGTTGCTGGATGATCTGGTCGGCCGGGTGAAGCAGGCCGAGCATGCGGTCGCGCTCTCGACGGACGGCCTGCTGATGGCCTCCTCGCAGGGGCTCAGCCGGGACGACGGAGAGCACCTCGCGGCGATGGCGGCCGGGATCCAGAGCCTGGCCCGGGGTGCCGGCAAGCGCTTCGGCGGCGGGCAGGTGCAGCAGACCATCATCGAGATGCAGTCCTCGTTCCTGTTCGTCACGGCCGCCGGGCGCAACGCCTGCCTCGCCGTGCTGGCCAGCGAGGACGCCGACGTCGGCCTGATCGCCTACGAGATGGCGATGCTGGTCACCCGAGTCGGCAAGTTCGTCGCCTCGCCGACACGCAACGCCGAGCAGTCGACCGGCGAGAAGTAGCCGCGATGACGGTGCAGGGAGAATCCGCGGAACATCAGTGGGTGGACGACCATGCGGGTCCGGTGGTGCGTCCGTACGCGGTGACGCGTGGCCGGGCCCGCCCGGTCACCGGCACGTTCGACCTGATCTCCCTGGTGACGGCGACCCGGGCCGACGTGACGCCGGAGGTCGGCCTGGGCCCGGAGCACCTGGCGATCGTCGGGCTCTGCCAGCGGATGCAGTCCGTCGCCGAGATCGCCGCCCACCTGGACCTGCCGGTGGGCACCATCCGCGTCCTGCTCGGCGATCTGGTGGCCCGCAACCTGGTGCAGGTCCGCGAGCCGCGGAACACGGCCGGCCTTCCCGACAACAGCGTTTTCGAGGCGGTAATCAATGGACTACGGGCACTCTGAGCGGCCGGCGGGAGCGACCCCACTGCCCACCGCGATCAAGATCCTGGTCGCGGGTGGATTCGGCGTGGGCAAGACCACCATGGTCGGTGCGGTCAGCGAAACACGCCCGTTGCGTACCGAGGAGGTGCTGACCGAGACCGGCGTCGGCATCGACGACCTGTCCGGCGTGGAGAGCAAGACCACCACCACGGTGGCGATGGACTTCGGACGCATCACCATCAGCGACGACCTGGTGCTCTACCTCTTCGGCACCCCCGGGCAGGACCGCTTCTGGTTCGTCTGGGACGAGCTGGCGCTCGGCGCGATCGGCGCGGTGGTGCTGGCCGACACCCGCCGGCTCGCCGACTGCTTCCCCTCCATCGACTACTTCGAGGGGCGGGGCACCCCGTTCGTGGTGGCGGTGAACTGCTTCGAGGGCGCCCGGCAGTACCGGCTGGACGAGGTGCAGGCGGCGCTCAACCTGGACCCGGGGGTGCCGGTGCTGCTCTGCGACGCCCGGCAGCGGGAGTCCAGCAAGGAGGTGCTCATCACGCTGATGGAGCACGCCATGAAGACCCGGGACGCCCGCCGCCGCGCCGAGTGACCCGGCCGGCTCCGGCGGCCGGTCGCCCGGCGTCACCGGCCGGAGGTGTACGACGAAGGGCCCCTTCCCGCTCGCGCGGGAAGGGGCCCTTTCGCCGTGGTGTCAGCTGGCGATCATGCGCCGCAGCACGTACTGCAGGATGCCGCCGTGCCGGTAGTAGTCCGCCTCACCCGGGGTGTCGATCCGGACCACCGCGTCGAACTCGACGCCGGTGTCGGTGCTGACCTTGACCGTACGCGGCGTCTCGCCGTCGTTCAGCGCGGTCACCCCGGAGATCGAGAACGTCTCGGTGCCGGCCAGGCCGAGCGACTCGGCGGTCTCGCCGGCCGGGAACTGCAGCGGCAGCACGCCCATGCCGATCAGGTTCGAGCGGTGGATCCGCTCGTACGACTCGGCGATGACCGCCTTGACGCCGAGCAGCATGGTGCCCTTGGCCGCCCAGTCCCGCGACGAGCCGGAGCCGTACTCCTTGCCGGCCAGGACGACCAGCGGGACGCCGGCCTCCTGGTAGTCCACGGAGGCGTCGTAGATCGAGGTCTGCTCGCCGGTCAGGTGGTTGACCGTGAAGCCGCCCTCGACGCCCGGCACCAGCTGGTTGCGCAGTCGGATGTTGGCGAAGGTGCCCCGGATCATCACCTCGTGGTTGCCCCGGCGCGAGCCGTACGAGTTGAACTCGTGCCGTGGCACGCCGTGCTCGGCGAGGTACTTCCCGGCGGGGGAGTCCGCCTTGATCGAGCCGGCCGGGGAGATGTGGTCGGTGGTCACCGAGTCGCCCAGCTTGGCCAGCACCCGGGCGCCGGCGATGTCGGTGACCGCCTTCGGCTCCCGCTGCATGCCCTCGAAGTACGGGGGCTTGCGCACGTAGGTCGACTCGCCCTCCCAGGCGAACGTGTCGCCGGTCGGCGTGGGCAGCGACTGCCACCGCTCGTCACCGGCGAAGACGTCCGCGTACGCCGAGCTGAACCCGGAGGCGCCGATCGCGGAGGCGATGACGTCCTGGATCTCGGCGGTGTTCGGCCAGATGTCGCGCAGGAAGACCGGGTTGCCCTGGCTGTCCTCGCCGATCGGCTCGTTGGCCAGGTCGATGTCCATCGTGCCGGCGAGCGCGTACGCGACCACCAGCGGCGGGGACGCCAGGTAGTTCATCTTGACGTCCGGGTTGATCCGGCCCTCGAAGTTGCGGTTGCCGGAGAGCACCGAGACGACGGCCAGGTCGGCCTCGTTGACCGCGGCGGAGATCTCCTCGGGCAGCGGGCCGGAGTTGCCGATGCAGGTGGTGCAGCCGTAGCCGACCAGGTGGAAGCCGAGCTTCTCCAGGTAGGGCGTGAGGCCGGCCCGCTCGTAGTAGTCCATGACCACCTTGGAGCCGGGTGCGAGGGTGGTCTTCACCCACGGCTTGCGGGTCAGGCCCTTCTCCACCGCGTTGCGGGCCAGCAGCGCGGCGCCGATCATGACCTGCGGGTTGGAGGTGTTGGTGCAGGAGGTGATCGCGGCGATCACCACGGCACCGTGGTCCAGCTCGAACTCGGTGCCGTCGGCGCCGGTGACCCGGATCGGGTTGGTGGCGCGCCCGCCGGCGCCGACCGCGGCCGTCGCCAGGTCGCGCGGGGCGTCGGCCGGGTCGTTGACCCCGTTGGCCGGCGAGTCGCTGGCCGGGAAGGACTCGGCACTGGCCTCGTCGGCGTGGCCCACGACCCCGAACGGCTTCTCCTGCTGCGGCACGCCGGGCTTGCGGCCCCGGTCGGCACCGGTCTCGTCGGCGGCCACGTAGTCGGTCAGCGCCGAGCGGAACAGCGTCTTGGCGCTGCCCAGCGGCACCCGGTCCTGCGGGCGCTTCGGGCCGGCCAGGGACGGCTCGATGGTGCCCAGGTCGAGCTCGAGGCGCTCCGAGTACTCCGGCTCGGCCTCCGGGTCGTGCCAGAGGCCCTGCTCCTTGGCGTACGCCTCGACCAGCGCGACCTGCTGCGGGTCGCGGCCGGTCAGCTCCAGGTAGCGGACGGTCTCGGCGTCGATCGGGAAGATCGCCACGGTGGAGCCGTACTCGGGCGACATGTTGCCGATGGTGGCCCGGTTGGCCAGCGGCACGGCGCTCACGCCCGGGCCGTAGAACTCGACGAACTTGCCGACCACGCCGTGCTTGCGCAGCATCTCGGTGATGGTGAGCACCAGGTCGGTGGCGGTGGTGCCGGCCGGCATCTCGCCGGAGAGCTTGAAGCCCACCACCCGCGGGATCAGCATGCTGACCGGCTGGCCGAGCATCGCGGCCTCGGCCTCGATGCCGCCGACGCCCCAGCCCAGCACGCCCAGGCCGTTGACCATCGTGGTGTGCGAGTCGGTGCCGACCACGGTGTCCGGGTAGGCCTGCCCGTTGCGCTCCATCACCGTACGGGCCAGGTACTCGATGTTGACCTGGTGCACGATGCCGGTGCCCGGCGGGACGACCTTGAACTCGTTGAACGCGGTCTGGCCCCAGCGCAGGAACTGGTAGCGCTCCCTGTTGCGCTGGTACTCCAGCTCGACGTTGCGCTCGAAGGCGTCCTCGCGGCCGAACAGGTCGGCGATGACCGAGTGGTCGATGACCAGCTCGGCCGGGGCGAGCGGGTTGACCTTGGCCGGGTCGCCGCCGAGGTCGCGGACGGCCTCGCGCATGGTGGCCAGGTCGACCACGCAGGGCACGCCGGTGAAGTCCTGCATGAGCACCCGCGCCGGGGTGAACTGGATCTCCACGCTCGGGTCCGCGGTGGCGTCCCACGCGCCGAGCTGCCGGATGTGGTCGGCGGTGATGTTCGCGCCGTCCTCGGTCCGCAGCAGGTTCTCCAGCAGGATCTTCAAGCTGTAGGGCAGCCGCTCGTGGCCGTCCACCTTGCTGATCTTGAAAATCTCGTAGCTCGCGTCTCCGACGCGTAGCTGGGTCTTCGCACCGAAGGTGTCGAGGCTCGCCACGTCGTACTCCTTCACACCAGCGACCGTGAGTAGTCCTGAGCAGTCTGTCGCACCGGTCGGAGTGCCGCCGTGGTTAGGGGACACTTACCGCCGATTCTCGCTTTCAACAAAACCGTACGTCCGTCTTGCTAACTCCGCAACCTCGTGCCATGGTTCGGGACGAGGAGGTACCACCATGATCCATCACGTTCAGCTGGCCTGCCCACGCGGCTCCGAGGAGGCGTCCCGGGCCTTCTACGTCGGCCTGCTCGGCCTGACCGAGAAGCCCAAGCCGCCGGTGCTCGCGGCCCGCGGTGGCTGCTGGTTCACCGGGTACGGCGCCGAACTGCACCTCGGCGTCGAGGAGGACTTCCGGCCCGCCCGCAAGGCGCACCCGGCCCTGCTCCGGCCGGACCTGGACGCGCTCGCCGCCCGGCTCGCCGCGGCCGGTCACCCGGTCACCTGGGGCGACGGCGAGCTGCCCGGGATGCGCCGCTTCCACACCGAGGACGTGCACGGCAACCGCCTGGAGTTCCTCGCCCCGCTCGCCTGACGGGCGCCGGGAGCCGCGCGGGCCGGCGTCGCCGCCAGGCCGGTCAGCCCGTGCGGTCGGTGCCGCCGGCGCGGCGTACGGCCTCGTCCAGCGCCTCAGGGGTACGACCGACGAGCGCGCCGCCGTCGTCGAGCAGCAGGATCGGGCGTTGAATCAGCTCCGGCGCGGCGACCATGGCCTCGATCCAGCGCGGCTCGGCCGCCGGGTCGCGCGGCCAGTCCGCCATCCCCCGGGCGACCGCCGCCGGCTCCTGGAGCCGGCAGACGTCCCAGGGCCGCGCGTCGAGCCGGCGCAGCACCTCGACCAGTTCCTCGGCGGTCGGCGGCTGGTCCAGGTACGGACGGAGCTGATAGCCGACGCCGGCCTCGTCCAGCGCCGACCGGGCGCCGGCGCACTTGGAGCAGGTGGGGTTGTTCCAGATCTCCATGCGCGCCATCGTGCCAGCCACCCGCGTGGGTGGCTCGACCCCGGGGTGCCGTCTGCCCGGCGTGCCCCCGGCCAGGTGGCCGTCGACTGTCCGGTCGGTCCTGTGGAGCTGATGTCGTAGGCGATTCGCGCCGGTCGGCCCCTTGTCCCGCCGGCCGGCCCCGTGACGCGCTCGGACCACACTTCTGACGCGGGCGGACCACACCTCCGATGGAGCCTGATACCGGAGAGGCATAAATATGGATCTTGTGACGTGTCTGTGGGTGGTCGGGCGCGTCGTTTATGGGGCACGCCGTTGTCCTGCCTAGGTTCTGG
>NZ_JBSWCE010000007.1:0-220345 GCF_056780015.1 Micromonospora sp. R311
CCAGAACCTAGGCAGGACAACGGCGTGCCCCATAAACGACGCGCCCGACCACCCACAGACACGTCACAAGATCCATAAAAATGCCTCTGAGGTATCAGCCTCATCAGCAGCACCGCATCCCGGCCGCCTTCCGGAGGGCCGGCTGCCGCAGCCGGCTCCGTCGACCTCCGAGAGATCGGTCTCCGGAGCCGGTTCCGCGGGGCCTCGGACGGCCGGCTCCCGGAGCCCGTGCCGCCGGCCTCCGCGGCCCTAGGGTTCCGTTGGAGGCTTCGACGAGCCGCCACAACGCCAGGCATACCGGACGTAGATGCGGGTAACGGGCGGCGGGAGGTGACCCATGGTCGCGTTGGCACAGACCCCGCCCTCGGCCGAGCGGCTGCGGTCGGTCGACGGCTTTCTCGCCGAGGCGTGGGCGGATCAGGTCCGGCACGACGCCCGGCTGCGGGACCTCGCGGTCGAGGTGCGCTTCGACCGCGGGGTGGCCCACCTGAGCGGCGAGGTCGCCGAGCCGGCGCAGCTGCGCCTGGTCCGGGACCTGGTCGGCCGGCTGGCCGGGGTGTTCGGCGTCTGGTGCCGGGTCCGGGTCGGCGGGCGCGACCCGGTGGTGGTGGATCTCGGCTGCGGCGCCACCAAGCAGTGGCCGGGCAACCTGGGGCTGGACATCTTCCCGGCGCCCGGGGTGGACGCGGTGGCGGACCTGTCCGGCTCGCTGCCGCTGGCCGACGACTCGGTGGACGTGTTCTTCGCGGTGCACATCCTGGAGCACCTGATCGACTTTCTGCCGCTGGTGGACGAGTGCCACCGGGTGCTCCGGCCGGGCGGCGTGCTGCACGTGATGAGCCCGTGGTGGGGGCACGTGAACGCGGTCGCCGACCCGACCCACGTCCGGCTGCTGGACGTACAGACGATCAAGGGGATCTGCCTCCAGCGCCCGCCGGGCACCCCGCGCTGGTACCCCCTGCACGCCGGCTGCGACGGCGCCTCCATCTTCGCCGACCTCACCCCCCTACCCCCCGACGCCGACCCCCCACCCCCCACCCACCTCTCCCGCTTCTTCGCCTGACCCGCCGACATTCGCATTGATCATGGAGTTAGCGGCACTTTCGGAGATCGAAAACGCCGCTAACTCCATGATCAACGGGGAGAGCCCCGGGGGAGGGGAGAGGGGGAGGGGTTAGCGGCCGCGGGTGGATTCTCGGGGGGTCAGGTGGTAGGGGGCGGAGAGTTCTCTTGGTGGGGCGGTGGGGTCGGTGTCCAGGCGGTTGGCCAGCAGTTCGACGGCCAGGCGGGCGATCCGCTCCTTGTCCGGGGCGATGGTGCTGAGGGTGGGGATGGAGAACCGGCCGTCCTCGATGTCGTCGAAGCCGGCCACCGCGACGTCCTCCGGCACCCGCAGGCCGGCCTCGTGCAGCGCGCGCAGAGCGCCGAGGGCCAGCGTGTCGTTGAAGCAGAAGACCGCGTCGGGGCGTACGCCGGAGGCCAGCAGGGCGCGCATCGCGGCCGCGCCGTCCGCGCGGTGCCAGGCCGGCGCGGGCGCCACCAGGCGCTCGTCGTAGTCGATGCCGGCGTCGGCGAGCGCGGCGGTGTAGCCGGCGAGCCGGAGCCGGGCGCTGGCCCCCTCCGGGGTGCGCTGCGAGCCGATGGCGGCGATCCGCCGGCGGCCGAGCCCGATCAGGTGCGCGGTCATCTCCCGGGCCGCGGCCACGTTGTCGATCACCACGTGGTCGGCCGGGCCGTGGTCCACCCGCTCGCCGAGCAGCACCATCGGGGTGCCGTCGAGGCTGGCGAGATCCTCGGCGGCGAGCGCCAGCGGGCTGAAGATCAGGCCGTCGATCAGGTGGTCGGTGATCCCGGAGGCGACCACCCGCTCCTGCTCACGCCCGCCGCCGGTCTGGTCGATGAGCACCGTCCAGCCCAGCTCGGCGGCGGCGGTGACCACGTGCCGGGCCAGTTCGGCGAAGTACGGGATGTCCAGTTCCGGCACGGCCAGCGCGATCACGCCGGTGCGCCCCTTGCGCAGGTTGCGGGCGGAGAGGTTGGGCCGGTAGTTGAGCTCGGCGATGGCCTCCTCGACCCGGGCCCGGGTGTCCGGCCGTACGTGCACGTAGCCGTTCACGACGTTCGAGACGGTCTTCACCGACACGCCGGCCCGCTCCGCGACGTCCTTGAGCCTGTGCCGCACTGACTTCCTCCCCCAGTTGCTGACCGCACTTTACCGTGTCACGACCGCATTACAGCCTCTTTACAACGTTGCTTACAACGTTGTACAAACCATGGATACCCGATGACCTCGGTCACCGGGGACCGGCAACAGGAAAGGTGGCACCTCCTTGCGGACCGCGCAGCTCACCATCGACCCGGCCTTCGCGATCGGACCGGCCGACCGGCGCCTCTTCGGCTCGTTCGTCGAGCACATGGGCCGCTGCGTCTACGGCGGGGTCTACGAGCCCGGGCACCCCACCGCCGACGCGCGGGGGCTGCGCGGCGACGTGCTGGAGCTGACCCGCGAGCTCGGCGTCTCGGTGGTCCGCTACCCGGGCGGCAACTTCGTCTCCGGCTACCGCTGGGAGGACGGGATCGGCCCGGTCGGCGACCGGCCGCGCCGGCTCGACCTGGCCTGGAAGACCATCGAGACCAACGCCTTCGGCCTGGACGAGTTCATGAGCTGGGCCGCCGAGGCCGGCGTCGAGCCGATGATGGCGGTCAACCTCGGCACCCGGGGCGTGCAGGAGGCCTGCGACCTGCTCGAGTACGCCAACCACCCGGGCGGCACCCAGCTGTCCGACCTGCGCCGCAAGCACGGCGCCGAGGAGCCGTACGGGGTGCGGCTCTGGTGCCTCGGCAACGAGCTGGACGGCCCGTGGCAGGTCGGCCACAAGACCGCCGACGAGTACGGCCGGCTGGCCGCCGAGACCGCCCGCGCGATGAAGATGATCGACCCGTCGATCAGCCTGGTCGCCTGCGGCAGCTCCAACCGGCGGATGCCCACCTTCGCGGCGTGGGAGGCCACCGTCCTGGAGCACACCTACGAGCACGTCGACTACATCTCCGCGCACACCTACTACGATCCGTCCGACGGCGACCGGGCCAGCATCCTGGCCTCGGCGGTGGACATGGACAACTTCATCCGCGAGGTGATCGCCACCGCGGACCACGTGGCCGCCAAGCAGCGGCACAAGCGGAAGCTCAAGATCTCCTTCGACGAGTGGAACGTCTGGTACGAGTCCCGGCTGAAGGCCGACCTGGACCGGCGCGGCTGGGTGGAGGCACCGGCGCTGATCGAGGACGACTTCACCGCGGTCGACGCGGTGGTGGTCGGCGACCTGCTGATCACCCTGCTCCGGCACGCCGACCGGGTGGGCGTGGCCTGCCAGGCGCAGCTGGCCAACGTGATCGCCCCGATCCGCACCCGCACCGGCGGGCCGGCCTGGCGGCAGAGCATCTTCCACCCGTTCGCGCTGACCGCCCGGTACGCCCGGGGCACCGTGCTGCGCACCGACCCGGTCTCCCCCAGCTACGACACCAAGCGGTACGGGGACGTCCCGGTGCTGGACACCGTCGCCGTGCACGACGAGGAGACCGGCGAACTGACCGTCTTCGCGGTCAACCGCGACGAGACGGACCTGGAGCTGCGGCTCGACCTGCGCGGCCTGCCGGGTCTGTCCGCTTCGACCCATGTGAGCCTCGCCGCCGGGGATGACCCGTCGGCGACGAACACCGAGGCCGAGCCCGACCGGGTGACGCCCCGGGAGTTGAACACCCCCACCATCGACGGCGGCCGGTGCTCCGTGCGCCTGCCCGCCGTGTCCTGGAACGTGCTGCGTTTCGCCCCTGCCGGCGCCTGACGCCGGACCGGCCCTGACCAGGCACAATTCAATCCGTCCCCCAAGGAGAGATACCAGCCATGATGCAGAACGACATGAGCCGGCGGCGGCTGCTCGGCCTCGGGCTCGGGCTCGGCGCCGCGGCCACGCTGACCCTGGCCGGCTGTGGCGGCGGCGACGACGCGTCCGGCCCGGCGGCGGGCAACGGTGGCAAGGACTACACCGGGCCGAAGGTCGACCTGAAGCTGTGGAACGGCTTCACCGGCGGTGACGGCGACATCTTCAAGACCCTGGTGAACCAGTTCAACAGCGAGCACCAGAACATCGCCGTGTCGATCGCCACCTACCAGTGGGACGACTACTACAACAAGCTGCCCGGCGCCGCCTCCAGCGGCAACGGCCCGGACATCGCGGTCATGCACATGGACCAGCTCGCCACCTTCGCCGCTCGCGGCGTGATCACCGAGCTGGACGACGTGGCCAAGACCCTGGAGCTCTCCGAGGGCGACTTCGCCCCCACCGTCTGGCAGGGCGGCCTCTACAACAACAAGCGGTACGGCATCCCGCTGGACATGCACCCGCTCGGGTTCTACTACAACAAGGCGGTCATGCAGTCCGCCGGTCTGGACCCGAACAAGCCGCCGACGACGAAGGACGAGTACACCGCCGCGCTGACCGAGCTGAAGAAGTCCGGCGTGCAGGGCTTCTGGGTCAGCCCGTTCCAGTTCACCGGTGGCATGACCTTCTACTCGCTGGTCCACCAGTGGGGCGGCAGCGTGTTCGACGCCGAGGCCACCAAGGCGGTCTTCAACTCCGACCAGGCCGTCGAGGCGTGCACCTGGCTGGTCGACCTGATCAAGCAGGGCCACTCCCCGGCCAACGTCGGCCAGGACGCCGACTACCTGGCGTTCAAGAGCGGCAAGAACGCCTTCAACTGGAACGGCATCTGGCAGATCAACGACCTGAAGAAGAGCCCGGAGATCCAGTGGGGCGTCGCGCCCCTGCCGCAGATCGGCAGCAAGCCGGCGGCCTGGGCGAACTCGCACAACTTCACCATCGTCAAGCAGCGGGCCAACGACGCCAACAAGGTCTCCGCGTCGAAGGTCTTCATCAACTGGCTCAGCCAGCACTCCCTCGACTGGGCCAAGGGCGGCCAGGTGCCGGCCCGCAAGACGGTTCGGGACAGCGCCGAGTTCAAGGCGCTGACCGAGGTCAACGCGCTCGCCCCCGAGCTGGAGTACGCGGCCTTCCCGCCGGCGACGCCGGGCCTGGGCGAGGTCATGACCACCTTCTACAACTCCTTCAATGAGGCCGCCCTGGGCAAGAAGTCGCCCAAGCAGGCGATGGACGACGGGGTGGCCAAGGCGAACAAGCAGCTCGAGGACAACCGCAAGAAGTACGGGAGCTGATGCCCCGTGGCGGACGTGATCGAGGTCGGGGCGGCGCGTGGTGACGCGCCGCCCCCGGCGGCCGGCACCACCCGCCGGGGCGCCTCGGCGCGCCGGACCGGACGGCTGACGCCGTACCTCTTCCTCGCCCCGTACCTGGTGCTGTTCGGGGTCTTCGGCCTGCTGCCGATCCTGCTCGGGCTCTGGCTCAGCGTGCACCAGTGGGACTTCCAGCTGCCCAACCGGCCCTTCGTCGGGCTGGACAACTACCAGGAGCTCTTCTCCAGCGACTCGGCCGTCTACGGCGACTGGTGGCAGAGCGTCCGGGCGACGGCGATCTTCACCGTCTTCTCGGTGCCGCTGCTGGTGGTGGTCCCGCTGGGGCTGGCGCTGCTGCTCAACCGCTCGTTCCCGGGCCGGACCTTCTTCCGGGCGATCTACTTCGCGCCGTACGTGCTGGGCGTCGCGGTCATCGGCCTGCTCTGGCGGTTCCTGCTCGACGCCAACCTGGGCCTGGTCAACCGGCTGCTCGGCGCGGTCGGCCTGCCGTCGGACACCCCCTGGGTGACCGACGTGCCGTGGGCGTGGGTCTCGCTGGTCGGGGTCACCGTCTGGTGGACCTCCGGCTTCAACGCGGTGATCTACCTGGCCGGCCTGCAGGACATCCCGGCCGAGCTGTACGAGGCGGCGAAGGTGGACGGCGCGAGCGCCTGGGAACGGTTCCGGCACGTCACCCTCCCGGGGCTGCGTCCGGTGCTGCTCTTCGTCATCACCACGACCGTGCTCGCCTCGGCGAACGTGTTCGGCCAGTCGTTCCTGATCACCCAGGGCGCGCCGGGCACCGAGACCCGCTCGGTGGTCTGGTTCATCGTCGAGGAGGGGCTGCGGGACAACGACGCCGGTCGGGCCGCCGCGATGAGCATCGTGTTCGCCCTGATGCTGGCGGTGGTGAGCATCGCCAACTTCCGCCTCTTCCGCTACCGGGAAGACTGAGGGGACCGCCATGACGACGCCCACGCGCACCACGCGCGCCCCGGGGACCGTGCTGCGCCGGACCGTGCTCTACGCCACCCTGGTGGCGCTCGCCCTGGTCTTCCTGACCCCGCTGGTCTGGATGGTCATCACCTCGCTGAAGACCTACGCCGGCGCCCAGCAGATCCCGCCGAGCTGGCTGCCCGACCCGGTCTCCGGGTACGGCTACGAGCAGATCCTGAACAACACGGCCAACCCGGTGCTGCGCTGGTTCGCCAACAGCATGCTGGCCGCCACCCTGCACGCGCTGCTGGTGCTGGTGACCGCCTCGATGGCCGCGTACGCCCTGGCCCGGATGCGGTTCCGCGGCCGCGGCGTGACGTTCGCGCTGATCGTCGGGACGCTCTTCATTCCGCCGACCTCGCTGATCATCCCGAACTTCCTGATCGTCGACACGCTGAACTGGATCGACACCCTCACCGTGGTGATCGTGCCGGGCGCGGCGAGCGCGTTCGGGGTGTTCTTCCTGCGGCAGTTCTTCGTCTCCCTGCCCCGGGAGCTGGAGGAGGCCGCGGTGCTGGACGGCGCCAACCAGTGGCAGATCTTCTTCAGGGTGGTGCTGCCGCTGTCCAGGCCGGCGCTGGCCACCCTGGCGGTGCTGTCGTTCCTGACCAACTGGAACGACTTCCTCTGGCCGATCTTCGTGCTGTTCAGCCCGGAGATGCTCACCCTGCCGCCGGGCCTGGGCCTGCTCCAGGGCGCCTACGTGACCGACTACCCGGTGATCATGGCGGGTGCGGTGCTGGCCAGCGTGCCGGTGCTGATCCTCTTCGTGCTCGCCCAGCGGCACATCATCCAGGGCGTGTCGCGCAGCGGCCTGAAGGGATGACGGCCGGGACGACCCGGTGGCGCGGCGCGGCGGCGGCCTTCGCCGCCGCGCTGCTCGCCGCCGGCTGCGGCGGCACCGAAAGTCCGAAACCCACGAGCACCGGGAGCGACCCGAGCATGTTCACCAACCCGGTCGTACGCACCGACGCGCCCGACCCGCAGGCGATCCGGGTGGGCGACACCTGGTACCTGTTCCACACCAACGCCGGCGGCCGGAACGTCCCGGTGCTCACCTCGCCCGACCTGGTCGACTGGACCCCGGCCGGTGACGCGCTGCCGGAGCTGCCCGGCTGGGCGGACGCCGGGAAGACCTGGGCCCCGGAGGCGATCCAGCTGGCGCCGGACCGGTTCCTGCTCTACTACACGGTGGCCGGGCGCGAGTCGGGCCGGCAGTGCGTCGGGCGGGCGGTGGCCGGCGCGCCGCAGGGGCCGTACCGGGACGACTCGACCGGGCCGCTGATCTGCCAGGCGGAGCTGGGCGGGGCGATCGACGCGAGCCCGTTCCGGGACACCGACGGCAGCCTGTGGCTGCTGTGGAAGAACGACGGCAACGCCATCGGGGTGGACACCTGGCTCTGGTCGCAGCGCCTCTCCGACGACGGGCTGCGCCTGGTCGGCGAGCCGACGAAGCTGCTCAGGCAGACCGAGCCGTGGGAGGGGAACCTGATCGAGGGGCCGTTCTTCCACCGCCAGGACGGGAAGCTGTTCCTCTTCTTCGCCGCCAACGCCTACGACCGGGCCGAGTACGCCGAGGGCTACGCGGTCTGCGAGTCGCCCACCGGCCCCTGCGTCAAGGCCCCGGAGAACCCGATCCTGAAGACCAACGAGGTGGCCTCCGGCCCGGGCCACGCCTCGATGGTGGTCAAGGACGGGCGCACCTGGCTGCTCTACCACGCCTGGCCGCCCGGCCAGGAGGGCAGCGTCGACCCGGGCCGCCAACTCTGGCTCGACGAGGTCACTTGGCACGACGGCAAACCCAAGGTCGACGGCCCCACGGCCGAACCCCAGAAGAAGCCCTGACCGGGGACGTTTCCGAAGGCAGAGCAGACAGCAAGGGCACCGACAGCGCGGCACCCGACACGATCGGATGCCGCGCTGTCGCGTACATCAAGGGAAGGTTGACCGGATCGCGGCGGGCGACCCCAACCCGGCCACCACCCGTCGTGTGCTTCCGGTCACCCGCCGGAACGTGACGCGGGAGTCCGGACCACCGCCTATCCGACGGACGGACGGTTCCGTCCCGCACCACTTGCGCGCGGCACGCCTGGTGTGAAAATTTCCTACCAGCGGCAGATAGCCGACGGCGAATCTTGCCGACGGGCCGCCGCGATGAAACCTGCCACGGGATTCCCCACGAAGGGACACACCGCATGAAGGCAACTCGGCTCGGAGCCGCCGGGCTGGCCGCGGCACTGCTCGGCGCGCTCGTCGCCGTCACCCCCGCGAACGCCGCCGACGAGGCGGCGACCGACGTCTCCGCCACCACCACCTGCGTCACCGACCCGGCCACGCCGAAGCGGCAGTTCCGGGCCATGTGGATCGCGTCCGTCACCAACATCGACTGGCCCAGCAAGGCGTCCTGGACGGCGCCGGACCAGGTCGCCACGCAGAAGGCCGAATACCTGGCCTGGCTGGACCTGGCCGAGCGGCTGAACCACAACGCCGTCGTGGTCCAGGTCCGGCCGACCGCCGACGCGTTCTGGCCGTCGCCGCACGAGCCGTGGTCGGAGTACCTGACCGGGGTGCGCGGCAAGGATCCGGGCTGGGACCCGATGGCCTTCCTGGTGGAGGAGTCGCACAAGCGGAACCTGGAGTTCCACGCCTGGTTCAACCCGTACCGCGTCTCCATGCCGGCCCCGAGCGGCGCCGGCGCGGACATCAACCAGCTCGCCCCGAACCACCCGGCGCGGCAGCACCCGGAGTGGACGTTCGCGTACCCGCCGGCCGGGGTCGCCGGCAGCCGGCTCTACTACAACCCCGGCATCCCCGAGGTCCGCGAGTTCGTGCAGACCGCGATGATGGACGCCGTCAAGCGGTACGACATCGACGGTGTGCACTTCGACGACTACTTCTACCCGTACCCGAGCGGCACCCACCAGGTGCCCGACGACGCGACGTTCGCGGCGTACAACCGCGGCTTCACCAACAAGGCCGACTGGCGGCGGGACAACATCAACCTGCTGGTCCAGGAGATGAACGCCAAGATCAAGGCGGCGAAGCCGTGGGTGAAGTTCGGCGTCAGCCCGTTCGGCATCTGGCGTAACAAGTCCGCCGACCCGCTCGGCTCGGACACCACCGGCAGCCAGTCGTACGACATCATCTCGGCCGACACCCGCAAGTGGGTCAAGGAGGAGTGGATCGACTACGTGGTGCCGCAGCTCTACTGGTACATCGGCCAGTACCCGGCCGCCGACTACGCCCGGCTGGTGCCGTGGTGGGCGGACGTGGTGAAGGGCACCCGGGTGCAGCTCTACATCGGACAGGCCGACTACAAGAGCGGCGACCCGGTGTACGGCTCGTTCTGGATGAACCCGCAGGAGCTGTCCAACCACCTGACGCTGAACCGGTCGCACCCGGAGGTGCTGGGCAACGTGCACTTCTCGGCGGTCCAGGTCCGGGCGAACCGGTTGGGCGCGACCGACATCTACGCCGCCGAGCACTACTCCCGCCCGGCGCTGGTCCCGACCATGCCGCACCTGCCGGCCAAGCCGCTGCTCATGCCGGTGGTCACCGGGTCGGCCCGGCAGGACGACGGGGTCCGGCTGAGCTGGCGGCAGCCGGCCGACGGGATGGGCCCGCTCGGCACGGCCGCCTCGTACGCGATCTACCGCTTCGACGGCGCCACGCTGGCCGGCGGGTGCGACGTCGCGGACGCCACGCACCTGGTCGACACTGTCCGGGCCACCCCGGGCGCGGTGCAGTCCTGGGTGGACACCACCGCCGAGCAGGGCAGGCGCTACACCTACTACGTGACGGCGCTCGACCGGCTGGCCAACGAGAGCCGGCTCAGCCCGCCGCACGTCGTGCGCTGATCCACCGACCGAATGCCCCGGGCGTCACCGACGCCCGGGGCATTCGTCTGTTTCAACGTATGTCACCAATAGTTCACACCGATACAAGATCCGGGGCGGGCGGTTCATCGACACTAATCGACACCCGGTGACCCGCCGGTAACAAATGGTTCCGCACACCCTCGCGGAGGTTGCCATGCCCCGTCGTCTCGCCACCCTCCTCGCCTCGGGCGCGCTCGGCCTGCTGGTCGCGCTCGGGATCGCCACCCCCGCCGCCGCCGTCACGCCGCAACAGAAGCTCTCCGTCCTGTCCAGCTGGACGCAGACCAGCGCCACCAGCTACAACGCCTGGAACGCCGCGCGGCTGAACAAGGCCGCCTGGGCCGACTACGCGTTCGACTGGTCCACCGACTACTGCTCGTCCAGCCCGGACAACCCCCTCGGCTTCACCTTCAACCTCTCCTGCTACCGGCACGACTTCGGCTACCGCAACTACAAGGCGATGGGCCAGTTCTCGGCCAACAAGTCCCGGCTGGACAGCGCCTTCTACGAGGACCTGAAGCGGGTCTGCGCCACCTACAGCTCCGTCGTCCGGCCCGCCTGCTACAGCCTGGCCTGGACCTACTACCAGGCGGTCAGCATCTTCGGTTCGGTCGCCGCCGTCCAGCAGGCCGACATCGACCGCGCCGCCCGGATGAAGGCCGACGCGGAACGCCGCGCCGCCACCCGCTCCTGACCCACCCCTCCCCCCTCTCCCCGCCCCCTCAAACCCCTGCGCTGATCATGAGGTTCGCGTCATTTCCGGGCCGGATCCGGACGCGAACTTCATGATCACCGCGGGGGGGCCTGGGGGTGGGGGTGGGGGGTTAGGCGTGTTCGGTGTGGGGGGTGGGGTGGCGGTGGGGGTCGGTGGCCGGGCGGCGGGGGGCCGGGGTCGACGCGCCGGCGCCGAACCGGGTCGAGTCGGCCGCCAGGTCGGGGTGCTCCACGCCGAGCGCGAGCGCCGCCGCCTCCTCCAGACCCAGCTCGGCCCCCTCGCCGTACGCGTCGTCGAAGGCCGCGTCGCCCAACTCCCGGCGCAGCTGCGCCTGCCGCTCCGCCCAGTACGTCCCGTAGATGCCCGGGGTGGAGCGCAGGCTCGCCCGGGTGGCCTGGGCGGCGCCGAAGAGCCGGGCCGCGGTCAGCGGATCGCCCCCGGCGGCGCAGCGCACCGCGACCCCGTTCAGGGTGTCGCAGGCCCGGCCGTGGAAGCCGTGGCTCATCCGGGACCGGAGCGCCACCAGCAGGTGCTCGTGCGCGGCGATCAGGTCACCGCGGGCCAGGGCGACCATGCCGAGCAGCATGTCCACCGAGCGCCGGCCCCGCTCCACCGGGCGGGCCGCCTCGACCGGGCGGGCGGCGCCGAGCAGCTCCGCCGCCTCGTCCAGCGCGCCCCGCCGCCAGAGCAGCTCGGCCAGCCCGAACACGGCGAACAACGCGTCGCCCAGCACGTCCTGGTCATGCGCCCACTCGATCACCTCGCGGCAGACCCGCTCGGCCTCGGCTAACTGTCCCATGTCGACCAGCGGGGCCGCCCGGCCGGCGAGCACCCGGGCCAGCAGCCCGGCGTCGCCGGCCTGCCGGGCCGCCGCCTCGGCCCGCTGCGAGAAGCGCAGCTCCTCGGCAAACTCACCGTCCGCGCCGGCGTGCAGCGAGTGCATGTGGTACGCCGCCGCCAGCTCGTCCTCCGGGATCGGCTCTCCGGTCTCCGCGATCCGGCCGTAGAGCCGGAACAGCCAGAGCCGCCCCTCCCGGGCCAGCCCCCGCTCCCGCCACCACTGGTCGAGCCCACCGGCCAGCCGCAGGCCCGCCCGGGCGCTGCCGCCGGTGGCGCACCAGCGCAGCGCGGCGCGCAGCTCCCCGGCGAGCGGGTCGAGGGCGTAGAGGGAGAGGGTGACCGGGCGCCCGTCCGGGCCGAGGTGGGCCCGCTCCAGCGCGTGCGCCGACCAGGCCACGTGCCGGTCCCGCGCGTCCTGTTCCTCGCCGGCCTCGGCCAGCCGGCGCGCCGCGTACGCCCGGATCGGGTCGAGCATCCGGTAGGTGCTGCCCGCGGCGTGCGGCTCGGCCAGCACCATCGACTTGTCCACCAGGACGGAGAGCGGGTCGAGCGGGTCGTCGCCGAGCAGCCACTCGACGGTGGCCAGGTCCACCGGGCCGGCGAACACCGCCAGCCAACGCAGCAGCCGGGCCGCCCGCGGCCCCAGCGTCCGGTACGACCAGGTGACCGTCGCCTGCATGGTGAGGTGCCGCTCGCTGGCCGACCGCTGCACCGCCCGGGTGGCCGGGGTCGGTGGCGTGGCGCCCGCCGCCGCCGCGACCAGGTCCACGGTGTCCTGCTGGTTGCCCATCCAGCCGCGCTCCACCGGGGGCGGCTCCGGGTCGTCCCGGCCGGCGTCCAGGGTGCCGAGCACGTCGTCGAGGCGCTCGGCGAGCTGGCCGACCGAGAGCACCCGCAACCGGGCCGCGGCCAGCTCGATGGCGAGCGGCAGCCCGTCCAGCCGCCGCACCACCCGGCGCAGGTCGGCCGACTCGGCCGGGTCCGGCTGCCGGCCGCCCCGGGCCGCCGCGGTCCGGTCGAGCAGCAGCGCGACCGCGTCGCTCTCCGCGCCGTCGGCCGGCGGGTCGACCGAGAGCGGCGGGATCCGCCAGACCACCTCGCCGGGCAGGCCGAACGACTCCCGGCTGGTGGCCAGCACCCGCACGCCCACCCCGCCGGCGAGCAGCCGGGAGATCACGTCGGCCGAGGCGGCGGGTTGGGCGTCGCAGGTGTCCAGCACGACCAGCATCCGGCGGGCGGCCGCGTACTCGACCAGGGTGTCCACCATCGGGCGGCCGGGCTCGGGGCGCAGCCCGAGCACGGCGGCGATCGCGAACGCCACCAGCCCCGGGTCGGTGACCGTGGCGATGTCGACGAACCAGACCCCGTCCGGATACGTCTCCACCAGGTCGGTGGCGAGCTCCACGGCCAGGCGGGTCTTGCCCGCCCCGCCCGCGCCCAGCACGGTGACCAGCCGGTGCTCCTCGACCAGCCGGCGCAGCTCGGCGCGCTCGGCCTGCCGGCCGACGAACGAGGTGACCTGGGTGGGCAGGTTGTGCGCCACCGCGTCGGCGGTACGCGGCCGCGGGAACTGCCGCTCCAGGCCCGGGGCGACCAGTTGGAACAGCCGCTCCCGGTCGTCGAAGCCGCGCAGCCGGTGCAGGCCGAGGTCGAGCAGGGAGGCGCCGGTCGGCAGCGGGTCGGCGTGCCGGGCGGTGGCGGCCGAGCAGAGCACCTGACCGCCGTGCGCGGCGGCGGCGATCCGGGCCGCCCGGTGCACCTCGGGGCTGGCGTACTCGCCGTCGCGCGGCTCGGCCCACCCGGTGTGCAGCCCCATCCGTACCCGAGGCGCGGCCTCGGCGGTGGGCCACTCGTGGTCGGCCAGCGCGCGTTGCGCGGTCAGGCACGCGGTGAGCGCCGCGGTCGCGTCACCGAAGGCGAGGAAGAACGAGTCGCCCTCGGTCAGCAGCTCCGCGCCCTCGGTGGCGGCGATCGTCCGGCGCAGCAGGCGGCGGTGCTCGCGCAGCACCGGACGGTAGTCCGGCCCGAGCAGCTGGGCCAGCCGGGTCGAGCCTTCGATGTCGGTGAAGACGAAGGTCACCCACCCGGTCGGGAGGTGGATCCGTGGCGACATGCGTGGAACCTCCGCCCGTGACGTCGGGTTCATGCTGCCTGATACCGGGCCATCACGCATCGTGAGAACGGCCGGGCAGGTTCCGACCCAAGGTGCCACCGGACCTCGACGCGGGCAAGCGCGACGGCCCGAGCGGACGGGGTCAGCAGCCGCAGGCACCGCCACAGCAGCCACCGCCACCGGCGGGCGCGGACCCGCCACCGGACGCCGGGGCGCCGCCGCGGCCGGTCACCGCGACCGTCGAGAGCAGCTTCACCGTGTCGTCGTGCCCCTGCGGGCAGGAGGCCGGCTCACCGGCCCGGATCATCGGACGGTTGACCTCGAAGGTGTCGCCGCAGGCGCGGCAACGGAACTCGTAGCGGGGCATGGCAATCAGGGTACGACTGGACCTGACTTCGGACGGGACATGGGTGATACTCGACGGGTGGTGGACGGCGAGGACAGACCGACCCTTCGGCCCCTGCGGCCGGCCGCGCCGCTCGCCGGCTCGGGCGCGGCGCCCGACGAGCCGGCGACCCGGCTACCCCGCCCGCGCCGTCCGTGGCTGAGATCCGCCGCGCCGGCGGACGCCTCGACCGGGCCGGCCCAGGCGGAGACCGGCGACGCCGGTGCGCAGCCCGCCGCCGAGTCGGGTGCCGCCTCCGCCGCGTCGAGCGGCACGGCGGACGCGCCGGCCACCGCCGCCACGAAGCCGGACGACAGCGCCGCCGCCACGACCAGGCCGGGTGACAGCGCGGACACCGCCGCCACGACCAGGCCGGGTGACAGCGCGGACACCGCCCCCGCCAGGCCGGGTGAGAGCGCCGACACCGCCCCCGCCAAGCCGGCTGACGGCGCGGGTGCGCCGGACGCCACCGCGGAGCAGGCCGACACCGCGGCGACCGGGGGCGACGCGAAGACCACGGACCAGCCGGCGGGAGCCCGGCGCCGCCGGGTGCCGTTCGCGCATGCCGTACGGCAGCCGCCGCACCGGGTGGCGCTGACCGCCGCCCGGGCGACCCGGGACTGGTCGCGGCGCTCCAGCGGCCGGCTCACCCTGCCCGGGGTGTTCCTGCTCGCGCTGGTCCTGGGCACCGCCGCGGCGGGCGCGCTGGTGGTGCCCGGCGCCGTGCGGGCGCCCCGCACGGTCGCCGCCGACGCCGGTGCCAGCGCCACCCCACCGCCCGCCCTGCCGGGGTTGCCCGGCACGCCGCTGCCCACCGGGACGCTGCCGCCGGGCGGCGCGCTGCCCACCGGGCCCACCGTCGGCCCGGTGGCCACCGGCCGGCCGGCCGACGCGCTCGCCGGGTGGGCCCAGCAGGTCGGCCCGAAGGTCGGCATCTCGCCGGTCGCCATGCAGGCCTACGGCTATGCCGAACTGGTGCTCGCCGAGACGAACCGCAGCTGCGGCCTGAGCTGGACCACGCTGGCCGCGATCGGGTTCGTCGAGTCCGCGCACGGTCAGGCGAACAACGCCCGGCTGGGCACCGACGGCCGGGCGCTGCCCGAGATCATCGGCCTGCCGCTGGACGGGCAGGGCGGCCGGATGCGGATCACCGACACCGACCGCGGCCAGCTGGACCGGGACACCACCTACGACCGGGCGATCGGGCCGATGCAGTTCATCCCGACCACCTGGCAGGAGATCGGCGCCGACGCGGACAACGACGGCCGCAAGGACCCGCACGACCTGGACGACGCCGCGCTGGCCGCCGGCAACTACCTCTGCAAGGGCGGCCGGAACCTCACCATCCCGGGCGACTGGTGGAACGCGATCCTGTCGTACAACGACGTCCGGCGTTACGCCCAGGACGTCTTCGACACCGCCAACCGGTACGGACAGGCCAGCCGCACGTGAAGTGATCGTCCGCATACATTGGAGAACTGGACACTTCCCCCGGGCAGCTGTTAGCGGCAAGCTAGACGGGTGATGGTGCGCGAGTGGGACCCCAGGACCGCGTCGTCCGCCGAGATCGCGTCGCTGCTGGACACGCTCAACGCGGTCCTCGCGGTCGATCTCCCGCAGGATCCGCCTTGGCGGGAGAGTTCCCTGCGTGAATACCTCTCCGAGGTGATGCCCGGCGAACGGCGGATCTCCTGGGTCGCCCAGGCGGAGCCGGCCGCCAACGGGGCGCCGGGGGCGATCCTGGGCCAGGTCCAGGTGCTGCTGCTCGGCGACATCGGCGTGCTGGAGGTGCTGGTGCACCCCTCGGAGCGGCGCTCCGGGCTCGGCCGCGACCTGGTCCGGACGGCCGCCCGCCGGGTCTACCACGAGGGCTTCCAGTCGATCGGGGTCGAGGTGGTCGGCGACACCCCGGCGGTGGCCTTCTACGAGGCGCTCGGCTTCACCCGGGAGTACGTCGAGACCCGCAGCGTGCTCGACCTGTCCACGGTGGACTGGGCCGACCTGGCCGGGATGGCCACCGGCGTCGGCGCCGGCTACCACCTGGAGTTCTGCCCCGGCGGGCCGCCGGACGACCTGATCGAGGCGTACGCGCGGGCCAAGGCCGAGGTGCGTGACGTCGACGACGGCGAACTGCGCCCCAGCTCCTACGACCCGGAGCGGCTGCGGGACAGCCTGGACTGCCTGCACCGGCGCGGCATGAAGCCGTACATCGTGCTCGCCCTGCACGAGCAGACCGGCGAGGTGGCCGGCCTGACCGAGGTCGTGGTGCCGGCGCAGCACCCGACCCGGGCCGACCAGTACGACACCATCGTGGTGCAGGACCACCGGGGCTACGGGATCGACCGGGCGATCAAGGCGCGGATGCTGCTGGAGCTGCGCTCCGCCGAGCCCGACCTGGCCGAGGTGCAGACCTGGAACGCGCAGGCCAACGAGGCGATGCTCAAGGTCAACGCGGAGCTGGGCTACCGCCCCGACCGGGACTGGTGCGAATACAGTGTCGACGTCGCCGACCTCGTCCACCGGCTCGACGCCCCGCGCTGACCGGAGTTCACGAAACAGTCCACCGGGGGATGGACGCTGGACAGCGCCGCCCCTTAACGTGCGTTAGTTCACGCCCACCCATCGTGGAGGCCCTATGCGCCCGCGCCGCACAATCGCCGCGCTCGCGACCGCCGCAGCCGTCACCACCACGGCCGTCGCCGTCGCACCCAGCGCGGCCAGCGCCGCGCCCACCGACCTGTTCATCTCGGAGTACGTCGAAGGCTCGTCGAACAACAAGGCGATCGAGCTCTACAACGGCACCGGTGCCGCCGTCGACCTGGCCGCCGGCGGATACCAGCTCCAGCTCTACTTCAACGGCTCCACCGCCCCGACGAACGTGCCGCTGACCGGCAGCGTCGCGGCCGGGGAGGTCTTCGTCTTCGCCCACGCCTCCGCCGGGCCGGCGATCCTCGCCCAGGCCGACCAGACCACCAGCGTGGGGCTGTTCAACGGCGACGACGCGATCGTGCTGAGCCGCGCCGGCACCGTGCTCGACTCGCTCGGCCAGGTCGGCGTCGACCCGGGCACCGAGTGGGGCAGCGGCCTGACCAGCACCGCGGACAACACCCTGCGCCGGCTGGCCACCGTCACCGCCGGCGACACCGACCCGTCCGACGCCTTCGATCCGGCCACCCAGTGGGCCGGCTTCGCCACCGACACCTTCGACGGGCTCGGCACGCACTCGCTGGACGGCGGTGGCCCGGTCGACGCGCCGGCCACGCTGAACTGCGGCGGGACGCTGGTCACCCCGGCCGGCACCGCGGCGACCCGCGAGGTCACCGCGACCGACACCGACGACCGGATCGTCGACCTGGCGGTCATCTCGGTCACCCCCACCCCGACCGCCGGCGCGATCAGCCGCACCGCGCTCACCCCCGCCGACGCGGTCGGCGGCACCGCCCGGGCCACGGTCGCGGCGAGCGCCGACCTGGCCGCCGGGGCGTACACCGTCGTGCTGACCGCGACCGACGCCGACGGCGGCACCGCCACCTGCACGCTCTCCGTGCAGGTCACCCGGGAGCTCACGGTCGGCGAGGTGCAGGGCCCGACCACCGACGGCGAGTCCGGGCCGGCCGACCGGTCCCCGTACGCGCCGGCCAGCGGCAACGGGACCAGCAGCGCCCTCTACGACGTCCGCGGTGTGATCACCCAGCTGACCCTGGCCCGGGACTCCTCCGGGCGGGACCAGCGCGGCTTCTTCCTGCAGAGCCGGGCCGACGCCACCGACGGCGACCCGACCAGCTCCGACGGAATCTTCGTGTTCATGGGCTCGTTCACCTCGCTGATCGGCGGCTACGTGCCGACCGTCGGCGACGAGGTGGTGCTCCACGCCCGGGTGTCCGAGTACTTCACCATGACCCAGCTCTCCAGCGCCTCGCTGGTCCGCAAGGTCGCCTCCGGGGTCGACGTGGACACCGCCGTCGAGGTCACCGACGCGGTGCCGCCGGCCGACCTGGCCGAGGCGGGCCGCTTCTGGGAGCGGCACGAGGGCGCCCGGCTGCGGGTGCGCGCCGGCAGCGGCGCGGTGAGCGGGCGGGACGTCTTCGCCTCCACGGCCGACGCCGAGCTGTGGGTCGTCGACCGGGACGACCCGCTGCTGGACCGCGCCGACCCGTACGCCCGCCGGGTGTTCCGCGACGCGCATCCGCTGGACAACGACCCCACCCGCCGCTTCGACGACGGCAACGGCCAGCGGATCATGCTCGGCAGCATGGGCGTGAAGGGCAGCACCGGAAACAGCGGCGCGCTGCTGCCGCCGGTGCACACCTTCGACACGCTGAGCGCCGACGCCGTCGGCGGCCTCTACTACTCGTTCGAGAAGTACGGCGTGCAGGTCGAGCGGGCCGAGTTCGCGGCGGGCACCGACCCGTCGACGAACCACCCGCCGCAGCCGGCCAACCGGTCGGAGGAGGTCGCCGTCGCGACCTACAACGTCGAGAACCTGTACGACTTCCGGGACGACCCGTTCGACGGCTGTGACTTCACCGGCAACGCGGGCTGCGCCGGGGTGAGCCCGCCGTTCGACTACGTCCCGGGCAGCGAGCAGGAGTACCGCGACCAGCTGGCCGCGCTGGCCGACCAGATCACCACCGACCTGCACAGCCCGGACCTGATCCTCGTCCAGGAGGCCGAGGACCAGGACATCTGCGCGGTCTCCGGCGGGCAGCTGAGCTGCGGCAGCAAGAACAACGCCGACGGCGCGCCGGACACCCTGCAGGACCTGGCGCTGACCATCGCGGCGGCCGGCGGTCCCGCCTACGCCGCCGCCTACGACCGGACCGGCGCGGACGCCCGGGGCATCACCGCCGCCTTCCTCTACCGCACCGACCGGGTGGCGCTGGCCGAGGCCACCGCGACCGACCCGCTGCTGGGCTCCGCGCCCACCGTGCAGTACCGCGCGCCGGGGCTGCCCGGCAACGCGGACGTGCAGAACCCGAAGGCGCTCAACGCGGTGCTGCCGGCCGACGTGGACACCTCGACCGGCCGGGACGGCAACGACGTCTTCACCCGCGCACCGCAGCTCGGCAAGTTCACCGTGGCGGCCGCACCCGGTTCGACCGAGCGGTTCACCCTCTGGGCGGCGAGCAACCACTACTCGTCCGGCCCGGACAGCCGGGTCGGCCAGCGCCGGGAGCAGGCCGCGTACGGGGCCGCGATCGTCACCGCGATCGAGGCGTCAGACCCGCACGCCCGGGTGGTCTACGGCGGGGACCTGAACGTCTTCCCCCGCCCCGACGACCCGATCGCCACGGCCGAGCGGCCGACCCCGTCGGACCAGCTCGCCCCGCTGTACGACGCGGGCATGCGCAACCTCTGGGAGGATCTGCTCGCCGACGCGCCGTCGTCCGCCTACTCGTACAGCTTCGGGGGGCACGCGCAGACGCTGGACCACCTCTTCGTCAACGAGGTGTTGCACGGGGACCTGGTGCAGATGCGGGCCGCGCACATCAACGCCGACTGGCCGGCGGAGCACGCCGGTGACGGCACCCGCGGCTCCAGCGACCACGACCCGCAGGTGGCCCGGTTCCGCTCGCGCGCCTCGCTGAGCGTCGGGAACGCGACGGTGGCCGAGGGCGACAAGGGCACCAGCCCGCTCACCTTCACCGTCACCGTCTCCCGGCCGCTGTCCGAGCCGGTGCTGGTCTGCGCCGCGACCATCGGCATCACCGCCCAGTCCGGCCAGGACTACGACCCGTACGCCGGCTGCCGCACGCTGGCCGCCGGGCAGACCTCGCTGGCCTTCCCGGTGACCGTACGCGGCGACCGGAGGCCGGAGCCGGACGAGAAGCTCACCCTCGTGGTGGCCGGCGTGCCGGGGCTGCGCCTGGCCGACCCGATCGCCACCGGCACCATCGCTGACGACGACTGACGTCGGCAGCGGAAGACGACGGCCCGTCGGCCAGGTTCGCGCCTGGCCGGCGGGCCGTCGGCCGTCGCGCTGGCGGTCGCGGTGAGCCGGTCGGCCAAGGAGGAGACGGCGGGCAGCGGACGGGAACGGATCCGGACCGCCGGGCGTGTACCTGGCATGGGAAGGAACGCGGCACCGCCGGCCCGCCCACCGGACGAGCTCGTCCCCGCTCGGCCGGATCCCGATCCGGACCTGCCGTTCGAGCGGTTCTACCGAACGCACGTCGACCGGGTCCACCGGGCGCTGGCGCTGGCCACCGGGGACGTCGCGCTGGCTCGCGAGGCGGCCGACGAGGCGATGGCGCGGGCGTACGCGCGGTGGGCACACGTGCGTCGGCTCGACAACCCCGCCGGCTGGGTGTTCCGGGTCGGGTTGAACTGGGCCACCTCCCGGTGGCGCAAGGTACGCCGGGAGCGCCCGCCCGCCGTCGACGAACTGCACCCGTCCCAGGCCGGGCCGGATCCGGCCGCCCTGGCCGCCCGGTCGGCCCTGGACGGGCTGCCCACCGCGCAGCGCACCGTGATCGTCTGCCGGATCCTGCTCGACCTCTCCACCGCCGAGACGGCTGCCGTGCTCGACCTGACCGCCGCACGCCGCCGACCTCGCGAACGTGCACCGCCGCCGGCGCGCCCGGCGCCGTCGGCGGGCGGCCGCCACGGCTGGCGGACTCGCGGCTCTGGTGGCGCTCACCGGCGGCGCTCTGCCGATGCTGGCCGACGCCCGGGCCGCGCCCGCGCCGGCGACCCCGCCGACGGTCCCGGCGGTTCCCGCCACCAGCCCGCCGGCGGCCCCGGTCGTGCCCACGGTCGCACCGGCCCAGCGGCTGCTGGGCGGCGTGGCGGTCGAGGTGCTACCCGACGGAACGCTGCGGCGGCACCGGGTACCTGACGGGTGGGAGCAGACCGTCGCGCTGGCCGGCGGACGGCTGGTCGGCCTGCAGCTGACCGATCTGCGGCCGGGGGTGCCCCGGCGGGACGGCCCGGACGTCGAGGGCCTGTCGATCAAGCTGGTGGTGCTGGGCCCCGACGACTCCGTCGAGCAGAGCCGGGAGGTCCGGGTCGGCGGTGGCGGCGTGGAGCTGGTCGGCGCCGACGGGACGTCCGCCTACCTGGCCCGGGACGGTGGCATCCTGGCGCACGACCTGGCCACCGGTCGGGAGGAGTTCCTGCTCCGTTCGTCGACCGCGGGCGCCGACCTGCTGGCGGCCAGCCAGACCGTGCTCGGGCCCGGCCACCTGGCCGAGCAACGGACCGACGACGGCTGCCGCACCGACGTGCGCCGGCTGACCGACGGGAAGCGGATCGCCCGACTCACGGTCGAGGGTCTCTGCGAGAACGGTCTCCGGCTGTCGCCGAGCGGCCGTTTCGTCGCGATCCCGTACCAGCGCTTCCCCGACCGGGCCGGCGATCGGGAGCGGCGAATCGCCGTCTTCGAGATCAGCACCGGGGTGCTCCGGGCCGACCAGCCGGTCGGCACGTCCCGCCGGGCCCCTCGGGCGATCGCGATCCAGGGGGTCGCCTGGGCCGACGACACGACGGTGCGGGTCGCCTGGGCCGACCTTCCGGAGGGCGCGCGCGACGTGCATTCAGTGGACGAGGTGGTGGAGGTGGTGACCGTCCCCGTCCGGTAGCGCGTGGGGAGGGCGGGCCGTCACTGGTGGTAGCGGGGGTTCGGTGGTGGCGGGACGTTGCGGTTCTTGGCCACCCGCACCTCCCACTCGCTACGGCGTCGCCGCTCCTCCCGGTCCACCGGGCAACGGTGAAAGGTCTCCGGCGGGCGGGCCAGGCCGTAGATGTCACCCCACCACTCGCCGGGTTCGGGTTCGATGATCGTGTCGAGGTGGGCCGGGTAGCGCCGGCCGGCACCGTCCCGGGTGTCGTCCCAGGTCTGCATCGGCTGGATGATCCGGCCGTCCTGATCGACCACGACGAGGTAGAGGCCGGCAGCCCCGAGCAGCCGTTCGAGCACCACCAGGCTCGGTGTCAACGTGCCGGCCTCGACCCGGGAGACGGTCGAGGGAGCCACCTTGGCGAAGCGGGCCATCCGGAGCTGGCCGACCCCGACCATGCGGCGGGCCCGCCGGACCAGGCCGGCGATGGGAAACGGACCGACGGTTGGCCCGGCGGCGGGCGGGTCGAGCGCGGAGGCCATGACCGAACCTTCCCCGGCCGTCCGACTGCGGAGCAACCCCTGTGGACGAACCTGTGGACAACGCACCGGGGCAGCCAACGCCGCGCTCACCGACAGTCACCTCGGCAGCTGACAGACACCCTCGCACTGGCCCCTTTGCTCTGCTTCAACCCACGCAGCGTTTCGCTGCCAGATCCTGTGCGTCGGTTGAAGCAGAGCAAAGGGGGCTAGGAGGGTTACCCACGGGGATCCGACCGGGGCCGCGGCCAGGTCGTCGGGCACGGCTGCGGTGCGCTGCGGGACGTGCCGGCGGCCGTGGTGGCGAGACGTTGCGCAGGTTGAAGCAGAGCCAGCGGGCCCGCACACTAACCTGCCCGCCCAGGCCGGGGTTGCTCCGAGCGGTCGAGGGTTCGTCAGTAGCGGTCGCGGAGCAGCTGGGCGGCCTCGACCGCCCAGTAGGTGAGGATGATCTGCGCGCCGGCCCGGCGGATCGAGGTGAGCGTCTCCAGCATCACCCGCTCCCGGTCGATCCAGCCGTTCGCGGCGGCCGCCTCGACCATCGCGTACTCACCGGAGACCTGGTAGGCGGCGACCGGGACGTCGACCGCCGCGCGGACCGCGGCCACCACGTCGAGGTACGGCAGCGCCGGCTTGACCATCACCATGTCGGCGCCCTCGGCGACGTCCAGCGCCACCTCGCGCAGCGACTCCCGCAGGTTCGCCGGGTCCTGCTGGTAGGTGCGCCGATCCCCCTCCAGCGCCGACTCCACCGCGTCCCGGAACGGGCCGTAGAACGCCGAGGCGTACTTCACCGCGTACGCCAGCACGGCGACGTCGGTGTGGCCGGCGGTGTCGAGGGCCTTGCGGACCACCCCGACCTGGCCGTCCATCATCCCGGACGGCCCGACCACACCGACCCCGGCGGCGGCCTGGGCCACCGCCATCTCGGCGTACGCCGCCAGGGTGGCGTCGTTGTCCACCTCGCCGTCCTGGGTGAGCCGGCCGCAGTGCCCGTGCGAGGTGAACTCGTCCAGGCAGAGGTCGCTCATCACCACGGTGGCGTCGCCGACCTCGGAGACCACGTCCCGGATGGCCACGTTCAGGATGCCGTTCGGGTCGATCCCGCCCGAACCCTCCGGGTCCCGCTGCGCGGGCACGCCGAAGAGCATGATCCCGCCGACGCCGGCCTGGACCGCCTCGACCGCGGCCTTGCGCAGCGAGTCCCGGGAGTGCTGGAGCACCCCCGGGAGCGAGGCGATCGCCCGCGGCTCGGTCAGCCCCTCCTTGACGAACATCGGCACGACCAGCTCGGCCGGGTCGACGCGGGTCTCGGAGACCAGCCGCCGGAGCGCCGCGGTGCGGCGCAGCCGGCGGGGGCGGATCTCGGGGTACGACATTCGGGCCTCCTGCTGCGACTACCGGAAGCGGAGGGCGGTCGGCCCCTGCACCTTCGAGCCGCGGCGCTGCTTCGCCGGCATGGCGGCGAGCTTCTCGCGCAGCTCGACGGCGTAGGCGGCGAGCGCCTCCACCAGGTCGGGCACCGAGGCGTGCGGCGGCTGGACGTCGACCCGCAGGCCGAACTCCGTCGCGGTCTCCGCCGTCTTGGGCCCGATGACGGCAACAACGGTACGCGCGTGCGGCTTCCCGGCGATACCGACCAGGTTCCGGACGGTGGAGGACGAGGTGAAGAGGACCGCGTCGAAGCCACCCGACTTGATCGCGTCCCGGATCTCGGCGGGCGGCGGGGCGGCCCGGACGGTCCGGTACGCGGTCACGTCGTCGACCTCCCAGCCGCGCTCGGTGAGCCCGGCGGCCAGCGTCTCGGTGGCGATGTCGGCGCGCGGCAGCAGCACCCGGCCGACCGGGTCGAGCACCTCGTCGTGCGGCGAGAACTCGGCCAGCAGCCCCTCGGAGGACTGCTCCCCGGACGGAATCAGCTCCGGCTGGATGCCGAACGCGCGGACCGCGTCGGCGGTCGCCTCGCCGATGCAGGCGATCTTGACGCCGCCGAAGTGCCGGGCATCCAGGCCGTGCTCGGCGAACTTCTCCCAGACCGCCCGGACCGCGTTCACCGAGGTGAAGATCACCCAGGCGTACCGGCCGTCGACCAGGCCCTTGACCGCCCGCTCCATCTGGGCCGGGGTGCGCGGCGGCTCCACGGCGATGGTCGGCACCTCGCACGGGATCGCCCCGTACGCCCGCAGCCGGGCGCTCATCACGCCGGCCTGCTCCTTGGTCCGCGGGACCAGCACCTTCCAGCCGTACAGCGGCCGGTTCTCCCACCAGCTGAGCTTGTCCCGCTGGCCGACCCCGGCGCCGACGGTGAGCACCACCCGGCCGGTGAAACCGAGCGCGGCGGCGACGAAGCTGTCCACGGTCGACGTGGTGGTGTACTGCGTCTCTCCGGTGCCGTCGCCGGTCACCCCGACGGCGGTGGCGCCGTCCACCCCGGCGGCGAGCAGGCCGTCCCGGATCGCGGCGAGGTCGCCCGCGTCCACGGCCAGCGCCAGCGAGCCCCGGCCGACGGCCGCGGCCAGCGCCTCGAAGTCCAGCGTGCTGACGTCCTCGACGTCGGCCGCGGTCCGTACGCCCGGCAGCGGCACGCCCGCGTAGGTGGCCACCCCCTCGGCCTGACCGACCCCCGGCACCACCTCGAAGTGCGCGGCGGTACGCGCCACCGCCTGCACCTCCTTGACCACCGAGTCGTGGCCGAACGGGTCGCCGGCGACCAGGTGCACGGCGTTCAGCCCGGAACGGGCCGCCGAGATCAGCACCTTCGCCACGTCACCCGGCGCGCCCTCGGCCGGCGTGAACTGGGCGTCGGTCTTGGCCTGGGCGCGGACGGCGTCGAGCAGCGACTCGGGGACTCCCCGGTCGTACACCACCTGGTCGGCGTCGACCAGGGCGTCGTGCGCCCGACGGGTCAGCAGGCCCGGGTCGCCGGGACCGGCCCCGACGAACGCGATACGGCCTACGGGCTTACGGGTGCGGGTCATTCTGTGCTCCCAAATTGCTGGGTCCCCGGGCCGGTGGGTCCTGCTTGGCCGAGGATCGAGTCGGCGCCGAGGTCGAGGAGTTCGGCGGCCAGTGCCTTGCCGATCTCCGCCGCGTCGGCGGGCGTACCGGTGCGGGACAGCCGGAGGTCACGCGTACCGTCCGGACTGATCACCGCCCCGCGCAGGTAGATCTCCTCGCCGGCGTCGCCCTCGGCGAGTTCGGCGTAGGCGGCGACGGGTGCGCTGCACCCGGCCTCCAGGGTGGCCAGGAACGCCCGCTCCGCGACCACCGCGGCGCGCGACGGTGCGTGGTCGAGCACGGCCAGCAGCTCGACCAGGTCCGGGTCGTCGACCCGGCACTCCACCGCCAGCGCACCCTGGGCGGGTGCGGGCAGCATCAGCATCGGGTCGAGCGTCTCGGTGACCACGTCGGTGCGGCCCAGCCGGGCCAGGCCGGCCCGGGCCAGCACCACGGCGTCCAGGTCGGCCTCCGGGCCGAGCACCCGCGCCAGGCGGGTGTCCACGTTGCCGCGGATCGGGGTGACCTCCAGCTGCATGCCGAGGGCGTGCAGCTGCGCGATGCGGCGCAGCGCGCCGGTGCCGACGGTCGCGCCGGGCGGCAGCTCGGTGAGCGTCCGTCCGGCGCGGGCGACCAGCGCGTCGCGCGGATCCTGCCGCGGCGGCACGGCGGCGATGTGCAGCCCGGGCGCCGCGGCCGTCGGCAGGTCCTTGTAGGAGTGCACGGCGAAGTCGATGGTCCGCGCGACGAGCGCGTCCCGCAGCGCGGAGACGAAGACGCCGACCCCGAGCCGGTGCACCGGCGCGGCGGAACGGTCGCCGGCGGTGACCACCTCGACCAGTTCGACCGGGCGCCCGGTGGCGGCGGTCAGGGCCTCGGCGACGTGGCCGGACTGGGCCATCGCCAGGGCGCTGCCCCGGGTACCGAGGCGTAGGGGCGTGCTCATCGCTCACCTCCGGCGGGCGGGGTGGCGTCGGCTGCGCCGAACGCCGGGGTGACGTCGGAGTCCATGACGTCGGGGACGGTGTCGACCGGTGAGGTCTGCGGGACCTGCAGGTCGAACAGCTCGCGCAGCAGCGCCGCGTACTGGTCGCCGCCGGGCTCCGCGGCCAACTGGCGGACCCGCACGGTCGGCTGGTGCAGCAGCCGCTGGACCACCCGGTGCACGGTGCGGGCGACCTCGGCGCGCTGGTCGTCGCTGAGGTCGGGGCGGCGCTGGGCGAGCCGGCGCAGCTCGGCGGTGACCACGTCGTCGGCGCGCCCGCGCAGGGCGGCCACGGTCGGCGCCACGTCCGCCCCCCGCAGCCAGGTGAGGAAGCTCTCCACCTCGCCGGCGACGATCTGCTCCACGGCGGCGGCGTCGGCGGCGGCCGGGCCGTCGGCGAGCAGCGCCGCCATCCGGTCGATGTCGATCACCTCGACGCCGGGCAGCTCGGCGACACCGGGCTCGACGTCACGCGGGACGGCCAGGTCGAGCAGGACCAGCGGGCCCCGGCCCGGGTCGCGGTCGGCCAGCGCCCGGGTGACCGTGTCCAGGGTGAGGACCGGTTCGGTGGCCGCGGTGGCGGCCACTACGATGTCCACTGTGGAGAGGGTGGCGGTCAGTTCGGCCATCGGCGCCGCGGTGGCGCCGTACGACTCGGCCAGCCGGACGGCCCGGTCGGCGCCCCGGTTGGTCACGGTGAGCGGCCCGGCGCCCAGCCGGGACAGCGTCGCCACGCCCAGCGAGCCCATCGCGCCGGCACCGACCACCAGCGCCGGACGGCCGGCGAGGTCGCCGTCGAGGTGGCCGGCCGCCAGCTCCAGCGCGGCGGTGACCACGCTCTGGCCGGCCCGGTCGATGCCGGTCTCGGCGTGGGCCCGCTTGCCGACCCGCAACGCCTGCTGCATCAGCTCGTGCAGCAGCCGCCCGGCGGTGTCCGCCCCGCTGGCCCAGTGGTAGGCGTCGCGGAGCTGGCCGAGGATCTGCGCCTCGCCGACCACCATCGAGTCCAGCCCGACGGCCACCCGGAAGACGTGGTCGACCGCGGCGGCGTCGTAGTGCACGTAGAGGTGGTTGGCGAGCGCGGCCGGCGGACTGCCGGCCTGCTCGGCCAGGACGGCGCAGATGTCGCCGAGGCCGCCGTGGAAACCGGACACGACGGCGTAGACCTCCACCCGGTTGCAGGTGGAGACCAGCACCGCCTCGGCCACGTACGGCTGGGCGACCAGCCGGTCCAGGGTCCGGGTGAGGTCGGCCGGGGCAACCGCCAGCTGTTCCAGCGTGGCGACCGGAGCGGTGCGGTACGACGCGCCGACGACGAGCAGTTTCACGTGCCGATCGCCTCCTGGGTCTCGGTGACCGCGAGCCCGCCCGGCAGGGCGGTGAGGGCGGATCCGCCGGTGGCGGGGAGCCCGGTCAGCGACGCCTTGCGGTGCTCGTGGAAGGACAGGATCTGCAGCTCGATGGCGAGGTCGACCTTGCGCACGTCGACCCCCTCCGGGACCGAGAGTACGCACGGCGCGAAGTTCAGGATGCTCGTCACGCCGACCGCGACGAGCTGGTCGGCGACCCGCTGGGCGGCCGCGGCGGGGGTGGCGATCACGCCGATCGCGATGGACTCCTCGGCGGCGACCCGGGGCAGCTCGTCGACGTGCCGGACGACCAGGCCGTTGATCTCCTCGCCGACCCGCGACGGGTCCGCGTCGAGGAGCGCGGCGATCCGGAAGCCGCGGCTGGCGAAGCCGTCGTAGCCGGCCAGGGCGTGACCGAGATTACCCACGCCGACCAGGGCGACCGCCCGGCGCTGGGTGAGCCCGAGCACGAACTCGATCTGCTCGATAAGCAGCGCCACGTCGTAGCCGACCCCGCGGGTGCCGTACGAGCCGAGGTGGGACAGGTCCTTGCGCAGCTTCGCGGAGTTGACCCCGGCGGCGCTGGCCAGCCCCTCGCTGGACACCGTCTCGTGGCCCGTCTCGGCGAGATTGTGCAGGGCGCGGAGGTATTCGGGGAGCCGCGCGACGGTCGCCTCGGGCAGGTCCGGTAGCGCCGGTACGGCACCGGCGCGACCGGGCGCGCCAGGGTGACGGTGCTGACTCATGAGACTCCGTGCGGTGCGATCCTCGGCCAACTCCACCGGCCGGCCGTTTCGGGACTCCCGCTGGCGACCGAGATTGCCGGCTGTGCTAGCAGGGCGCGTCGGAATTACAGAGTAGGCGCTTGTGAACGCACGCACAAATCGCGATCTTGACAGCTCGCGACGCGGCTCCACCAGGCTCTCCATTCCGCAAGATCGATCCGGCAACCATTGCCGGCGCCGCTCGGCGATTATTGCTCAATCCCGACTTCTCTGACCAATCGCGCGACCGCGCGTCGCGGCCCGATCCGACCCGCCGCGCCCGCCCCGCCGGCCGCTGGTAGGGCCAGCCCTACGGCGGAAACGGCGGCCGGCGGGATGGGTCCGCCCCCACGCGCTGCCTAGCCTCGTGACATGACCGCCGTTCCCGCCGCCGCCCAGCCGCCGCTGGCGCCGAGCATCCCCCGCCAGCTCTTCCTCGACTCCGGGTACGTCCTGCTCGGCCTCCCGCTCGCGCTGGCCAGCTTCGTCGTGCTCGTGGTGGGCCTCGCCGCCGGCCTCGGGCTGGTGGTGACGGTGATCGGCCTGCCGATCCTCAGCGGCACCCTCTACGCCGCCCGGGGACTGGCGGACATCGAGCGGCTGCGGCTGCCGGCCGTGCTGCGTCAGGCCCGGATCCGCCCGCAGTACCGGCTCGCCGAACCCGGCGCCAGCGCCTGGCGGCGGATCTTCGTGCCGATGGCGGACGCCCAGTCCTGGCTCGACCTGGCGCACGGCATCTTCAAGCTGATCGTGGCCATTGTCACCTTCGTGGTCACGCTGGTCTGGTGGGCCGGCGCCGTCGCCGGCTCGCTCTACTGGGCGTACGACTGGGCGCTGCCGCGCGCCGATCCGGAGGACGTCGACCTTCCCCAGCTCCTCGGCCTGGGCGGCTCGACCACCGCCCGGATCGGCCTGCACACCGCGATCGGGCTGTTCTTCCTGATCACCCTGCCGATCGTGGCCCGCGGCTGCGCGCTCCTGCAGGCCAGCTTCGGCCGGGCGATGCTCACCGGGGTGGCCGAGATGCGCAACCGGATCACCGTGCTGGAGGAGCAGAAGCGGGCCGCCGTGTCGGCCGAGGCCAGCGCGCTGCGCCGACTCGAACGCGACATCCACGACGGCCCGCAGCAGCGCCTGGTGCGGCTGGCGATGGACCTGAGCCGGGCCCGCCAGCAGCTCGCCACCGACCCGGAGGCGGCCGGACGCACCCTGGACGAGGCGGTCACCCAGACCCGGGAGACGCTCGCCGAGCTGCGCGCGCTGTCCCGGGGCATCGCCCCGCCGATCCTGGTCGACCGCGGGCTGCCCAGCGCCCTCGCCGCGCTCGCCGGGCGCGGGCTGATCCCGATCGAGCTGCGGGTGGATCCGGACCTCGGCACCCCGGCCGGGCGGCTCGACCCGGCGGTGGAGAACACCGCGTACTTCGTGGTGGCCGAGGCGCTGACCAACGTCGCCAAGCACAGCCGGGCCACCGAGTGCCAGGTCGCGGTGGCCCGGCAGGACCAGCGGCTGGTGGTCGCCGTGGGCGACGACGGCCAGGGCGGGGCGCACCTGGCCAAGGGGCACGGGCTGGTCGGGATCGCCGACCGGGTCCGCGCCGCCGGCGGCCGGCTGGACGTGGTCAGCCCGGCCGGCGGGCCCACCGAGATCCGCGCGGACCTGCCGCTGTGACCGGGGTGCTCCCGCTCCGCGCGCCGCGAGCGCCCCGGAGCGGGGTCGGGCCGTGGTAGACAACAGCACCATGCGGATCGTGATCGCGGACGACGCCGTACTCCTGCGGGAGGGGCTGATCCGGTTGCTCAGCGAGCGGGGGCACCAGGTGGTGGCCGCGGTCGGGGACGGCGAGGCGCTGGTCGAGGCGGTGGTGGCGCACCGGCCCGACGTCTCGATCGTCGACGTGCGGATGCCGCCCTCGCACACCGACGAGGGGCTGCGGGCGGCGGTGGAGGCCCGCCGGCTGGTGCCCCGTACCCCGATCCTGGTCCTCTCCCAGTACGTCGAGGTCTCGTACGCCGACGACCTGCTCGCCACCACGGGTGCCGGCGGGGGCGGGATCGGCTATCTGCTCAAGGACCGGGTGGCCGCGATCGACGAGTTCCTCGACGCGCTGGACCGGGTGGCCGGCGGCGGCACGGTGCTCGACCCGGAGGTGGTCGGCCAGCTCTTCGCCCGGCGCCGCCGGGACGACCCGCTCCGCGAGCTGACCCCGCGCGAACGGGAGGTGCTCGCCCTGATGGCCGAGGGCCGGTCCAACACCGCCATCGCGCGCACCATGGTGGTCAGCGACGGGGCCGTGGAGAAGCACGTCCGCAACATCTTCACCAAGCTCAACCTGCCGCCCGACACCGAACAACACCGCCGCGTCCTGGCCGTCCTCACCTACCTCCGCAACTGACCCCCCGCCCCGCTCCGTCCCGCGGGAGGCCGGGGTCAGGGGAGGGTCTGGGCCAGTTTGACCGCTTCGGTGAGGGTGTCGGCTACGGGGTGCCCGCAGGCGAGCAGGCGGTCGGGGTCGGTGAAACCGCCGGTGTAGAGGACCGCCCGGGCGCCCACCGACGCGGCCGCGTCGGCGTCGTCGATGGAGTCGCCGATCAGCACCACGGCGCCGCCGTCCAGGCCCAGCTCGGCCAGGTGCCGTTCCAGCGACTCGGCCTTGCGGTCGCCGCCCACCTCGGCCCGCAGGCCGTCCACCCGGACGAAGTGCCCGCTCAGCCCGTAGGTGTGCACGGTCGGCACCAGCTCGTGGTGGAACCACATGGACAGCAGCGACTGACTGCCCGGCCAGGCCGCCATCGCCGACGAGGCGTCGTGCGCCAGCTCGCAGGTGGTCAGCCCGTCCCGGTACGCGTCGTGGAAGATCCGGTCCAGCCGCCCGAACGCCTCGTCGTCGACGGCCCGGCCGAGCACCTCGGCGTAGTAGTCGGCGACCGGCCGGCGGAACCTGACCCGGTGTTCCTCGGCGGTCACGCTCGGCCCGCCGACGCTGGCGAACGCGGCGTTGGTGGCGGCGACCACCAGGCTCAGGTCGTTGAGCAGGGTGCCGTTCCAGTCCCACACCAGGTGGGTGCGTGCAGGGGTCATCGCCGCACCCTATCCAACCCCTTACAGCTGCGGCGTGGTCAGGTCCCGCAGCAGCCGCTCCTCCTCCACCCGCCAGTAGCCGTGCTCCTTGCCGTCGAGCAGCACCACGGGCAGCCGGTCGCCGTACTCGCGTTCCAGCTCGATGTCGCCGGTGACGTCCTGCTCGACCCACCGGTCGCCGGTGACCGCCACCACGCGGTCCAGCGCCGCCTTGGCGTCGTCACAGAGGTGGCAGCCGGGCCGGGTGATGAGGGTGAGGCGGGGTTCACGCATCGGTGTCCTCCGTGTTGCTGGCGCCGGCCGGAGCCGACGGGCGGTCGCCGGCCGGGGCCGCCGGGGACGGCACCGACCGGAGCAGGGTCTTGCGCACCTTGCCGATCGCGGAGTGGGGCAGCGCGTCGACGAACTCGACGGCGCTCGGGCACTTGAACCGGGCCAGGTTGCGGGCGCAGTGGGCGAGCAGTTCCTCGCCGGTCACCGGACGCCCCGGCGCCGGCACCACGTACGCCCGGACAGTCTCGCCGGTCCGCGGGTGCGGCACACCCAGTACCGCCGACTCGGCCACGCCCGGGTGCGCGGAGAGCACCGACTCGACCTCGTGCGGATAGACGTTGAAGCCGTTGACCAGGATCAACTCGCCGATCCGGTCGACCAGGAAGAGATCGCCGTCGGCGTCGGCGTACGCCACGTCGCCGGTGGCCCACCAGCCGTCCGCATCCGGCCCGCCCCGGCCGTCCGGCCAGTACCCGGAGAAGAGGTTGGCCCCGCGCACCACGATCTGCCCCGGATCGGTGCCCGGCGCCGAGTCGGCGAAGTCCAGCTCGTCGGCGTCCTCGTCCGGCTCGGCCGCGCCGTCGCGCCACAGGTCAGCGCCGTCCGGGCCGACCAGACGCAGCTCGACGCCGGGCAGCGGCCGGCCGATCGAGCCGGCCTTCGCCACCTGGCCGACCAGGGTGGTGGTGAGCACCGGGGCGGTCTCGGTGAGGCCGTAGCCGACGTGCACCGGGTGGCCGGCGACCTCGGCGTAGCGCGCCGCCACGGCCGGCTCCAGCGGCGCCGCGCCGCAGACCGCGACCCGCACGGACGCCATCGCCGCGGCGGTCGCGCCGGCGTCCGCGGTGGACCAGGCCAGGAACATCGACGGTACGCCGACCAGCACGCTGACCCGGTGCCGGGCGATCTCGGCGAGCCCGCCGTCGGCGCCGAGGTCGTCGACGAGCACCCCGGTCGAGCCATGGTGGACGACCGCGCCGAGCCCCGAGTTCAGCCCGTACGCGTGGAACAGCGGCAGCGCCAGCAGCACGGTGTCGTCGGGGCCGACCACGGGGGGCTCGATCCGCTCCACCTGCTCGTGGTTGGCCAGCAACGCCCGGTGCGAGAGCATCGCGCCCTTCGGCCGCCCCTCGGTGCCCGAGGTGTAGAGCAGTACCGCGAGATCCTCGCCGCGCCGGGGCGGAAACGGACCGCCGGTGGCCGGCCTCCGGGGCGGCGTGCTGTGCACCGCGGTGAGCGCGGGTAGTTCCCCGGCGACGCCGGCCAGCTCGCCGACCCGGTCGGTGCCGATCAGCACGGAGGCGCCGGAGTCGGCGAGCACGTGGCGCAGCTCGGGGGCGGTGAATCCGGGGTTGACCGGCACCGCGACCAGCCCGGCCCGGAGCGCGCCGAGCAGGGCGAGCACGAAGTCCGGCGAGTTGGGCAGGGCGACCGCGACGCGCGCGGGCCGGCCGGACGGGTCGGGGGCCGGCACCGCCGCGGCCAGCGCGGTGGCCACCTCGGTCACCGCCGCGTCCAGTTCGGACCAGCTCAGGGTCTGCTCGCGCCAGTGCAGCGCGGGTCGGTCGCCATGGGCGAGGGCCGCCCGGTGGAGCCGGTCGGCGAGGTTCGGCGCGGAGCTGTCGGCTGCGTCCTGCACGGTGGCTGAGTCTGGCACAGCGCGGGCCCGCCGGCCATGCCGGAGCGGACCGCACCGGGCGGGGCGCCCACCGCCGCCCCGAGTGGAGCGCGGGGTTGCCGGTGCGCCGGTGGCCGCCCGGGACGTCACGGGCGAGCGCCCCGGTGCCGGCCCTCCCCCGTACGCCGGAGGGACGCGGCCGGCCGGAGCGGCCGACGGCGATCGGGACGGGGGCGGATCGTCCGCTCGGCGGGGCCGTGCGGCCGGGCCGGTGGGGCGGGCTCCTCCGGGCGGGGGATGGGTCCCGCCGACGGGACACGCCGGGGACGACACCCGAGACAAGATCAGTCCCGTCGACAGGACGCACCCGGGCCGGCTCGACGCCGGGTCGGACGCACCGCGGCACCGTCCGCCCGGGACGCTCAGCGAACTCAGATTACGCCGCTGACCAGGGTTTCCACTCCGGACCATCTGCCAATCCGAAAGTCAACCGCACACGACGGACAACCGGTCCGCCATCGGTGCGACGCGGCGGGAAATACTTCCGCCCTGTGTAACGGACTTGCCACGCGCGGGTGACGTTGGCCCCTATCATCACTCGGGTCGGCTCACCCCATTTGCCGTGAGTCGACACCCCTCAGCCCGAGGAGGCCCCCGTGCCTGTGAGCGCATTGGACCAGCACCTCAAGGGGATCTGCCGCCCGTCGGCACACCCCCGACCCGCCGTGCCCGACCACATACCCGACCGGGTGTCGCCGCCGACGCGCCGGCCGGCGTGCTCGGCCGCCGATGGGACGGAGGCGGCCCGGTGACGACCTTCGGCTACGCGGAGCGCCCCCTCGGCCTGACCGGCCCGCAGGCCCGCCCCACGGTGAACGAACGGCTCGCCGCCCGCGGCCCGGTGGAGGACACCGGCAGCCTCTCGGCGCGGGGGGAGGGCGCGTCGAACCGGCTGCGCAGCAGGCCGCACCACAACGACCCGCCACCGCGACCGGCCACACCGGGGGGAAACGCGAAGCCGGCCGGCGGCCGCGTGGCGGTCCCCGCCCGACCGACCATGCCGGCACAGGGACGCCGCACCGGGGAGACACCCGCCGTGGCCGACCCGTCGACGACCGAGACCGCGGTGCTCCCCGCGGTACCGGCGGCCGCCCCGGTCAACGCCGCCACGGGCTACCCGAGCCGGCCGGACCCGTCCGACCCGGCCACCGAGGTCTGGGCCCTGGTCGAGCGAGCCCAGGCGGGCGAGTCCGAGGCGTTCGGGCTGATCTACGACCGGTACGTCGACACCGTCTTCCGGTTCGTCTACTTCCGGGTGGGCAACCGACAGCTGGCCGAGGACCTCACCTCCGACACCTTCCTGCGCGCGCTGAAGCGGATCGGCAGCTTCACCTGGCAGGGCCGGGACCTCGGCGCCTGGCTGGTCACCATCGCCCGCAACCTGGTCGCCGACCACTTCAAGTCCGGCCGGTACCGGCTGGAGGTGACCACCGGCGACGTGCTCGACGCCGACCGCGAGGACCGCGGGCCGGAGGGCAGCCCGGAGGCGGCGGTGGTCGAGCACATCACCAACGTGGCCCTGCTCAGCGCCGTCAAGCAGCTCAACCCGGAGCAGCAGGAGTGCATCGTGCTCCGCTTCCTGCAGGGCTTCTCGGTGGCCGAGACGGCTCGGGCGATGGGCAAGAACGAGGGGGCCATCAAGGCGCTCCAGTACCGGGCGGTCCGGGCCCTGGCGCGGCTGCTCCCCGACGGCTTCCAACCGTAGTCCCATCAACGGGACCCGCTCCCGCCCATCGGCGTTTCCGCGGCTCAGCATCCTTCTCGTCGGGTGAATCCGGTCACTTTCCGTGATTTCGCCCCCGCCGGCCCCGTAACCCGTGCCCTGTGCGGACCGTTTCTCCGGGTGCGACCGGTTGGTAGCTCCGGACATCCCCCGGACCCCCGAGAGGTCCGGCGGTATGGCCGACCACGAACGTTCGTCCGTGGTGCCCTGCCGTCACCGGTCGTCGGCGACGACAGCGGCCGACCGGCCGTGACCAGCGAGAGGAGGTGCCTGCGGTGGACAGCAACCTCTTCTCCCGTCGGCGCGCCGAGCGCTTCGCGCAACTTCTCGACGAGGCCAACGGCGGCCGGCGCCACCACGTCCGGTCCCGGGCCGACGACCAGCTCGCCGCGCTCGTCGCGGTCGGGCAGCGGCTGCGCACGGAGGCGCCGGCCGTCGAGGTCGACCCGGAGTTCCGCACCGGACTGCGGGCGATGCTGCTGGCCACCGCGGAACGGGAGGGCATCGGCGCTCCCGCCGCGGCGGGAGCGGCGGCCCAGCGCTCCGCCGCCAGCACCGGCCGCGGTCCGCTGCTGCCCGCCGTCACCGCGCGCCGGGCCCGCGCCCGGGGCGCCATCCTGGTCGGCATCGCGGCCGGGGCGATCGCCGTCTCCGGCATCTCGGCCGCCAGCGAGAACGCCGTGCCGGGCGACGCGCTCTACGGGATGAAGCGCTCGACCGAGCGGGCCCAGCTCGCCCTGACCAGCTCCGACATCAGCCGGGGGCAGCTCTTCCTGGGCTTCGCCCGCACCCGACTGGGCGAGGCGGCCGCGCTGCGCGGGGACGACCCCGGCTTCAGTGCCGTGCTCGACGACATGGACGCCGACACCCGCCAGGGCGTACGGCTGCTGACCGGCGCGGCGGTGCAGCGCTCCGACCCGGCGGCGCTGGACACGGTGAACTCCTTCCTGGCCGGGCAGCGGCGGGCGGTGAACGCGCTGCTGGACGACACCACCCGCGCCGAGCGGGATCGGGCCCGGCGCTCGCTGGCCCTGCTGGACGCGATCCGTAAGCGCTCCGACGCCCTGCGCGCCGCGATCACCTGCGGCCTGCCGGCTCCCGTCGGCAGCGACGCCCTCGGCCCGGCCCCGGCCACCTGCCCGGCCGACCGCTGACCCGGCGGGTTCTGCCGGCCCGGCCGGCCGCTGACCGCGCCGGCCCGGCGCGCGCTGCGGGACCGGCCGGCCGCTGGCGCCACCGGCCGTTGACGCCCCGGTGCTCCCCGGCACCCGCCGGGGAGCCGGACGCGCCACAGTTCACCCGTCGGCCGGCCGTCCGACGCCTTCTCCCGGCTACCCTCGCCGGGAGGCACATCTCGTGCCGGTCGAGCGGAGGGAGGTCGCGTGGCCCGCAGCCGTAAGGTGACCGTCAGCACCGACGCCCACGGTCACACCGCCGGCTGGGCGGAGACCGACCCCGCGGCGCCCACTCCCCCGGCGCCGGACCCGGCCGCGGCGGCCTTCTTCGACGTGGACAACACGATGATGCAGGGCGCCTCGATCTACTGGTTCGCCCGCGGGCTCGCCGCGCGCAAGTACTTCACCACCGGCGACCTGGCCCGGTTCGCCTGGCAGCAGCTCCGGTTCCGGCTGCTCGCCACCGAGCACGCCGGGGACATGTCGCAGGCCAAGGAGGCGGCTCTCGCCTTCATCGAGAGCTGGCGGGTGGAGGACGTGGAGCGGCTCACCGAGGAGATCTTCGACGAGCTGATGGCGCCCCGGATCTGGACCGGCACCCGACGGCTGGCCCAGCGCCACCTCGACGCGGGCGAGCGGGTCTGGCTGGTCAGCGCCGCGCCGGTGGAGATCGGCCGGGTGATCGCCGCCCGCCTCGGGCTGACCGGCGCGATCGGCACGGTGGCCGAGATCGTGGACGGCGCGTACACCGGGCGGCTGGTCGGCGACCTGATGCACGGCCCGGCCAAGGCCGAGGCGATCACCCAGCTCGCCGCGGTCGAAGGGCTGGACCTGGCCCGCTGCGCGGCCTACAGCGACTCGGCGAACGACCTGCCGATGCTCTCGACGGTGGGCCGGGCGGTGGCGGTCAACCCGGACGGCACCCTGCTGCGGCAGGCCCGGCAGCTCGGTTGGGAGGTGCGGGACTTCCGCACCGGCCGCCGGGCGGTCAAGATCGCGGTGCCGTCCACCGCCGCCGCGGGCCTGGTCGCCGGGGCGGTCACCGCCGGGATGGCGCTGCACCGCCGTCGCCGCGGCACCTGACGGCTCGCGCCCGCCCGGCAGCGGGACGCGCGATCAGGGGCCGAACGGGTCCGGCCGGCGCTCGAGCAGCCTGTGCAGGGTCTGCTGGATGGTCTCCCGCACCTGGTCGGCGAGGTTGAACACGACCATCGGGTCGTCCGCGGAGTCGGTCAGGTGGGCCGTCGGGATCGGCGGGCAGAACTCGATCAGCCACTTGCTCGGCAGCGGCACCATGCCCAGCGGCCCGAGCCACGGGAAGGTCGGGGTGATCGGGAAGTACGGCAGTTTGAGCAGCCGGGCGAGCGGCTTGATGTCGGCGAGCATCGGGTAGATCTCCTCGCCGCCGACGATGGCCACCGGCACGATCGGGGTGCCGGTACGCAGCGCCGCCGAGACGAACCCGCCTCGGCCGAAGCGCTGCAGCTTGTAGCGCTCGGAGTAGAGCTTCCCGATGCCCTTGAAGCCCTCCGGGAAGACACCGACCAGCTCGCCGTTGCCGAGCAGCCGCTCGGCGTCCGGGTTGCAGGCCACCGTGCCGCCGGACTTGCGGGCCAACTCGGAGACCACCGGCATCCGGAAGACCAGGTCGGCGCCGAGCAGCCGCAGGTAGCGGCGCGCCGGGTGCCGGTCGTGCAGGGCCGCCGAGAGGATCAGCGCGTCCAGCGCCACCGTGCCGGAGTGGTTGCCCACCACCAGGCCGGCCCCGTCGACCGGCACGTGCTCGATGCCGGTGACCTCGGTGCGGAACCAGTCGCGGTAGAGCAGCCGCAGCAGCGGATGGAAGACCGCGCTGGTCAGCTCCGGGTCGAAGCCGAACTCGTCCACCTCGTAGTCGCCGGAGAGCCGCCGGCGCAGGAAGGCCAGGCCGCCGGCGACCTTGCGGTCCCAGTGGTCGCCGGGTCGGTCCGGCACCGCCGGCCCCCGCCGGGCTCCGCCGTCGCCGGCCTTGCCGGCGTCCGCCCTCGGCGTCACCGGCCGGTCGGCGGTCGGCGCACCGGCCGGAGCGTCGGTGGCCCGCTGGTCGCGGCCGGGCGCGTCGTCGGTGGCGGCGTCGCCGGCCGCGGACACCACCGGCTCGTCGGTGGCCGCGGTGTCCGGCTCGTCGGCCGCGCGCCGGTGCCCGTTGGCCCGCGCCGCACCCGGGTCGGCCACCGTCAGCGGTACGTCGTACCGGCGGTCACGCTGTTCCTCGGGCCCGGTCACGAGCGCTCCCGCACGGCGGCCCGGACCTGCCGGATCCCGTCCAGCACGAGCCGCTCGGCGGCGGCCAGCTGCTCCCGGGACACCACGACACCGCCGTGGTGGGCGCGGATGAAGTCGTCGAACGCGGCCGCGGTGGAGCGGGGCGTGAAGCCGTACTCGCGCTCCAGCCGGCTGGTGTCGACCACCCGGCCGTGCACGAAGAGGTCGACCTGGTCGAGGCCGTAGCGGCCGAAGCCGAGGTTGCGGGCGAACGCGGCGGCCCCGGAGAGCCCCGGCTCCAGCACCGGCACGGCGACCCGGCCGGCCCGGCGGATCGCCTGGGAGAGGGAGAGCACCCCGGGCCCGGCGACGTTGTAGGTGCCCGGGTGGTCCTCCACGATCGACCGGTGCAGCACCTCCAGCGCGTCGTCGAAGTGCAGGAACTGCAGCCGGGGGTCGCGGCCGAACACGGTGGGCACCACCGGCTGGGAGAAGTACCGGGTGAGGGTGGTGTCGGCGGTCGAGCCGATGAACGGCGCGAAGCGCAGCACGGTGGCGGTGACGTCGGGCCGGCGCCGGCGGAAGCCGCGGACGTACCCCTCGATGTCGAGGATGTCGCGGCCGAACCCGCCGCGCGGCACCTCGCGCGGCTCGGTCTCCTCGGTGAACACGGCCGGGTCGCGGAACGACGCCCCGTACGCGGCGGTCGACGAGCGGACCACGAGCTTGCGCAGCCGCTGCGCGCGCTGGCACGCGGCGAGCAGCTGCATGGTGCCGATGACGTTCTGCTCCTTCATCGCCGACCGGCCGCCGTGCTGCGGATCCGGGGCGGTGACGAGGGCGAGGTGCACCACCGCGTCCACCTCGAGGTCGGCCAGCAGCCCGCCGAGCGAGCCGGCGTCGACGCGGATCCGCTCGACCCGGTCGAGCAGGTCGGTGAACTCGGCGCCGGGCTCCGGCGGGTCGACGCCGATGACCCGCTCGATGCGCGGGTCGGCGGCGAGCCGGGCGGCGACGTGCGCGCCGAGGTAGCGGCCGACCCCGGTCACGACGACGACCCCCGGAGCACCTGGGGTGCCACCGGGGGTCATGTCTCGCACCTCTCCCGGCAGGTGGGATCGAGCCGGGACAGCCACGGCCTGGTCACCTGAGCCTCCGGGAGTCGACAGTTGGCGAGTGACGGCGGACGCCGGGCTGGGGCCCGGCTCCGGTCACTTGCCGAGACGGCGACGCTGGACGCGGGTCTTGCGCAGCAGCTTGCGGTGCTTCTTCTTAGCCATGCGCTTGCGGCGCTTCTTGACCACCGAGCCCATACGACAGCCTTTCGATGCAACGTGCGGGGCGACCGGATGACACCACCCGCGGGGTGGCGTCGACGACCGCTTGCGGACAACGGACCGGACCAGCTCGGGGGCGGCAGGTCGCACCGGTGTGCGGTCACGGTCGGGTCCAGGGTAGCCGGAGAGCTTCAGCAGGACCAACGCGACCCCGTCGACGGGCGTCAGCGCGCAGCCGCCGGGGGATTCGCGGGTGGCTCAGGCGGTTTCCTGAAAGGCGCCCCGGAGATATTCGTGCACCGCGTGCTCGGGCACCCGGAACGAGCGGCCCACCCGCACCGCGGTCAGCTCACCGCTGTGCACCAGGCGGTAGACCGTCATCTTCGACACCCGCATCACCGTCGCCACCTCGGCGACGGTCAGGAACTTGACCTCCGACAGCCGACCGTCGGACTGCGACCCGGCCATGGCTCACCGACCCATCCCATGCCCGGCGCGTGCCACCGGACGGGATCCTCCCGCCCGGACCGGCGAACGCGCGTGTTACCAGTACGGTAGCGGGGCGGCTGTTACCGGCGCGATCCCTTCGTACAACTGATCATAGTTCGGCCCCCGATTCACCCGTCCCGACCTGCCGATATCCGCCCGGCTACGCCTGATGTCCCGTTGTCGGGACGGCCCGCCGGTAGGCTCACTCGGCACGGAGCGCCACCACCGGGTCGAGGCGGCCGGCCCGTTGCGCGGGGACCACACCGAAGACGATGCCGACCGCCGCCGACACGCCGAACGCGAGCGCCAACGACCACCAGGTGATCGCCGCCGGGATCGGGGACAGGGCGTCCACCAGCAGGGCGGTGCCCACCCCCAGGGCCATCCCGGTGAGGCCGCCGACCGAGGTGAGCAGCACCGCCTCCAGCAGGAACTGCACGCCGATGTCCCGGGGTCGGGCGCCGACCGCCTTGCGCAGGCCGATCTCCCGGGTCCGTTCCCGGACGCTGACCAGCATGATGTTGGAGACGCCGACCCCGCCCACCAGCAGCGAGATGCCCGCGATCGCCGCCAGCACGCCGGTGAGGACGCCCAGGATGTCGCCGAGCACGCCGAGGATCTGCTCCTGGGTCACCGCGCTGAACTCGGTGCCCGGGTGTCGGCGGGTCAGCTCCGCCACGATCCGGTCACCCAGCTCGTCGATCCGCTCCCGGTCCGGCGCCTTCACCGCGATCCCGTCGACCCGCTGGGTGCCGTAGAGCCGCTGCGCGGCGGTCACCGGGACGTGCACCTCGTCGTCGCGGTCCACGCCCAGGCTCTGGCCGAGCGGGGCGAAGACGCCGATCACCCGGAACCGCACCCCGGCCACGGTGATCTGGCGGCCGACCGGGTCACGGTCGGGGAAGAGGACGCGCGCCACCGCGGCGCCGAGCACCGCCACCCGCCGGCTGGTGTCCACGTCGGAGCCGCTGAGGTAGCGCCCCCGGGCCAACTCCCGGGTGAACACCGACGGGGTGGTCTCCAGCACGCCCTGCACGGTGCTGAAGTCGGCCCGGCCGCCGGCCCGTACGGTCGCGCCGGAGGCGACGGTCACCGCGACCCGGTCGCGGTCGCCGACCACCCGGGCGACGACGTCCACGTCGGCCAGGGTGAGCGGGGAGACGGCCGGGGCGGCGCCCACGTCCAGCCGGCCGGGCACCACCAGCAGCAGGTTGGAGCCGAGCCCTTCGACCTGCTGCTCGACCTTCCGCTTGGTGCCGGTGCCGATGGCCACCAGGATCACCACCGAGGCGACCCCGATGATCACGCCGAGCATGGTCAGCGCGCTGCGCAGCCGGTTGGCCCGCAGCGCGCCCAGCGCCACCCGCCAGGCCTCCGCCACCCTCACGAGCCGGATCCGTTCCGCTCGTCGGCGGGGCCGGACGGCGGAAGGCGCCCGGTGGCTCCGGTGGCGCCACCGGAGCCACCGGGCGGGCGCCCCGGGCCGCTTCCGGACGCGGACCGGGGCTCCGCGCTGGGAGCGGCCACCAGTGTGTCAGGTCCCGCGTCGGCACCGGACAGCGGTCGATCATGAAGCTCCGGCCGGCCCTCGACGGCCGCCGGCGCGGGGCTGTCCGCGGCCACCACGCCGTCGCGCAGGGCGATCTGCCGCCGGGCCCGGGCGGCCACCTCGTGGTCGTGTGTGACCAGCACCAACGCGACGCCCGACTCGGCGTTGAGCCGCTCCAGCAGCTCCAGCACCGCCGCGCCGGTCACGCTGTCGAGGTTGCCGGTGGGTTCGTCGGCGAGCAGCACCGTCGGGTCGGTGACCAGGGCGCGGGCGATCGCGACCCGCTGCTGCTCGCCCCCGGAGAGCTGGTTGGGGCGGTGGTTCAGCCGGTGGCCGAGGCCGACCCGGTCGAGCATCGCGGCCGCCCGCTCCCGTCGCTGCCGCGCGCCGATCCCCCGGTAGACCAGGGGCAACGCCACGTTGTCCACCGCGGAGGTCCGCGGCAGCAGGTGGAACGCCTGGAAGACGAAGCCGATGGTCCGGTTGCGCAGGGCCGCCAACTCCGCCGCGGAGAGCGCCGCCACGTCCCGGCCGCCGATCACCAGCCGGCCGCCGGTCGGCCGGTCCAACCCGCCGAGCAGGTGCATGAGGGTCGACTTGCCGGAACCGGACGGCCCGACCAGCGCCACATAGTCGCCGGCGGCGACCGTCAGCGACACTCCGCGCAGCGCCGGCACCGACACCCCGTCGAGCTGGTAGGTCCGGGACACGTCCGCCGCCTCGACGGCGGCGGGTGCCACGCTCACCGGGGCGCCCCGGGTGGCCACGTCACCGCAGCTCCTGGCCGTCGCGGACCTGGTCGGTGCCCCGGACCACCACCCGGTCGCCGGCCCGCACGCCGCTGACGATCTGCACCAGATCCTCGCCCTGCACCCCCAGGGTCACCGTGGCCCGGCCGGCGCGGCCGTCGCGGACCAGCCAGACCGCGTCCCGGCCGTCCGCGGAGAAAACCGCCGAGGCCGGCACGGTCACCGCGTCGGCGGCCTCCCGCACCCGCAGCCGCACCACCGCGTTCATGCCGGGCCGGGGTACCGGCGCCGCCTCCCCCTCGCCGTAGCCGCCGGTGTCGAGGCTGAGGCGCACCCGGTAGGAGACCCCGCCCCGGGCCGAGGTGGTGGGCAGCACGTCGACCGAACGCACCGTCGCCGGATAGGTGGCCCCGGTCACCGCGTCCAGTTCGGCGGTGGCGGCCAGGCCGGGGCGCACCAGCAGCACGTCGGTCTCGTCGACCTCGGCGAGCAGGCCCAGCGCGCCGACGTCCACGATGGTCAGCACGGGTGTGCCGGCGGTGACCAGGCCGCCGACGGGCACCGCGTCGTCCACGCCCTCCGGCGGCCGGCCGCCGGGTGGCGCGAAGGCGGACGGGTCCAGGCCGGCCGCCGCGCCGCCCGGCGCGCCGAGCAGGTCGTCGAGCGCCGACCCGCCCGCGGCGGCCGTCCCGCCCGGCTGCACCACGCCCGCGATGGGGGCGCGCAGGGTCAGCGCGTCCACGGTCGCCTTCGCCAGGTCGTACGCCTGCCGGGCCTGGAGCCGTTGCGCGGCGGAGAGCGCACCGACCGCCGAGTCGATGCCGGCGACGCCCCGCTGCACGGCGCGGACGGCCTGGTCGGCCGCCCGGGCCGCGGCCCGGTACTGCTCCTGCGCGGCGGCCACCTGCGCGAGCAGCGCCCCGCGCAGCCGTGGATCGCTGATCTTGCCGGCGGCGGTACGGGCCGCCCGGAACGCGTCGGCGGCGGCCCGGTCGGTGCCCCGTCGGGAACCGCCCAGCTCGATGCCGCCGGTCCCCCGGCCGGCCCGCTTCGCGGCGGCGAGCGCCTCCCGGGCCTGGCGGAGCCGGGCCTGCGCGGACGGCGAGTCGATCACGGCCAGCAGCTGGCCCTTCCGGACCCGCTGGCCGGGTTGGACCCGCAGGCTGACCAGGGTGCCGTCGGCGGCGGCGGTGAGGGTCGCGGCCGCGCGGGCGGTGACGGTCGCGGGCGCGTCGACCACCTCGGCGACCGGGGCGCGTTCCGCGGCGGCCAGCGCGACGTCGGGCTGCTCGGCACCGCAGGACGCGGCGGTGACTCCGGTCAGGACGGTGACGGCGAGGAGGGCGGTGAGCAGGCGGGGCCGCGTCGCTGCGCGCAGCCGCGGCGAGTGGGTGCGGCGCACCCCGTCGATCCTACGAACGCGGCGCCACCTGCACCATGCGGCGGAAACGGCACCGGCCCCGCGCCCGGCCGGTCGCGCTCAACCGGACAGGCCGCGGGCGTACGCCACGCACGCGTCGTGCAGGGCCGGCCAGGGCTCGCCGAAGACCTCCTCGGCGGCCTCGGTCACCGGCTGGCGCTCGTGCACCACCGCCCGGAAGAAGGCGAGCAGCCGCTCCTGCCCGAAGCGGTCGACGAGGTGCCGGACCGCCAGGTAGGAGATGCCGTAGCTGCCGGCGACCCGGTCGGCCGGGGCGTCGTCGGCCGGGTTGAGGTCCTCGAGCCGGCCCGTCCAGCCGCCGCCGGCCAGCCGGCGCACCTCGTTCAGCCCCTCGTACCGGTCGACCGGTTGGCCGTCGACGCCGGCGAACTCGGCCAGCCCCTCCACCAGCCACCAGGTCGTGGTGCCCGGGTAGCCGCGGTCGGGCAACGACGCGGCGTGCGTCAGCTCGTGCCGGAGCAGGTCGTCCAGCCCGCCGGGGGTGAGCCCGTCGGCATTGAGCACCACCTCGTGGTGACCGCCGCCCACGGTGACCGCGTACCCGCCGGTCCACTTCGGTCGGCCGCCGCCGTACCAGCGCTCCCACTCGTTGCGGCCCGCGTAGAAGACCCGGTACCGGTCGGGCGGCGCGCCGTCCACCACGTACGAGTCGGCGACCCGCGCCGCCGCCTCGGCCTCGGCCAGCAGGCGGGGCAGTTGCCCGCGCGACGCCGGGGTGGTCGCCACCAGGGTGCGCGCGCCGACGGCGACCGCCAGCTCGCTGACCTCCCACGGTCGGGTGCCGGTGGCCGCCGACCGGGACTCCTCCACCGCGACCAGCCGGGGCTGGGCCCCGCCCTCGCGCCAGCGGGTGCCGATGAGCACCGGGCTGGGTCGGCAGTCCGGCGTCACGAAGCAGTAGCGGAACTCCACCAGCAGGCGCCACTCCCCCGGCCGGCCCGCAACGGTCTCGGGCAGGCCGTTGGGGCTGGCCTGCCAGACGGCCACCCGCAGCGCCCGGAGCGCGGCGAAGCGCCGCCGCAGGTCGGGGTGCGCGGCCGGCTCGGCGACCGCCAGGAAGCCGGCCCGGTCCCCGGCGAGCAGGGCGGTGGCCTGCCGGTCGAGCTGCGCGGTCATCCGCTCGGCGAGCTGGCGGGCGGCGAGCGTGGCCGGGTCCGCGGTGGGGGTGCCGAGGCGGTCCACCACCGCCCGGGCGCTGGCGTCGCGCACCACCGCGACCAGCAGCGCCGCGGGCAGACCGCAGGCCAGCAGCAGGACCACCGTGAGGGCCGTCCACAACGGCCAGCGCCGGCGGGTGGGCGACTCGTCCAGCCGGTCGTCACCCGGCGCCCCGTCAGTCACCCGCCGAAGGGTACGACCCTCCGGCGGATCCGGCGAGTGCGGCCCGGCGGGTCGCGGTGCCCGACCGGCCGGCCCGCGCCCGGCGACCGGGTGGACCGGGTCAGGCCGGGCGGCCGGCCCGCCGGAGCAGGGTGACGGTGGCCGCCCAGACCACGACCAGCGCGACGCCGGCCACCGGCCGGCCGAGCAGGGCCAGCAGCGTGCCGCCGACGGCGAACCAGGCCGCCTGGAACGCGTGCTTGGCGGCCGGCCGCAGCGGCACTCGGGCCCTGGGGGAGCCGAGGACGCCCCACAGCGCGGCGAGCAGCAGCGGCACGCCGGCGGCCGCGCCCACCCGGACCGGGAGGCCGGCGTCGAGCGTCCAGCCCCACCAGCCTCCCACCGCCAGCACGGCCAGCTCGAGCACGAAGAGCAGCAGCAGGCCCAGGGCGTACATCAGCGGTCCTTCCCGGGCCAGGACCGGAACGCGGAATCCAGGGCCGTGACCAGGTGGTCGAACGAGCGGTCGACGTCACGGGGCAGCCCGAACCCGCCGGCCGCCTCCAGCGAGACGAACCCGTGCAGGGTGCTGCGCAGCATCCGGGCCGCGTCGACGGCGGCGTCGCCGTCGAGCCCGTAGCCGCGCAGGATCGCGTAGATGGCCCCGACGGCGCGCTCCCCGGCGGCGACGTGCTCCGGGTCGGTCGGGTCCGGCACCCGCTGGGTGGCCGGGTAGCGGCCGGGGTGCCGGTGGGCGTACGCCCGGTAGGCGCTGGCCAGCGTCCGCAACGCGTCGCCGCCGGCCCGGCCGGCGACGGCCGCGGTCAGGTCGGCCGCGAGTTCGGCGGTGGCCAGCGCGGAGAGCTTCTGGGCCAGGGCGTCCGCGCCCCGGACGTGCTTGTAGAGGCTGGGCAGCGCGACGCCGAGCCGGTTGGCCAGCGCGGCGAGGGTGAGCTGGTCGCCGCCGACCTCGTCGGCGAGCCGGGCCGCCTCGCGCACCACCGCCTGCTGGTTGAGCCCGGCCCTAGGCACCGGTCACCGCCAGGAACTCGACGAGCTGGGCGGCGGTGCGCGCGGGCTGGTCGGCGTGCGGGTAGTGGCCGGACTCGTCGATCATCCGCGCCTCGGCGGTGGCGAAGAGCCGGCGGGCCGCCCGGGCCTCCGCACCGGGGTCGGGGAAGTCCGGGTCCTTCGTGCCCATCAGCACCAGCACCGGCTGCCGGACCTCGCGGGCGCGGGCGGTCCAGTGCGGCTCGGCCGGGGCGACCACGCCGCGCGTCGCCGCCATCCGGCCGGGCTCCCGCAGGGTGGCGACCATCGCCTTCCGGTACGCCGCGTCGTCCGCCGGCCGGGCGGCGGGGAAGAGCGTGCGGTGGAACAGCCCGAACAGCCGGGGGCTGCGCAGCACGGCGGCCTGCGCCACCCGCAGGAACGGGTTGAGCTTCGGCTGCCCGACGAACGGGCTGACCTGGACGATGCCGTTGACCAGCGCCGGGGCGTCGGCGGCGGCGAAGACCACCGCCGCCGCGCTGGACGAGCTGCCGACCAGGGTGGCCGGCCCGCCGCCGAGCTCGCGGACCACCGCCAGCAGGTCGGCGCCGACCTCGGCCGGTGCGTACGACGGCCAACCGGCGGTGGACTCGCCGTGCCCCCGCACGTCCACCGACGCCACCCGGTGGCCCGCCGCGACGAGGAGCGGGACCAGGTGGCGAAACGAGGCCCGGTTCTCTCCCATGCCGTGCGAGAGCAGCACCAGCGGCCCCTCGCCGTGCACCTCGTAGGCGATCCGTCCGCCGTCCCGCACCACGTAGCTAACACTCATAACCGGAAGGCTAATGTCATTAGCTAACCCCGTCAAGGCTTGACCTCCACCCGACTTCAGGTCGCACCATCCGGGCATGCCACTTCCCCGCACCGCCGTCCCGCACCTGCGCATCGCCCGCCCGAGCCGCGACCTGGCGGCCGCCGAACGCTTCTGGGTGGGCGGGCTCGACCTCGACGTGCTCTGGCGGTCCAGCGCCGCCGAGCCGGGCGAGCACGACCTGCTCATGGTCGGCTGGCCCGGCGCGCGGTGGCACCTGGAACTCGTCGGCGGCCCGGCGCTCGCCACCGCCCCGGCGCCCACCGACGAGGACCTGCTCGTGCTCTACCTGGACGGGCCGGTCGACGCCGACCTGGTCCGGGAACTGGAACGGGCCGGCGGGACGAGGGTCTCCGCCGGCCCGTACTGGGACCGCTGGGGGGTGGCGGTGGCCGATCCGGACGGCTACCGCCTGGTGCTGAGCACCCGGGGCTGGTCGAACGGCTGACTCACTTCTTGGAGATCAGAGCCCGGCCGAAGAACATCAGGTTGGCCGGGCGCTCGGCGAGCCGGCGCATCAGGTAGCCGTACCAGTCCTCGCCGTAGGGCAGGTAGGTGCGCACGGTGTAGCCCTCGCCGACCAGCCGGGCCTGCTCCTCCGGCCGGATGCCGAAGAGCATCTGGAACTCGAACTGCTCCGGCCCCCGGTCGAACCAGCGGGCCCGGTCCTCGCCGATGGCGATCAGCCGCGGGTCGTGGGTGGCCAGCATCGGGTAGCCCTCGCCGGACATCAGGATGTTCAGGCAGCGGACGTAGGACTTGTCCACCTCGCGGGCGGACTGGTAGGCCACCGACTCCGGCTCCTTGTACGCGCCCTTGCACAGCCGCACCCGGGAACCGGCCGTGGCCAGCTCGCGGCAGTCCGACTCGGTGCGCCGCAGGTACGCCTGGAGCACCGCGCCGGTCGACGGGAAGTCCTTGCGCAGCTTGGCCAGGATGTCCAGGGTCGAGTCGGTGGTGGTGTGGTCCTCCATGTCCAGGGTGACCGTGGTGCCCACCTCGTCGGCCGCCAGGCAGATCGCCCGCGCGTTGTCGTACGCGAGCTGCTCGTCGAACGCCTGCCCGAGCGCGGAGAGCTTGACGCTCACCTCGGCGGCCGGGGTGAGCCCCGCCCCGGAGAGCAGCTTCAGCAGCTTCAGGTACTCGTCCCGGGTGGCGTTGGCCTGCTCGGGGGTGACGGTGTCCTCGCCGAGGTTGTCGAGGGTGACCGCGAGACCGTCGTCGACGAGCCCGCGGGTCGCGCGCAACGCGTCGTCGGTCTTGGCGCCGGCGACGAACCGGCGGACGACGTCCCGGGTGAACGGGGCCGTCGCGACGAGCCGCTCGACCTGGGATGACCGGGAGGCGGCGAGGATGACGGAACGGAGCATGCGCCGAGCGTAACGCCCCTGTGCGGATCCGCGCCGGGGGGCGGCGGGGTGCGCGCTGCGCCACTTTCGCCCCTGTCCGGGGGTGGCTCGCGGGCACCCGGGCCGGCCGGCCCGGGGCGGCGGAAGTGGCGGCGATCGGCTACAACGATGCCGTGGAACAACGCCCCCGCCGCCGGCTCCGCTCGGCCTCCGTGCAGCTCGGCGCGCTCACCGCGCTGGCGCTCGCCCTCTCCGGCTGCAACCTGACCTCGGACGACGATGACGACGACTGCGCCCTCGGGCCGGCCGGCGGCGACGGCACCGTCGCGCTGGCGCTGCAGGCGCCGGCGGCCACCGCCGGAGGCACCGCCCCGGAGCCGGTGGCCGCGGCGGTGCCGGCCCGCGGCGGGTTCGGCACCCACCTCGCCGCCTGCGGCGGCTGAGGTGCGCCGGGAGCCGGTCGCCCCGCGTCCCGGCTGGGATGCCACCATCCGGGAGCAGGGCCTGGTCTACGTCGACACCGAGCTGCCCGACGGCGGGGTGATGTCGTACTGGGACGAGACCGCGGCGTACGCCTTCGACCTGGCCGAGGTGCTCCGGCTGGAGGAGGCGACCGAGGAGCTGCACCGGATGTCGGTGGCCGCCGCCGAGCACGTGGTCGCCCGGCACCGGTACGCCGAGTACGGCATCCCGGCCTGGGCGGCCGAGGCGGTGGCCCGGTCACTGCGGGAGCGGCCGCCGACCCTCTACGGGCGCTTCGACCTCTGGTACGACGGCAGCTGGCCGCCGAAGCTGCTGGAGTACAACGCGGACACCCCGACCGCGCTGGTCGAGGCGAGCATCGTCCAGTGGTACTGGCTGGAGCACACCCGGCCCGAGCTGGACCAGTGGAACAGCCTGCACGAGCGCCTGGTCGGCGCCTGGGCCAAGATCGGGGCCGGCCTGCACGACCGGCGGGTGCACGTGGTCTGGTCGAACGAGGAGGAGTCGGGCGAGGACCACATGACCGCCGGCTACCTGGCCGAGACCGCCCGCCAGGCCGGGCTGGAGGTCGAGCTGCTGCCGATCCAGGAGATCGGCTGGGACGGCCGCCGCTTCGTCGACGCCGCCGACCGGCCGGTGACCACCTGCTTCAAGCTCTACCCCTGGGAGTGGATGCTCGCCGAGCCGTACGGGCCGCCGGCGCTCGACCCGGGCACCCCGACCACCTGGATCGAGCCGGCCTGGAAGCTGCTGCTGTCGAACAAGGCGCTGCTGGCCGTGCTCTGGGAGCTCTATCCGGGGCACGAGCTGCTGCTCCCGGCGTACCTCGACTCGCCGCGCGGGATGTCCGAGTACGTAGCGAAGCCGCTGCTCGGCCGGGAGGGCGGCTCGGTGCGGATCGTCACCGCCGGCTCGGAGATCACCAACCCCGGGATCTACGGCGAGGAGGGGTGGTGCTACCAGGAGTTCCGGGCGCTGCCCGAGTTCGCCGGCAACCGGATGGTGCTGGGGAGCTGGATCGTCGACGGTGAGTCCGCCGGGGCCGGGGTACGGGAGAGCGTGAGTCTGATCACCGACGGTTACGCGCGGTTCCTGCCGCACTACATCGACGCGCCGCGCGGCGGTTGAGTCGTCTACCGTTGGGGGCGTGAACTTCGACGCGTACGCCCGGACCGGTGTTGATCTCGTCAACGCCCGTCTGGACGACCTCGACGACCTGCGGGCCCTCTTCCCGGACGACAACGCGTGGATGCGCGACGAGGTGGCGGAGCGGGACCTCGCGATCTTCCGGCGCGCGCAGAAGCGACTGCGTGACGTCTTCGAGTACGGCACCTCCGGGCGGGACGGCCAGGCGGTGGCCGAGCTCAACTCGCTGCTGGAGGCCTACCCGGTGCAGCCGCGCATCTCGGGGCACGACTCCAGCGACTGGCACATGCACGTGACCAGCCGGGGCTCCTCGGTGAGCGCGGAATACCTCGCCGGCGCGGTGTGGGGTCTGTCGGTCTGGCTCTGCGAGTACGGCAGTGCCCGGTTCGGCGTCTGCGCGGACGAGCGCTGCGGCAACGTCTACCTGGACACCTCGTCCAACTGCTGCCGGCGGTTCTGCTCGGAGCGCTGCGCCACCCGCTCGCACGTGGCCGCGCACCGCGCCCGCAAGCGCGCCGCGATCGGCGAGCAGGCCACGGTGGCCGCCCAGCCGGCCCCGGCCGCCGAATCGCTGACCCCGGTCAGCTGAGCCGTCCCGCCCGGGGGCGCCGGTCAGGCGTCCACCGGGGACGGCGTGCTCAGGTGCTCGCGGGCGAACTCCAGCGCGGCGCGCAGATCCGCCTCGCGCACGGCGCGACTCTTCGCGCCCCGGGTGGTGACCTCCACCGCGACCGAACCGGTGAAACCCCGCCCGGCCAACGAGGAGAGCAGCTCCGCGCAGGGCTGGTTGCCGCGCCCGGGCACCAGGTGCTCGTCGCGCCCCTCGCCGGTGCCGTCACCGAGGTGCACGTGCGCCAGGCCGGCACCCATCCGGTCGGCCATCTCCATCGAGTCGGTGTGCGAGGCGGCGCAGTGCGACAGGTCGAGGGTGTAGGAGGGGTAGCCGGTCTCGGTCGGGTCCCAACCCGGCACGTAGGGCACGAACTGCCGGCCGGCCATCCGGACCGGGTACATGTTCTCCACCGGGAACTGCACGTCGGGATACTCGCCGACGATCTTGTTCAGCCCGTCGGCGAAGTTGCGCGCGTAGTCCCGCTGCCAGGTGAACGGCGGGTGGACCACCACCGTCGGCGCGCCCAGGCTCAGCGCCATCTCGGCCGAGCGACGCAGCCGCTCCCACGGGTCGGGGCTCCACACCCGCTGGGTGACCAGCAGGCAGGGCGAGTGGACGGAGAGCACCGGCACGCCGTAGTGCTCGGAGAGGCCGCGCAGCGCGCCGGTGTCCTGACTGACGGCGTCGGTCCAGACCATCACCTCGAGGCCGTCGTAGCCGAGCGCCGCGGCCAGCTGGAACGCCGCCGCGGTCCGCTCAGGAAAGACCGAGGAACTGGACAGGAGCACCGGGACGCGGGAAGTCACACCTGTCAGGGTAGCCCGCCGTGGTCCGAGGCATCGGGACGAGAAGCGGCAAACCGGCGTCAACCGCCCGGGCGGATCACACCGGGTCGAGCTGGTCCAACCGGCGCAGGATCAGCCCCTCGCGCAGCGCCCAGGGGCAGATGTCCAGCGAGTCGAGGTCGAGCCGGCGCATCGCCGCCTCGGCGACCACGGCGCCGGCCAGCAGCTGGTGGGCCCGGCCGGCGCTGACCCCGTCCAGCTCGACCAGCTGGGCCGGCGGGATGTGCCGGATGAAGCCGAGCACCTGCCGCAGGCCGGCGCGGGTCAGCCGGCGGCGGGCCCAGAGCCCGGCGCCGGAGGGAGCCGCCCCGGCCAGCCGGGCCAGGGTGCGGAACGTCTTCGAGGTGGCCACCGGGCGCTCCCAGCCCACCTCGGTCATCTTCTTCACCACCGGGTCCAGCAGGCCGTCGACGTACGCCCGCAGCTCGTCCACCCGCTCGGCCGGCGGCGGGGCGGCGCTGTCCGGGGTGGTGTGCAGCCGGTCGCGGGTCAGCCGCCCCGCGCCGAGCGGCAGCGACTCCGCGACGTCCGGGTCCTCGTCGATGCCGGCCGCGACCTCCAGCGAGCCGCCGCCGATGTCCAGCACCAGCAACCGCCCGGCGGACCAGCCGAACCAGCGCCGGACGGCGAGGAAGGTCAGTCGGGCCTCGTCCGCCCCGGCGAGCACCGCCAAGCGTACGCCCGTCTCGTCGCGGACCCGGGCCAGCACCTCCTGGGCGTTGGTGGCGTCCCGCACGGCGGAGGTGGCGAACGCGATCAGGTCGTCGGTCTCCAGGCCGGCGGCCGCCGCCTTGGCCATGCCGACCGCCTTGACCAGGCCGTCCGCGCCGGCCTCGGTGAGCGCGCCGTCCGGGCCGATCTGCTCGGCGAGCCGGAGCACCACCTTCTCCGAGTGCGCCGGCCAGGGGTGCGCGCCGTGGTGGGCGTCGACCACCAGCAGGTGCACCGTGTTCGAACCGACGTCGAGGACACCCAGTCGCATGCTGTCGACCCTAGGGCCAACACGTTTGCGCGGCTCGGCGGCCCGCGCACCACACCGCGCGTACGCTGGGCCGGGTGACAGGGCAGATCGAACTCCGGGTGCTGGTGGACGACCCGGCGGACCCGCGCAGCCGCGAGGTGCCGCTGGACTTTCCCCGGGAGTGGGTCGAGTTCGTCGACCCGGCGGACGAGCAGCACCTGATCCGCGCCGACCTGACCTGGTTGCTCTCCCGCTGGACGTGCGTCTTCGGCCGCGGCTGCCACGGCATCATCGCCGGCCGGTCCGCGGAGGGCTGCTGCTCGCACGGCGCCTTCTTCACCGACTCCGACGACGAGAAGCGGGTCCGGACGGCGGTCAAGCGACTCACCCCGGAGACCTGGCAGCACTTCCGGCGCGGCTTCAAGAACTGGACCGACGACGACACCGTGGACGGCAAGAACCCGGCCCGGCGGACCGCGACCCAGGGCGCGGAGGGCCCCTGCGTCTTCCTCAACGACGCCGACTTCCCGGCCGGCGGCGGCTGCGCACTGCACGCCCAGGCGCTGCGCGACGGGGTGCACCCGTTGGAGTACAAGCCGGACGTCTGCTGGCAGTTGCCGATCCGCCGGGACCAGGACTGGGTCAAGCGGCCGGACAACACCAAGGTGCTGGTCTCCACGCTGTCCGAATTCGACCGGCGGGGCTGGGGCGCCGGCGGGCACGACCTGGACTGGTGGTGCACCTCCTCCACCGACGCGCACGTCGGCACCGATCCGATGTACGTCTCCTACGGCCCGGAGCTGACCGCGCTGATCGGCGCCCCCGCGTACGCGAAGCTGGCCGAACTCTGCGCGGCCCGGACCCGGCAGGGCATGGTCGCCCCGCACCCGGCCGACGGGGACCGACCGCTCTGATGATCCAGATCGTCCGCTCGTAGGCGACGGTGCGGCGAGGCGCCGCGCTACGCCGGCTCGCCGACGGGCAGGACGACCGCCCCGCCGCCGTCGCTGTACACCTGGTCGCCCGGGTGGAAGGCGCAGTTGCCGAACGGCACCGGCACGTCCCGGTCGCCGTACCGGTCGTACAGGTCTGCGGTGGCGGGGCTTTCCGATGACGGTATGGTTCGTCCTTCGCTCACTCGACGCTCTTCACGGCGAGCACCGGGCACGGCACGTCGAGCAGGACCTGCTGCGCCGTGGAGCCCATGATCAGCTTGCCCACCGGGCTGCGGTGCCGGATGCCGATCACCACCAGCGACACGTCCTCCGTCTCGGCGATCTCGACGATCTCCTCGGCCGCGTCCCGACCGCGCACCAGCTGGCGGACCGTGTGCGGCACCCCGGCGGCGGTGAGTTCGCGGACCACTCGCTCCAGGTCGTGCTCCTGGGCGAACCGCGGATCGACGTAGGCGTCCCCCCGCGAGGTGTTCACCACCAGCAGCGCCTCGTCGCGGAACCGGGCCTGCTCCACCCCGGCCCGCAGCGCCGCCTCGCCGAGCGGCGACGGCACGTATCCCACCAGCACGGTCATCCGGTCACCAACCTTCCCCTAAGGGGCCGCACCACGAATCGGCCGAGCAGCGGCCAGAACAGCACCACCAGCACGGCGGCGTAGATCAGCCAGGACACCCACCCGCCGAGCAGGCCGGACAGGTCGCCACCGGAGAGTTGCAGCGCCCGCCGGCCCTGCAGCTCTGCGCGGGGGCCGAGGATCACGCCCACGATCAGCGGCAGGATCGGCAGCCCGAAGCGCCGCATACCGAACCCGACCAGACCGAGGGTGAGCAGCAGGAACAGGTCGAACGGCTGGGCGTTGACGGCGTACGCGCCCATCGAGGCGAAGAACAGGATCCCGGCGTAGAGGTACGGGCGGGGGATCCGCAGCAGCCGGGCCCAGGCGGGCGCGAGCGGCAGGTTGAGCACGAGCAGCAGCAGGTTGCCGACGAAGAGGCTGGCGATCAACGTCCAGACCAGGCCCGACTCCCGCTCGAAGAGCAGCGGGCCGGGCTGGATGCCGTACTGCTGGAAGGCGGCCAGCATCACCGCGGCGGTGGCGTTGGTGGGCAGGCCGATCGCCAGCATCGGCACCAGCGTGCCGGCGGCGGAGGCGTTGTTGGCCGCCTCCGGCCCGGCGACCCCCTCGATCGCGCCCCGGCCGAACTCCTCCGGGTGCTTCGTCAGCTTCTTCTCGGTGGCGTACGACAGGAACGTCGGGATCTCCGCCCCGCCCGCCGGCAGCGCCCCGAACGGGAACCCGTACGCGGTCCCGCGCAGCCAGGGCTTCCAGGACCGTCTCCAGTCCTGCCTACCCATCCACGGCCGGCCCACCGGGATCACCTCGGCGGCCCGGCGGCGCAGGTGCGCGGCAATCCAGAGCGCCTCACCGACGGCGAAGATGCCGACCGCCACCACGACGACGTCGATGCCGTCGGCGAGCTGCGGGATGCCCAGGGTGAGCCGCTGCTGACCGGTCTGGTCGATCCCGACCACGCCGATGAGCAGGCCGATCAGCAGCGAGGCGAAGCCGCGTACCCGGGACGCGCCGAGCACCGCGGTCACCGCCACGAACGAGAGCAGCATCAGCGCGAAGTAGTCGGGCGCGCCGAGGCTGATCGCGAACTGCACCACCGGCGGGGTGACCACCACCAGCAGCAGGGTGGCGATGGTGCCGGCGACGAACGAGCCGATGGCGGCGGTGGCGAGGGCCTGCGCGGCCCGGCCGGCCTTCGCCATCTTGTTGCCCTCGATCGCGGTGACCACCGAGGAGGACTCGCCGGGGGTGTTCAGCAGGATCGAGGTGGTGGAGCCACCGTACATGCCGCCGTAGAAGATGCCGGCGAACATGATGAACGCCTGGGTGGGCTCCATCCCGTAGGTGACCGGGAGCAGGAGCGCCACCGTCATCGCCGGGCCGATCCCGGGCAGCACGCCGACGGCGGTGCCGATGGTGACGCCGAGCAGCGCGATCAGCAGGTTCATCGGGGTCAGCACGGTGGCGAACCCGTCGAGCAGGTTGGCGAGGTTGTCCATCACAGGATCCCTTGCAGCACGCCGGCGGGCAGGTTGACGCCGAGCCCGATGGCGAAGGTGTAGAAGGTGATCAGCGACAGTGCGACGGCGATCAGCAGGTTCCGGACGTGGTGCCGGTTGCCGAGCGCGAACGCCGAGCCCCAGAAGAGCAGCGTCCCGCTGATCACCCAGCCGAGCCGGTCGATCAGCACGGCGTTGACCAGGAACGCCCCGACCAGCAGCAGCACGGTCCGCCAGTCGATCGGGGTGGTCAGGTCGACGTCCTCGCCGGCCTCCGGCTCACCGGCGCCGCCCCGGGCCACGTCGACGGCGTAGATCGCCGCGACGACGAGCAGCAGCACGCCGAGCAGGATCGGCACCGGCTTCGGGCCGATCGGGTCGGCGCTGTTCACCGCGTGCCCGATACGCGTGGCGTCGGCGATGACCAGAGCGCCGACGAGGGCCAGGAAGGCGCACACCACGTACTGCGCCTTGTCCGGCTTCGGCGGCGGGCCGTCCTCCACAGCCGGGTCCACGACGGGCGGCGGGACGTCCGCCGTCGCGGGCCGCGCCGCCTCCGGCAGATCCGGCGTACGCTCCCGGCCCGCCTGTTCGGGGATCGGCGGTCCGGGTGTCTCCGCGGCCGGCGGCCGGGACGGCAGGTCGCCGTCCCGGTCCGGTCGGGTGGTCCTGCCGCTCATGCCAACCCGAGCTGCTTGAGCAGGTCCGCCACGGACTTGTCCTGCTCGGTCAGGAAGGTGCCGAACTCGTCGCCGGTGACGAAGGCGTCCGTCCAGCCGCGCCTGGCCAGCTCGGCCTTCCACTCGTCGGACTCGTGCATCTTCGTCAGCACGTCGATCCAGACCTTCTTGTCGGCGTCGCTGATCCCCGGCGGCGCGACGATGCCCCGCCAGTTGGTGAAGACCAGGTCGATCCCGGACGCCTTGAGCGTCGGCACGTCCTTGAGCGCCCCGATCGGCTGCTCGCTGGTCACCGCGAGCACCCGGATCTGACCGGCCTCGACCTGGTCGAGAAACTCCCCGAAGCCGCTGGCGCCGAAGGCAACCTTTCCGCCGAGCACGGCGGGCAGCAGCTCGCCGCCACCGTCGTACGAGACGAAGTTGACCTGGCGGGGGTCGATGCCGACGGTCTTCGCGAGCTGCATCGGCAGCAGGTGGTCCGGGCCGCCGGGCGACGAGCCGCCGCCGACCGCGATGCCCTTGGGGTCGGCCTTCCACGCCGCGATCAGGTCGCCGATCGTCCGGTACGGCGAGTCCTTCGGCACCACGATGGCGCCGGCCTCCTCGATCATCTTGGCCAGCGGCGTGGTCTGGGTGAGCGTGGCGGAGGACTTGGAGGTGTACGAGGCACCGACCACGCCCAGCCCCATCTGCATGGCGAGCTTGCCGTTGCCCTTCTCGTTCACGGTGCGCTGGAGGCCGACCGTGCCGCCCGCGCCGGGCAGGTTGAAGACCTGCACGCCGGTGGCGATCTTGGCGTCCTCCATCACCTTGGCCGCGGTACGGGCGGTGGTGTCGTACCCGCCACCCGGCGTGTTCGGCACCATGATCCGCAGACCGGCGACCGGCTTGCCGTCGTCGCTGGAGCCGCCCTCGTTCTGGTCGGCGGTGGCGCCGCAGGCAGCCAGGGCCAGCGCCGTGGCGGCGGCGACCCCCATGACCAGCACGTTTCTCCTAGTTGCCATCTTGTTTCTCTTCCGTTTCGAATGAGTCCAGCGGCAAGATGATGGCCTCCGGGCGGACCCCTCGTCTGCCTTGTGTCACCAGCGGAAGTTGAGGTCTTTGTGGTCGCGATCACTCCCCGCCGCCGAAGCCTGGCCGGGCAGCTGCTGGTCCTCCAGCTCGCGATCATCGTCGTGGTGCTGCTGGCGGTGGCCGCCGTGTCGCTGGCCCAGTCGGCGGCGACCTTCAACCGGGTGGAGGGGCGCCGGGTCGCCGCTCTCGGCGAGCAGCTCGCCGGCAACCCGCTGCTGCGCGACCGGCTCACCCAGCCGGCCCCGGCGGAGACGATCGCGCCGCTGGTGCAGAACGTGCTGACCCAGGCCGGCGTGACCACGGTCAGCGTCGCCGACGCCCGCGGCCGGGTGGTCAGCTCCACCAATCCCACCCTGGTGGGCACCCCGGTGGTGCTCGGCGACGCCCGGGTGGCCCAGGGCCGCAGCTGGTTCGGTGAACTGGAGGTCGACGGGTCGCGGGAACTCGTAGCCCAGGTGCCGGTGCTCGGTGCCCGGGAGCACAACCTCGGGCGCTACCTCGGTGCGGTGATCGTCGGGGAGGCCTCGCCGCCCTGGTCCGAGCGGCTGGTCGGCGCCTCGTCCTACCTCGTGACCTACCTCGGCATCGCCAGCGCGCTCGGGGTGGCCGGATCGTGGCTGCTGGCCCGGCGGATCAAGCGACAGACCCTGGGCCTGGAGCCGCGGGAGATCGCCGGGCTGGCGGAGCACCGGGAGGCGCTGCTGCACGGCATCGCCGAGGGAGTGATCGCGCTGGACCCGCAGCTGCGGGTCACCCTGGTCAACGAGGTCGGCCGGCGGCTGCTCGACCTGCCCGAGCACTGCCTCGGCCGCAGCCTCGCCGACCTGCGGATCTCGGGTCGGCTGCGGGACGTGCTGGCCGGCAGCGGAGACGGCGCGGAGGCCCGTGACGAGGTGGCCGTCCGGGGTGGCCGGGTACTGGTGATGAACCGGATGACGGTCAGCAAGGACGGCCGCCGGCTGGGTTCGGTGACGACGCTGCGGGACCGCACCGAGCTGGCCCGCCTGGAACGGGAGATCGGGTCGTTCCGCAGCACCACCGAGCTGCTCCGCGCGCAGACCCACGAGTTCGCCAACCAGCTGCACACCATCTCCGGGCTGATCCAGATCGGTGAGCACGACGAGGTGGTCCGGTACGTGGACACGCTGAGCCGGCACCGCGCGTCGCTCGACCTCACCGTGACCAGCCGGATCCACGACACCGCGATCGCCGCGCTGTTGATGGCGAAGTCCGCGGTCGCCGCCGAACGCCGGGTGGAGCTGCGGATCTCCGAGCGGACCGGCCTGGACCGCCTGGAGCCGGAGATCGCCGCGGACGTCGCCACGGTGCTGGGCAATCTGGTCGACAACGCCGTCGAGGCCGTCGCCGGCGGCCGGGACCCGGGCACCGGTCCGGACGGCGTTGCCGGCCCGGTCGACGCCTGCGGCGGCGCCGGCGTGGCGGACGGACCGGCGTGGGTGGAGGTCGAACTGCGCCAGGACGCCTCGTCCGTGGAGATCGTCGTCCGCGACTCGGGGCCGGGGATCGCGCCGGAGCTGGCCCAGGAGGTCTTCACCCACGGCTTCACCACCAAGGCGGCGCAGGGCGGCGAACGGGGCATCGGGCTGGCGCTGACCCGGCTGGTGTGCAACCGTCGCGGCGGCGAGATCGCGGTGACGAACACCGAGGAGGGGGCGATGTTCACCGCCCGGATGTCGGTGGCGACCCTGGAGGGAGCCCGGTGATCGACGTCCTGGTCGTCGACGACGACTTCATGGTGACCCGGATCCACCGTGGGTTCGTCGAACGGATCGACGGCTTCCGGGTGGTGGGCACCGCGAGCACCGGCGAGCAGGCCATCACGGCGGTCGACGAGTTCCGGCCCGACCTGGTGCTGCTCGACCTCTACCTGCCGGACATGTTCGGCCTGGACGTGGTGACCCGGCTGCGGGCCGCCCGGCACGACTGCGACATCCTGGTGATCAGCGCCGCCCGGGAGGCCGAGGCGGTCCGCCGTGCCGTCCGCTACGGGGCGGTCAACTACCTGCTCAAGCCGTTCGCCTTCGAGGAGCTGCGGACCCGCCTCGGACAGTACGCCGCCCGGCGCAACGCGTTCCAGGCCCCGGTCGTCAGCGACCAGGCCGACGTCGACCGGGTGCTGTCCCGCACCGGGTCGCACATCGCCACCTCCGCCCTGCCCCGGGGCTTGAGCCCGGAGACGGCGGACCTGGTGGAGCACGCCCTGCGGGACCACGGCGGCACGCTCTCGGCCGCCGAGTGCGCCAACCGGGTGGGGATCTCCCGGGTCAGTGCCCGCCGCTATCTCGAGCACTTCGCCGGCACCGGTCGAGCCGAGGTGACCCTGCGTTACGGCGCCGCCGGCCGGCCGGAACGCCGCTACTGCTGGGTCGCCTGACGTCGGGCGGAGGGCCCGGTGACCCCCCGCGAGGACGCCCGCCGAGCACCACGGATGGGGCCACGCACCGGCCCTCTCCGCTGCTCCGGATCACGGCTCGAACTTGTAGCCGAGGCCGCGGACGGTGACGATGAAGCGGGGCGCGGAGGGCTCCGGCTCGATCTTGGAGCGCAACCGCTTGACGTGCACGTCCAGGGTCTTCGTGTCGCCGACGTAGTCGGCGCCCCAGACCCGGTCGATGAGCTGCCCCCGGGTGAGCACCCGGCCGGCGTTGCGGAGCAGGAGCTCCAGCAGCTCGAACTCCTTCAGCGGCAGCTGCACGGCGGCGCCGTCCACGGTCACCACGTGCCGCTCGATGTCCATCCGGACCGGGCCCGCCGCCAGCGTCGGGGCGCCGGACTCGGCCACCTCGGTGCTCTGCCGGCGCAGCACCGCCCGGATCCGGGCGACCAGTTCCCGGGGCGAGTACGGCTTGGTCACGTAGTCGTCGGCGCCGATCTCCAGACCGACCACCTTGTCGATCTCGCTGTCCCGTGCGGTGACCATGATGATGGGCACGTGCGAGCGCTGCCGCAACTGCCGGCACACCTCGGTGCCCGACATCTCGGGCAGCATCAGGTCGAGCAGCACGATGTCGGCGCCGGTCCGGTCGAACTCGGTGAGGGCGGAGGGACCCGTCGCGGCGACGGACACCTCGAACCCCTCCTTGCGGAGCATGTACGACAGGGCGTCGGAGAACGACTCCTCGTCCTCGACCACCAGAACGCGGCTCAACGGGGATTTCCTTTCCATTGCTGTCAGGCCTGCCGGAGCCCGGCCGGACCGGCCTCGATCCCAGCGGGTGGCAGTGTCGCCAGGAGGTCGTCCGGGGGACGGGTGGGCAGCCGCAGGGTGAACGTCGACCCACCACCAAGAGTGCTCGCCACCTCCACCCGTCCGCCATGGTTGCTCGCGATGTGCTTGACGATGGCCAGGCCGAGCCCGGTGCCGCCGGTGGCCCGCGAGCGCGCCTGGTCGGCCCGGTAGAACCGCTCGAAGATCCGGTCGACGTCGGTCGGGGCGATCCCGATGCCCTGGTCGGTCACGGAGATCTCCACGTGCTCGTCGTCGGCCCGGGTGGTGATCCGGACCGTGGTGTCCTCGCCCGAGTAGTTGATGGCGTTCTCGACCAGGTTCGCCACCGCGGTGGCCAGTTGGGTGTCGCTGCCGTACACCGTCAGGCCACGCTCGCCGGTGACCGCCACCTCGATCCGGCGGGCGGCGGCGCTGGTGCGGGTGCGGTCGACCACCTCGGCGACCACCCAGTCGACCGCGACCGGCTCCGGCGGCGGCTGCGGCTCGGCGCCCTGCAGCCGGGTCAGCTCCAGCAGCTCCTGCACCAGCCGGCCCAGTCGGGTCGACTCGTGCTGGATGCGCTCGGCGAAGCGCCGGGCGGCGACCAGGTCCTCCGACAGGTCCGGTGCCGCCGCGCCGGCCGGCTCGGTCGCGTCGAGCAGCGCCTCGGCGAGCAGCTGGAGGGCGCCGATCGGGGTCTTCAGCTCGTGGCTGACGTTCGCCACGAAGTCCCGCCGGACCCGGGCCAGCCGGTGCGACTCGGTCACGTCCACCGCCTCCACGGCGACGTGCCCGGCGCCGATCCCCATCGCCCGCAGGTGCACCCCGAGCGGGTTCTCCCCGGCGCTGTCGCGGCCACGCGGCAGGTCCAGCTCGATCTCGCGCCGCACGCCGGTGCGGCGCACCTGGCCGGCGAGCGTACGGATCAACGGGTGGGCGGCGACCGAACCGGGTGTCGCGCCGGTGCGGAGCAGCCCCATCGCCCGGGCGGCCGGGTTGACCAGGACGGGCTGGTCCTCGGCGTCGAGCACCACCACCCCGGCGCGGAGCGAGTCGATCGTCCGCCGGCCGAGCCCGACCTGTTGGTCGTCGGCTATCGCGAGCCTCCCCCTGCCGAGGCGGCGGCCGGACCGGCCCCCCGCCGACGTGACGCGGGCGCGCAGCGCCGGGACCGACCGGACCAGCAGGAACCCGGCGACCAGCCCGGCCACCAGGCCCACGACCACACCGACGGTCACCGCCCACTCCACCCGGCGATCGTAGGGTCATTGTTAACCTGGGCATCGCCCATAACGGGACGAACCAACCTCACTTCCGGGAAAGTTCACCCCCGCGTCCGGCGTCGTTCACCGGGGTTCATCTGCGGTCCGCCCGTGCGACCTAGCCTGGGCCGCGCACCTGCCCATCCCGCGCCGGCCCGGCCGGCGGCCGCCGACACAGGACGTGACAATGCGCGACGAGTTCCGGGCTGACCTGCAGATCGTCAGCCAACTGCTGGTGGACATGGCGGAGGGGGTCCGGGCAGCGATGCGGCAGGCCACCCGCGCCCTGCTCACCGCGGACCGCCGGGCCGCGGAGACGGTGATCGAGCGGGACGCCGAGATCGACGACCTCTACCGGCACGTCGAGGAGCGGGTCTGCGACCTGCTCGCCCGGCAGGCGCCGGTCGCCTCCGACCTGCGCGCCATGATCACGGCGCTGCACGTCGCCGCCGACCTGGAGCGGATGGGCGACCTGGCCGACCACGTGGCGAAGACCGCGCTGCGCCGGCACCCCTCGCCGGCCGTGCCGGCGGAGCTGCGGCCGATCTTCACCGACATGGCCGGCATCGCCGACCGGATGGCCGGGAAGATCGGGTCGGTGCTGGCCAAGCCCGACGTCGACGTGGCCGCCGAACTGGACCGCGACGACGACGCCATGGACGACCTGCACAAGAGCCTGTTCGGCGTGCTGCTCGGCGAGGACTGGCCGTACGGGGTGGAGACCGCGATCGACGCCACCCTGCTCGGCCGCTTCTACGAGCGGTTCGCCGACCACGCGGTGAACACCGCCGAGCACGTCGTCTACCTGATCACCGGGCAGACCGCGCCCTCTCCCAACTGACCCGCCGCGACGGGGTCCCGGCCGGTGCGGCCGGGCCCCGTCGGATACGTCAGCGGCCCTGGTTGGCCACCGCGGCGGCGGCCGCCTTGGCGGCCGTCGGGTCGAGGTAGGTGCCGCCCAGGGTGAGCGGGCGCAGGTGCGGGTCGAGGTCGTAGCGCAGCGGGATGCCGGTCGGGATGTTGAGCTTGGCGATCGCCTCGTCGGAGATCTGGTCCAGGTGCTTGACCAGGGCCCGCAGCGAGTTGCCGTGCGCGGCCACCAGCACCGTACGGCCGGCCAGGATGTCCGGCACGATCGAGTCGTACCAGTAGGGCAGCATCCGCTCGACGACGTCCTTGAGGCACTCGGTACGCGGCATCAGCTCGCCCGGCAGCAGCGCGTACCGGGGATCGCCGACCTGGGACCACTCGTCGTCGTCCGCGATCGGCGGCGGCGGGGTGTCGTAGGAGCGGCGCCAGAGCATGAACTGCTCCTCGCCGTACTCGTCCAGCGTCTGCTTCTTGTTCTTGCCCTGCAGGGCGCCGTAGTGGCGCTCGTTGAGCCGCCACGACCGGCGTACCGCGATCCAGTGCCGGTCCGCGGCGCTCAGCGCAAGTTCGGCGGTGCGGATCGCGCGGCGCAGCACGCTGGTGTGCACCACGTCCGGCAGCAGGCTGTGCTCGCGCATCAGCTCGCCGCCGCGGCGCGCCTCGTTCTCGCCCTTCTCGGTGAGGTCGACGTCGACCCAGCCGGTGAAGAGATTCTTGGCGTTCCAGTCGCTCTCGCCGTGCCGCAGCAGGACCAGCGTCCCGACGGTGGGCCCCTCGCTCGCAGTCATGCGGATCATCCTGCCGTACGCCGCCGCCGGACACGCGGCGACCGGTCGTGACGACCACCACGTGGAAAAGCCGATGACCGGCACTCCGGGGCGGGACTAGGTTGTAAGGCGCTTGCGATAGATCGGTCATTACCAAAGCGGGGGCGGCAGATGCGGACGGTGCGCGGCTGGTTGCGGGATACGACGGGCGGGCTGCCAGCCCGGTTCTGGTACCTCTGGACCGGCACCCTGATCAACCGGCTCGGCTCGTTCGTACTGGTGTTCCTGGCCATCTACCTCACCCAGGAGCGCGGCTTCTCCGCCTCGCAGGCCGGGCTGGTGATCGGGCTCTGGGGCGTCGGCGGCGCGGTCGGCACCACCGTCGGCGGCACGCTGACCGACCGCTGGGGACGCCGGCCCACGCTGCTCACCGCGCACCTGGGCGCGGCCACCATGATGCTCGGCCTCGGCTTCGCCCGGGACCTGTGGGCGGTGGCGCTGGGCGCGTTGCTGCTCGGCACGTTCGCCGAGGCGGCCCGGCCGGCGTTCGGCGCGATGATGATCGACGTGGTGCCGGCGAAGGACCGGCTGCGCGCCTTCTCGCTGAACTACTGGGCGATCAACCTCGGCTTCGCCTGCGCGGCGGTGCTCGCCGGCCTCGCCGCCCAGGCCGGCTACCTGCTGCTCTTCGTGGTCGACGCGGTCACCACGGTGGTCACCGCGCTGATCATCTTCAGCAAGGTCGGGGAGACCCGGACCGCGGTCACCGCGCCGCCGGCACCGGCCCGGGACGGCGCGCCGGCCGGGGCGCTGCGCACCATCCTGGCCGACCGGGTCTACCTCGGCTTCGTGGCGTTGAACCTGCTCGCCGCGCTGGTCTTCCTCCAGCACATCTCGATGCTGCCGATCGCGATGGGCGACTCGGGCCTGACCCCCGCCACGTACGGCTCGGTGATCGCGCTCAACGGCGTGCTGATCGTGGTGGGACAACTCTTCGTGCCCCGGCTGATCCGGGGCCGGAGCCGGTCGCACGTGCTCGCCCTGGCCTCGGTGGTGATGGGCGTCGGCTTCGGGCTGACCGCGTTCGCGGACGCCGCCTGGTTCTACGGGCTCACCGTGCTGATCTGGACGCTCGGCGAGATGCTCAACTCGCCGTCCAACGCCACGCTGATCGCCGAACTCTCCCCCGCCGAGTTGCGCGGCCGCTACCAGGGCGTCTTTTCGCTCTCCTGGCAGGTGGCCGGCGCGGTGGCCCCGATCCTCGGCGGCCTGGTGCGGGAGCAGGCCGGCGACGGCGCCCTCTGGCTCGGTTGCGCGGCGATCGGCGGGGTGACGGCGGTGGCGCACCTGGTCTCCGGGCCGGCCCGGGAGCGGCGGGCGGTCGCGCTGCGGGCGGCCACCGAGCCGGTCGTGCCGGTGACCGCGATCCGGTCGCCGGCACCCGAGGCGGCCGAGGCGGCGGCCACCGCACCCGCGGAGCCGGTCCTGCCGGCCGGCCCGGCCGAGGCGAACGGTTCGGCGCGGCCGGTGACGGGCGGCCCGGACCGGGCCCGCCCGACCGAGTCGGCCGGAACGCGGTGAACCAGCCACACGTGGCGCCCGCCGGGTCGGGATTATTACGGTCGGAACGGAACTGTTAGTTGACTGAACTGTTCGGAGGACGCGTGCGGTCACTGCGGCGCTGGCTGGACGACACCGCCGGCGGGCTGCCTGCCACGTTCTGGTACCTCTGGACCGGGCTCCTGATCAACCGGGCCGGCGCCTTCGCGATGCTCTTCCTGCCGCTCTACCTGACCGCCGCGCGCGGCGCGAGCGAGGCGGTGGCCGGCGTGGTGGTCGGCGCGTACGGGGCCGGCGGGGCGGCCGGCGTGCTGCTCGGCGGGGTGCTCGCCGACCGGTGGGGCCGCCGGTCCACGCTGCTCGCGGCGCACCTGGTCACCGCCGGGCTGATGGTCGCGCTGGCGTTCAGCCACCACCTGGCGGTGATCGCGGCGCTCGCCGCGCTGGTCGGCGTGGTCCACTCGATGCCCAGCCCGGCGTTCGTCGCGGCGATCGTCGACGTGGTGCCCGAGCAACGCCGGTCGCGCGCCTTCAACCTCCAGTTCTGGGCGTTCAACCTGGGCATGGCGGTGGCGTCGCTGCTGGCCGGCGTCCTCGCCGAGGCGAGTTTCGTCGCCCTGTTCCTGGTCGACGCGGCGGCCACCCTGCTCGCCGCGGCGGTGATCGCCTGGAAGGTGCCGGAGACCCTCCCCGCCGGCGCCCGCCGCGCCCTCTCCAGGGGCGGGGTGCCGGGGCGGGACCGGCGGTCCCGCCGGCCGGGGTTGCACACGGCGCTGACCGACCGGATCTTCCTGGTCTTCGTCGGCCTGACCTTCGTGCTGGCCGTGCTGACCCTGCAGACCTCGACGATCATGCCGCTGGCCATGCGGGCGGACGGTCTGCGCCCGTCCGCGTACGGCGCGGTGGTGGCGCTCGGCGGCGTGCTGATCGTGCTCGGCCAACTCTTCGTGCCCCGGCTGATCGAGCGGCACCGCAAGGATCGCGTGCTGGCCGTCTCCACCGGGCTGCTCGCGCTCGGCTTCGGCGCCCTCGCGTTCGCCGACGAACTGGCGGTCTACCTGGGCGCCGCCGTGGTCTGGACGGTGGGCTCGATGCTCGCCGCGCCGCCGAACGCCCAGATCAACGCCGACCTCGCCCCGCCGGAGCTGCGGGCCCGCTACCAGTCGGTCTTCTACCTGGCGTTCCCGGCGGCGTCGTTCGTGGCGCCCACCCTCGGCGGGGCGAGCCTGCAGTACCTCGGCGAGCGGCACTGGCTGGTCGTCGGAGGGCTGGGCCTGCTGGCCGCCGTCGGGCACCTCTGGGCCGGCCCGCCCCGGGAACGGCGGGTCGCCGCCCTGCGACGGGCCACGGCCGAGCCGGCGCTCACCGGCCGCTGACAGCCGGACAGTCACTCCCGTACGACGCAAAGCGCCCGCCACGACCGGAGTCGTGACGGGCACCCGCACCGTATGACCGGCGGCGGCGGGCGGCACTCACCCCCGTAAGCGTCGCCCGCTCGCGCCGCCGGTCCAAACGAGTGGACACCGTCCCCCAACGGTGTTGACCCACTCGTCCCCTGCGCCTCGCTCGGTGCACGGATCTGATCGATCCGCCGCTCCCCCGAACGTTTCCGAGCGTGGCGCGGTGCAATAAAGTTAGTTCGCCCGGTTTACGGATTCAACCCGCTCCGGCTGTCTCGCCGGTCACACGCGGATCGCCGTGGCCGATACTTCGGGCCTCGTCCTGGCCAACAGCGGATACCCGCCGACGATTCCCGCAAACACCCCGGATTCACGCGTCCTCCCGGTCCGGCGACTCGGTACGGAAGAAGTTGCTCTGCCGGCCGTCGCGCAGCTGCTCCTGGTAGATCAGGTTGAGCTTGCGCAGGTCGAAGGTGTGGAACCAGTCGTCCCAGGTGATCTCCCGGATCCGGCTGCTCTCCCGGTAGCCCGGGATGTTGAAGGTCAGCACCCCGGCCCGGCCCTCCCGCTCGGTGCCGGCGATGGTGGCCGGCTTCGCGCCGCGTTCCCGGGCCCAGCGCTGGATCACCTCGTGGTTCGTGGTGACCAGGCTCCGCCCCGGGCGCTCCGGGCGGTCGGTGAGCGACGAGATGACCTGTGACGAGCTGACCGACCGGGAACTGGTCCGCCCGGTCCGGACGGCCCCGCCCTGGGCGGCCTTGGCGGGTGTCCGCTTCGCCGCGGCCGTGGTGGTCTTCCCGGCCACGGGCGCCTTCTTCGCGGGCGCGGTCGTCCGCCGGGCCGCCGCGGTCTTCTTCGCCGCAGGCGCCTTCTTCGCCGCGGGCGCCTTCTTGGCCGGCGCCTTCTTCGCGGGCGCCTTCTTCGCCGCCGCCGTCGTCCGCCGCGCCGCCGCGGTCTTCTTCGCCGCGGGCGCCTTCTTGGCCGGCGCCTTCTTCGCGGGCGCCTTCTTGGCCGGCGCCTTCTTCGCCGCCGCCTTCTTCACCGCGGCCTTCCTGGCCGGGGCGGTCTTGTTCGCCGGCGCGGCCTTGGCGCGGGCCGGTGCCGCCTTGCCCGCGGCCTTCTTCGTGGCCGCCGGGCGGCCCGCCGCCGCCTTCGTGCCCGTGGCACGGCCCGCCGGCCCGGTGCTCCGCCGACCCGCGCCCCCTGCCGATCGCAGGGTCCGGACCAGCGTCTTCACCAGTTCCGGCTTGCGCAGTGCGGAGATCCCGGACACCCCGTGCCGGCGCAGCTGACCGCGGATGTCGTCGACCCGCATCCGGGAGATCTCCGACTCGGAGATCGTCGGGGTGTTCGGGGTCTGGTTGCCCGCCTGCCGTTTGGTCCTGGTCGCAGTCCCGCCGCGACCTGAGCTGTTCCGCTGAGCCATGGGACGCTCACGCTCCTCGACAGTCCGTCCTCGGCGCGCGGCGGGTCCCAAGTGCCGCACCGCGCGGTGCGGCATACCCGTCAGGACCGGTCCGAACCTCCATCGGCCGCACCGGTGCTCCGCGCGCCGGAAGCGGCGTTCCCGGAACCGCCCGGCGCCCCCTCGCCCGAGGCGCCGCCGGACGGCTCGAAGAGGTGGGCGAACGCCGCCAGGTTGGCGGTGGACTCGCCCCGCTTGACCCGCCACTCCCACTCCCGGCGGATCGAGCTGCCGAAGCCGATCTCCAGCATCGTGTCGAACGACTCGTCGGCGTACGTGAGCACCGCGCCGAGCAACCGGTCGAGCTCGTCCGCGTCGACCCCGGCCGGGTTCACCCGACCGGTCAGGTAGACGTCGCCGACCGCGTCGACGGAGAACGAGACGCCGTACATTCGGGCGTTGCGCTGCAACAGCCAGGCCCACAGCTCCTCGCGCCGCTCGTCCGGCTGGCGCATCACGAACGCCTCGATGCGCAGCGCGTGCTCGCCGACGATCAGGTTGCAGACGGTCTTGAGCTTGTGGGTGCCGGGCAGGGTGACCGCGTACGACCCCGGGCCGGTCGGCTCCCAAACCAGTTCCCGCTCGTCGCAGACCGACTCGATCAGGGCCGCAAGATCGCTCTTCCCGCTCACCGGAACCACTCTACGACCGCCCCGGCCGACGCATTGGACGGGCGGGACGGCCGCGGGCGTCACCAGGAACAGGTGAGCGCCGGGTCGCCGGCCAGCTCGGCGACGAGCCGGGCCCGGTGCGCGGAGATCGCCTCGCCGTAGACGTCGAGCAACCCGGACACGGTGCGGTGCCAGGAGAAGTTGCGGGCGTGCCGCTCGGCGCCACGGGACAGCTCGGCCCGGCCCGGCCGGTCCGGCAGCAGCCGGCCCAGCGCCGCGGCCCAGTCAGCCGGGTCGTGGCCGTCGATCAGCACCCCGCTGACCCGGTCCCGCACCGCGGTGACCAGGCCACCGACGGCGGCCGCCACCACGGGCGTGCCGCAGGCCTGGGCCTCCAGGGCGACCAGGCCGAAGGACTCGTTGTACGACGGCACCGCGACCAGGTCCGCGGCCCGGTACAGGGCGGGCAGGTCGTCGCCCGTCTGCGGGGGCAGGAAGCACACCCGGTCGGCGATGCCGAGCGAGCCGGCCAGTTCGATCAGCGCGGTCGGCCGGTCGAGGCCGCTGCCGCTCGGGCCGCCGCAGACCACCACGGTCAGCTCCGCGGCCAGTTCCGGGTCGCGGTCGCGCAGCGCGGCGGCCGCCCGGACCAGCACGTCGGGCGCCTTGAGCGGTTGGATGCGGCCGACGAAGGCCACCACGTACCCCGTGGTGGGCAGGCCGAGCCGGCGGCGGGCGGCGACGGTGGCCGTGTGCCGGTCACCCCGGGCCGGCCGGAACCGCGCGAGGTCAACGCCGGGCTCGACCACGGCGACCCGGGCCGGGTCGGCCTCGTACCGGTCGATCAGGTCCCGGGCCTCGACCCCGGTGTTGGCGACCAGCCGGTCGGCCTCGGCGACCACCTGCTCCTCACCGATCACCCGGGCCTTCGGCTCCGGCCGGTCACCGGTCGCCAGCTGGGCGTTCTTGACCTTCGCCAGGGTGTGCGCGGTGTGCACCAGCGGCACCCCCCAGCGCTCCTTGGCCAGCCAGCCAACCTGCCCGGAGAGCCAGTAGTGGGAGTGGATGAGGTCGTACCAGCCCGGCGGGCGGGCGGCCTCGGCGCGGAGCACGCCGGCGCTGAAGGCGCAGAGCTGCCCGGGCAGTTCCTCCTTGGTGAGCCCTTCCAGCGGGCCGGAGATGATGTGCCGGACGTGCACCCCCGGGGCCATCTCCACCACGGGTGGCAGGTCGCCCGAGGTGGCCCGGGTGAAGATCTCCACCTCGACGTCCGCCTCGGCGAGCCGGCGCGCCACCTCGAGGATGTAGACGTTCATCCCGCCGGCGTCGCCGGTGCCGGGCTGGTGCAGGGGTGAGGTGTGCACCGAGAGCGTCGCGATCCGCCGGGGCCGGGGCCACGGCCGGGCACCTCGCTGCCGACCGACACCGGTGTGCATTTCCGCCACGTCCGCTCCCTCTGCCACGGTTGATGCCGTCCCGCACGCCCGGCGCTTTTCGGACAACGTCCTCGCCGAATGTCATCTTCCCCATCGGAGGTGGGTAATGCCCCGGGACGGCCGCCGGGCGTGACGGACCTCATCACGGCACGGCCCGCGCCCGCGGTGGAGCGCATCTCGGGCCGGGAGCACAATGGCCGGATGAGTCCAGTCGCCATCGTCACCGGGGCGTCCAGCGGGATCGGTGCGGCCACCGCCCGCCGGCTCGCCGCCGAGGGTTTCCACGTGCTCGCCGCCGCCCGGCGTACCGACCGGCTGGCCGGCCTGGTCGACGAGATCGCCGGGGCCGGCGGCACCGCCACCGCGGTGAGCTGCGACGTCACCTCGGACGAGTCGGTGGCCCTGCTCGCCGGGGCGGCGGCCGACGCGCCGGGACCGGTCACCCTGCTGGTGAACAACGCCGGCGGCGCGCGGGGCCTGGACCCGGTGGAGTCCGGCTCGGTCGGCGACTGGCAGTGGATGTACGACACCAACGTCCTCGGCACGCTGCGGGTCACCCAGGCGCTGCTGCCCGCGCTCGAGGCGTCCGGAGCCGGCACGATCGTGATCGTCTCGTCCACCGCCGGCTTCACGGTGTACGAGGGCGGGGGCGGCTACACCGCCGCCAAGCACGCGCAGACCGCGATCGCCGGCACGCTGCGGCTGGAACTCTGCGGCCGGCCGGTCCGGGTGATCGAGATCGACCCCGGGATGGTGAAGACCGACGAGTTCGGGCTGGTCCGCTTCGACGGCGACGCCGAGAAGGCGGCCGCGGTCTACGCCGGGGTGCCGGAGCCGCTGGTCGCCGAGGACGTCGCCGACTGCATCGCCTGGTGCGCGACCCGTCCGCACCACGTGAACGTGGACCGGCTGGTCGTCCGCCCGCTGGCGCAGGCCGCCCAGCACAAGGTGCACCGGGTCGGCTGAGTCGGGGCCGGGCGTGGCGGGGATGGGGCGGCGCCGGCCGCTCGGCGTGGTGACCCGGGGGACCACCAACCCCAACCGGCTGCGCCGGGTGGACAACTGGATCGTCGCGACCTGCGGGGACCGGCTGCGGGCCGCAGCCGACCCGCTGGTGGTCGACCTCGGCTACGGCGCCACCCCGGTCACCGCCGTCGAACTGCGTGCCCGGCTCGCCGCCGCGGTCCGCGCCGACGTGCGGGTGGTCGGGCTGGAGATCGATCCGGTACGCGTGGCCGCCGCCGCGCCGGCCGCCGATCCGCCGTGGCTCACCTTCGCCCGCGGCGGCTTCGAACTGGCCGGGCTGCGGCCGGCCCTGGTCCGCGCCTTCAACGTGCTGCGCCAGTACGACGAGAGCGAGGTCGCCGACGCCTGGCGCACGATGACCGGCGGGCTCGTCCCGGGCGGGCTGCTGGTCGAGGGGACCTGCGACGAGTTGGGCCGGCTCGCCGGCTGGGTGCTGCTCGACGCCGACGGGCCGCGCACGCTGACCCTGGCCGCGAAGCTCGGCGCCCTGGGCAGTCCGGCCGAACTGGCCGAGCGGCTGCCCAAGGCGTTGATCCACCGCAACGTGCCCGGCGAGCCGGTGCACGCGCTGCTCCGCGCGCTCGACGACGCCTGGCACGCCGCCGCCGGCTACGCCCCCTTCGGCCCCCGGCAGCGCTGGCTGCGCGCCGTCGAGTCGGTCAAGGCCGCCGGCTGGCCGATCCTCGACCGCCCCCGCCGCTGGCGCCTCGGCGAAGTCACCCTCCCCTGGCCCACCATCGCCCCCACCTAACCCCCCTTACTCCGCCGATCTTGCACTTTCGGCGCGCGGATCGCACCGTTCGCCGGTCATGCCGGGGCAGGAACCGCAGGATCGCGGAGCAAGCCTCGGGGCGGGGAGGGGAAGGGGGTCAGATGGTGCAGTTGATGAGGACGGGTTCGGGGTGGAGGGTGACGCCGAACCGGTGGTGGACGCCGTCGCGGATCTCCCGGGCCAGCTCCACCAGCGCGGACGTGCTGGCGTTGCCGCCGCGGTTGGTCAGCGCGAGGGTGTGCTTGCTGGAGATGGCGACCCCCTCCGGGCCGGAGTGGCCCTTGCCGAAGCCGGCCTTGTCGATCAGCCAGGCGGCGCTGACCTTGACCACGTCACCCGCGCCCGGCCAGGCCGGCGGCTCGCCGATGTCGGCCGCGCGCTCGCGCAGCAGCTCGTACGCCGACCGGTCCAGCACCGGGTTGGTGAAGAACGAGCCGACCGAGCGGGTGTCGGGGTCGGCGGCGTCGAGCACCATGCCCTTGCCGGCGCGCAGCCGCAGCACGGTGGCCCGGGCGTCGGCCAGCGGCACCCGGTCACCCACCTCGACGCCGAGCGCCCGGGCCAGCTCGGCGTAGCGCACCGGCCCGGAGAGCGGCGAGCGGGCGAGCCGGAAGTCGACGGCGAGCACCACCCAGCGGTCGCTGTACTTGAAGATGCTGGACCGGTAGGCGAAGCCGCAGTCGGCGGCGGCGATCCGCCCGGTGATGCCCTCCACCCGGTCGTAGACCTGGACGGCGGTGATCGTCTCGGCGACCTCCTGGCCGTACGCGCCGACGTTCTGGATCGGGGTGGCGCCGGTCGAACCGGGCACGCCGGAGAGGCACTCCAGACCGGACCAACCGTTGGCCACCGTGGCGGCGACCAGGTCGTCCCAGGGTTCGCCGGCCTCCACCCGTACGGTGACCGCGTCGTCGTCCTCGGTGAGCACCCGCAGGCCGCGCGAGCGGACCAGCACCACCGTGCCGGGGAAACCGGCGTCACCGATCACCACGTTGCTACCCCCGGCGAGGATGAGCACCTGCTCGTCCCGTCCCTGCGCCTCGCGGACACTTCGTACGATTTCCTCGGCGTTGGTGGCGGTCACGATCCGTCCGGCCGGCCCGCCCAGGCGCAATGTGGTGTATCGCGCCAGATCGCACATGGCGTCGGCTCCGGGTCCGGTTGTCGGCTGGGCGTAGACGTCTGACACGCCTTTCACCCTAGGCTGTGGGGTAGCCGCGGCACCTACTGGTGGCCGGGTCACCCCCGGGAGGATGGCGATGAGCAGGCTGCACGTAACGAAGGACTTCTGGATCGGCGCGCTGCGAGCGGAAGGGCCGGCGTTCGCCGCCGCGGTCGCCGAGGCGCCGCCCGAGACCCCGGTGCTCTCCTGTCCCGGCTGGACGGTCGCCGACCTCACCCTGCACCTGGCCGCCTTCTACCGGTGGGTGCACTCGTTCGCCGGGTCCGGGGCCACCGCCGCCCCGCCGAAGCGCCCCGAGCTCGCCGACCTGGCGCCGGGCACCACCCCGCTCCAGGTCTGGCAGCACGACTTCGACCAGCTGATGACCCTCTTCGACGGGCTCGACCCGGAGGCTCCGGCGTGGAACTGGGCGCCGCAGCCGAAGAAGGCCGGGTTCTGGCCGCGCCGGGCGGCGCACGAGACGGCGGTGCACCGCTGGGACGCCCAGCTCGCCATCGCCGCGGGCGAACCGGTCGAGGCGAAGCTCGCGGCCGACGGGGTGAGTGAGGTGCTGGACACCTGGCTGCCGGCCGGCCGGCGGCGGGTGCCGGGCCAGTGGCACGGGGTGGTGCACCTGTCGGCGGTGGACGCCGCCCAGGAGTGGTACCTGCGGCTGCGCGGCGAGGGTGTCGCGCTGCTGGACACCGCCACCATCTTCGGCCACGACGACCACCACGCCCGGGTGCAGGTCAGCGGCACGGCGAGCGACCTGCTGCTGGCGCTGTGGGGCCGGGTCAGCTTCGACACCCTGGACGTCGCGGGCGACCACGCCCTGCTCGACGGCCTCCGCACCGGCTGAGCCCGACCCGCCGGGCCGAGTCCCGGACCAGGTTCCGGAAAGAGTGGCCTCCCGGCAACGGAGGCCACTCTTTCCGTCTGCGGGGGACTCGTCCGCCGGGCGGCGGCGACGAAGGGCGGGCGGGCCGGGCGACCAGCCGCCAGGTAACGGTCTCGACACCTGAGAGAGCGCTCTCTTGACACCGGATCAACGAGACAGCACCCTACGTGAGAGCGCTCTCTCAGATTTCTTCCACCATCACCCGCCCGACCTGAGAGGGGTCCGAGACAGATGGGTGCCTTTCCGCGCCGCCGCCTCGCGGCGGTCGCCCTCGTCGCCGCCAGCGCACTGCTCGTCACCACCGGCTGCGGTGGCGACGACGCCGCCGAGGACGGCACGGTCACGCTGACCGTCGACGTCTTCGGCCAGTTCGGCTACGAGCAGCTCTACCAGGAGTACATGGCCAGCCACCCCGGCGTGAAGATCGTCGAACGGGGCACCGGCGGCAACCTCGACGAGTACTCGCCGAAGCTCACCCAGTGGCTCGCCGCCGGCAAGGGCGCCGGCGACGTCGTGGCCATCGAGGAGGGGCTGCTGGTCGAGTACAAGGCCAACCCCGGCAACTTCGTGAACCTGCTCGACCACGGCGCCGCCGAACTCAAGGGCAACTTCCTGGACTGGAAGTGGAACGCCGGGCTGACCGCCGACGGCAAGCACCTCATCGGCCTCGGCACCGACGTGGGCGGCATGGCGATGTGCTACCGCAAGGACCTGTTCGCCAAGGCGGGCCTGCCCACCGACCGCGAGGCGGTCTCGAAGCTCTGGCCCACCTGGCAGGACTACATCCGGGTCGGCGAGCAGTTCACCGCGAAGCAGACCGGGGCGTCGTTCCTGGACGCGGCCACCAACACCTTCAACACCATCCTGCTGCAGACCGCCGGCAACGCCCAGGGCTACAGCTACTACGACACCTCGGACAACCTGGTCGTCGACAGCAACCCCGCGGTCCGGCAGGCCTGGGACACCACCATGGACATCATCGACTCGGGCCTGTCCGGCAAGTACGGCGCCTGGTCGGAGGAGTGGGTCTCCGCCTTCAAGCAGGCCAAGTTCGCCACCATCGCCTGCCCGGCCTGGATGACCGGGGTCATCGAGGGCAACGCCGGCGCGGACGCGTCCGGCAAGTGGGACATCGCCCAGGTGCCCGGCAACGGCGGCAACTGGGGCGGCTCCTACCTGGCGGTGCCCAAGCAGAGCAAGCACCAGGCCGAGGCGATCGAACTGGCCACGTTCCTCACCAGCGCCAAGGGACAGATCGGCGCGTTCAAGGCCAAGGGGCCGCTGCCGTCGTCGCCGCAGGCCCTCGACGACCCGGCGATCACCGGGGCGACCAACGCGTACTTCTCCGGGGCGCCGGTGGGCCAGATCTTCGCCGCCGGGGCGAAGAACCTGAAGCCGGTCTACATGGGCCCGAAGAACCAGGCGGTCCGGACCGAGGTGGAGAACGCCGTCCGGACCGTCGAGCTGGGCCAGCGCAACCCCGACCAGGGCTGGACCGACGCGGTGACCAACGCGAAGAAGGCCGCCGCCAAGTAACCCCCTCCCGCCCCCGCACCCCGGCTCGGCCGACCCGGGTCGGGCGTCGCGCGCCGCGACGCCCGACCCGGTGGCCGGCGGGGTGCGGGGCGGGCAGGCGGCGTGGAAAGGAGTTTCCGGCCATGAGCGTCCAGCTCGACGCGCGGCCCCCGGTGGCACCGGCAGCCGCCGCCCGGCCCACCCGGGCGCACCGGCTCAGCAGGTTCGACACCAGGTACTCGCCCTACCTCTACATCGCCCCGTTCTTCCTGCTCTTCGCGGTGTTCGGGGTGTACCCGCTGGCGTACACGTTCTGGGTGTCGCTGCACGACTGGGACCTGCTCGGCACCGAGCACGCCTTCGTCGGCACGGAGAACTACGCCCGGCTGATGGCCGACGCCGACTTCTGGCACGCGGTGGTCAACACCCTCGGCATCTTCGTCATCTCCACCGTCCCGCAGCTGCTCGCCGCGCTCTGGCTGGCCAACCTGCTCAACCGGTCGCTGCGGGCCCGCACCGGGTGGCGGATGGCGGTGCTGATCCCGAACGTCACCTCCACCGCGGCCGTCGCGATCGTCTTCGGGGTGCTCTTCGGCCGCGAGTTCGGGATGGTGAACTGGCTGCTCGACCTGGTCGGGATCGACGCGGTCAACTGGAAGTCGGACCGGTTCGCCTCCTGGGTGGCCATCTCCGCCATGGTCGACTGGCGGTGGACCGGCTACAACGCGCTGATCTTCCTGGCCGCCATGCAGGCCATCCCGCGGGACCTCTACGAGTCGGCGGCGATCGACGGCGCGAACCGGGCCCGCCAGTTCTGGTCCATCACGGTGCCGCTGCTCAAGCCGACGATCATCTTCGCGGTCATCATCTCCACCATCGGCGGGCTGCAACTGTTCACCGAGCCGCGGCTGTTCCACTCCGGGACCAACCCGATCCGCGGTGGACCGCTGCGCGAGTCGCAGACGGTGACCATGTACATGTTCGAGAACGCCTTCGCGCCGCACTACAACTTCGGCTACGGCTCGGCGGTGGCGTGGCTGCTCTTCGCCCTGATCGCCGTCGTGGCGGCGGTCAACGTACTGATCATCCGGCGACTCGGCGGGCAGACGCCCGGTGGCCGGGCCGCGAAGGGAGACCTCCGATGAGCCGGCTGTGGCGGGCCAGCCCGCTGACGTACGGCGCGCTGCTCGCCGCCGCGTTCCTGTCGATCTTCCCGATCTACTGGATGTTCGTGGTGGCCAGCCGGTCCAGCGACGCGATGGGGCAGGTGCCGCCGCCGGTCACCCCCGGCGGCAACCTCGGGGCGAACATCGCCCGGCTGTTCGGCAACACCGACGCGTACTTCCTGACCGGTCTGATCAATTCGACCATCGTGGCGACCACCGTCACCGTGTCGGTGGTCCTCTTCTCCACCCTGGCCGGGTTCGCCTTCGCCAAGCTGCGGTTCCGCGGGCGCAACGTGCTGCTGCTGGTGATCATCGCGACCATGATGGTGCCGACCCAGCTCGGCGTCATCCCGCTGTACATGCTGATGACGAAGCTGAACTGGAACGACCGGCTGCCGGCGGTGATCGTGCCGGCGCTGGTCACCGGCTTCGGGGTGTTCATGATGCGGCAGTACGCCGGCCAGGCGGTCAGCACCGAGCTGATCGAGGCGGCCCGGGTCGACGGCTGCGGCACGGCCCGGATCTACTGGAACGTGGTGCTGCCCGCGCTGCGCCCGGCCGCGGCGGTGCTCGGCCTGCTCACCTTCATGACCACCTGGAACGACTTCCTCTGGCCGTACGCTGTGCTGAACGACCCGGAGAACCCGACCGTCCAGCTGTCCCTGCGGGCCCTGTCCGACGGGTACTACCAGGACATGTCGCAGGTCTTCACCGGGACGGCCATCGCAACGCTCCCGCTGCTGCTGGTCTTCGTCCTGTTCGGCCGCCAGATCATCGGCGGGATCATGGAAGGTGCGGTCAAAGCTTGAGCAATCTCCGATTTCCCGAGAACTTCCTCTGGGGCGCCGCCACCGCCGCGTACCAGATCGAGGGCGCGGCCCGCGACGACGGTCGCGGCCCGTCCATCTGGGACACCTTCAGCCGTACGCCGGGGAAGGTGTTCCAGGGGCACACCGGCGACGTGGCCTGCGACCACTACCACCGGTACCCGCAGGACGTGGCGCTGATGGCCGAGCTGGGGCTGCGCGCCTACCGCTTCTCGGTGGCCTGGCCCCGGATCCAGCCGGACGGCACCGGCCCGGTCAACCCGCGCGGGCTGGACTTCTACGACCGGCTGACCGACGCGCTGCTCGACCGGGGCATCGACCCGATCGTCACGCTCTACCACTGGGACCTGCCGCAGAGCCTGGGCGACCGGGGCGGCTGGACCAGCCGGGAGACCGCCGAGCACTTCGCCACGTACGCAACCGCGGTACACGCCCGACTCGGTGACCGGGTGGGCACCTGGACCACGCTGAACGAGCCGTGGTGCTCGGCCTATCTCGGGTACGGCAACGGGGTGCACGCCCCGGGCGAGCAGGATCCGGCGGCGGCCTTCACCGCCGTACACCATCTGCTGCTCGGGCACGGCCTGGCGGCCCGGGCGCTGCGCGCGGCCGGCGCGGAGATCGTCGGGATCACCCTCAACCCGGCCGACGTGCGCCCGGCCGACCCGGCCAGCGCCGCCGACGCCGCCGCGGTCCGCCTGGTCGACGGCCTGCACAACCGGATCTTCCTGGATCCGCTGCTGGCCGGCGGCTATCCGGAGGACGTGCTGGAGCACGTCGGCCGGATCGTCGAGCCGTCCTTCGTCCGGGACGGCGACGAGAAGTTGATCGCCGCCCCGATCGACCTGCTCGGGATCAACTACTACCAGCCCACCTACGTCGCCGGGCGCCCCGGCGGGGCCGGGGGCGGCGGCGCCTACCCGGGTACGGAGGGTGCGGTGGAGTTCCTGCCGGCGGTCGGGCCGCTGACCGACATGGGCTGGATGATCGAGCCGGCCGGGCTGACCCGGCTGCTGGAGCGGATCGCCACCGACTACCCGGGCGTGCCGCTGCTGATCACCGAGAACGGCGCGGCGTTCCCGGACAAGCCGGGGGCGGACGGACCGGACGGCGGGGGCGGCGTCGTCGACACCGACCGGATCGCCTACCTCGACGGGCACCTGCGCGCGGCGCACGAGGCGATCGCCCGGGGGGTGGACCTGCGCGGCTATCTCGTATGGTCATTGCTGGACAACTTCGAGTGGGCGGAGGGCTACCGCAAGCGGTTCGGGATCGTCCACGTCGACTACCTGACCCAGCGGCGCACACCGAAGGCCAGCGCCCGGTGGTACCAGGAGGTGATCTCCCGGAACGGGCTGTGACCAGCGGGGGGATGGCGACCATGACGACGGCGCAACGACCGACGCTCGAAGCGGTGGCCCGCCGGGCCGGGGTGTCCCGGGCCACCGTCTCGCGGGTGGTGAACGGCTCCACCACGGTGGCCGAGCCGATCCGGGAGGCGGTCAACCGGGCGGTGGCCGAGCTGGGGTACGTGCCGAACCTGGCCGCCCGCAGCCTGGTCACCCAGCGGACCGACTCGATCGCCCTGGTCATGCCGGAGGCGGCCACCCGGGTCTTCTCCGACGACCAGGTCTTCCCGGGGATCATCCGGGGCGTCAGCCAGGAGCTGGAGGCGGCCGACAAGCAGCTGGTGCTGATGCTGGCCGGTTCGCCGGCCGGGCACGCCCGGGTGGAGCGGTACACCACCGGGCGGCACGTCGACGGGGTGCTCTTCGCCTCGCTGCACGGCGCCGACCCGCTGCCCGGCCGGCTGGCCCGGCTCGGCATCCCGGTGGTGTGCAGCGGCCGGCCGCTCGACGGTGCGGACGTGCCGTACGTCGACGTCGACCACGTCGGCGGGGTGACCGCCGCCGTGCGACACCTGATCGACGGCGGCCGGCGGCGGATCGCCACCATCGCCGGCCCGCAGGACATGGTCGCCGGGATCGAGCGGCTCTCCGGCTACCGGGGCACGGTGGCGGCGGCCGGGCTGCCCGAGCTGGTGGCGGTCGGCGACTTCACCCGGGAGTCCGGGGCGGCGGCGATGCGGCAACTGCTCGCCGAGCACCCCGACCTGGACGCGGTCTTCGCCGCCTCCGACCTGATGGCGCACGCCGCCCTGCGTACCCTGCGGGAGGCCGGGCGGCGGGTGCCGGACGACGTGGCGGTGATCGGCTTCGACGACATCGAGACCGCCGCCTACACCGAGCCGCCGCTGACCACCGTCCGGCAACCGATCCAGGAGATCGGCCGGCAGATGACCCGCCAGCTGCTCCGGCTGGCCGCCGGCGAGGCCATCGAGACCGCCCTGGTGCTGCCGACCGAGCTGATCCGGCGCGAGTCCGCCTGACCGCTCGTGCGGCCCCGGGCACGATATTCGGTCGAGCCGCCCGCGCGCCCGGCGATAGCGTCGGCCGGTGACGACCCACCTGATCCACGTGCCCGCGCTCTCCGACGTTGCCGAGTACGCGTACGCCGCCACGGTGGAGCCGCCGGCCCGGCTGGTCTTCACCGCCGGCGCCTGCCCGCTCGACCCGGACGGCCGGACGGTGGCGCCCGGCGACCACGCGGCGCAGGCACGGCAGGTGATGGCCAACCTGGAAACCGCCCTCGCGGCGGCCGGCGCGCGGCTCACCGACGTGGTCAAGACGACCGTCTACGTGGCGTCCGGCCGGCAGGCCGACCTGGTCACCGTCTGGGAGGTGGTCCGCGACCACTTCGGCGACCACGACCCGCCGAGCACCCTGCTGGGCGTGGCCGTGCTCGGCTACGCCGACCAGTTGGTCGAGGTGGAGGCGGTGGCCGCCGTCCGCCCGTCGAGCTGAACGGGGTTCGCACCCGCACGGCAGCGGGGGCCTCTCCCGGCGCAGGAGAGGGCCCCGGCTCCGTAGCCCGCCCCGCGACCGCACTGCGCGGGTCGGGCTACGTCGGGTGGAGCCGGTCTCCGGTCTCGCACCGGAACCGTCCCGGGCGCTCAGCCGCCGTGGACGCGCCGAGCGGCCTCATAGCTGTCCGCCCCGAAGAGCACCAGCCGCGCCTCGGTGACGTTCGCCGGGGTCGCGGCGCGCAGCACGGCCAGGGCCTGACCGACCGCGTCCTCGACCGGCCAGCCGTAGATCCCGGCCGACACCAGCGGGAACGCCACCGTGCGCGCACCCAGTTCGTCGGCGACCCGCAGGCTGTTGGCGTAGCAGTCGCGCAGCAGCGCCGAGCGGTCCTCGTCGGCCGACCAGACCGGCCCCACGGTGTGCACCACCCAGCGGGCCGGCAGGTTCCCGGCGGTGGTCGCCACCGCCTGCCCGGTCGGCAGGCCCCGGCCGTAGCGGGAGGCCCGCAGCGCCCGGCACTCGGCCAGGATGGCCGGGCCACCGCGCCGGTGGATCGCGCCGTCGACGCCCCCGCCGCCGAGCAGCGACGAGTTCGCGGCGTTGACGACCACGTCCACCTCCTGGGTGGTGATGTCCCCCTCCACCAGGGTGATCCGCATGTCAGCGCTCCTCGATGGACTGGCCGAGCGACCGGCGGGCCAGCAGCGTGGCGCCGGCGACCGCGGCCGGCATGACGAGCACCGCGCCGAGCGGGATCAGGAAGCAGACGAAGACCGCCACCCCGAAGCCGAGCGCGGTGGGCCGGTCCGCCTTCAGCACCGACCGGCGGTCCGGCAGACGCATGCCGCGCCGGTAGAAGGGCGCGCCGACCAGTTCCAGCGCGAGCAGCCAGCCGCCCACCGCCGCGCCGATCACCGGAACCACGGTCTGCCCGACCACCGGGATGAAGCCCGCCGCGAAGAGCGGGACGCCGATCAGCACCGAGAGGGCCACCAGCCGGACCGAGTCGGCCAGGCTGCGGCGCAGCGACGACCAGAACGCCACGTCGACCGCGCCCGGTGTGCCGCCGAGGCGCTCCTCCACCCGCTCGGAGATCTTCTCGTAGAACGGGTCGCCGATAACCAGGGTGACCGCGGTGAAGGCGAGCACCCCGATCAGGCCGCCGAGCCCGAGGAAGGCCAGCCCGGCGACCACCCGGACCAGGTCGCGCGGGGTCGCCGACCAGTCGTCGGCGAACGGGGTGACCAGCTCGGCCAGGTCGTCGACGAAGAACGCCAGGGTGACGAACGCGGCGACGAAGAGCGCACCGGAGATCAGCGCCGGCACGATGCCGAGCAGCATCAGGCCGGGGCTGCGGACGTAGAGGCCGAGACCGCGCAGCAGCAGCCCGACGCCGGTGAGGAACCGACGGGCGGGGCCGGTCACGGGCGCGGCGAGGCGGGGTGCGTTCACGACCGAGAGCCTAACGGCGGCCGGCGCGTCAACCGGTTGGTGGATCGCCGGGATCAACCCGCGCCGTCCCCCATGATCGCCGTGTGGTCGATCCGCCGCCGCGTCCGCCCGTCCATCCTCGACGTACGGATCTGCAACGGCGGAAGGCGGCACGATGCCGGTCATCGAGGTGACGAACCTGCACAAGCGGTACGGCGACGTGGTGGCCGTGGACGACGTGTCGTTCACCGTGGCGGCCGGGGAGATCTTCGGCATCCTGGGCCCGAACGGCGCGGGCAAGACCACCACGGTGGAGTGCGTCTCCGGGCTCCGCGTCCCCGACTCCGGCGGGGTGTCGGTCCTCGGGCTCGACCCCCACCGGCACGCGGCCCGGCTCCGCCAGCAGGTCGGGGTGCAGCTCCAGGAGAGCCAACTGCCCGACCGGCTGCGGGTGGCCGAGGCGCTGGAGCTGTACGCCTCGTTCTACCGTGAGCCGGCCGACCCGGCCGGGTTGATCGACAAGCTGGGCCTGGGCGCCAAGCGGAACACCGCGTACAAGGACCTCTCCGGCGGCCAGAAACAGCGGCTGTCCATCGCGCTCGCGCTGGTCGGCAACCCCGAGATCGCCATCCTGGACGAGCTGACCACCGGGCTGGACCCGCAGGCCCGGCGGGACACCTGGACCCTCATCGAGCAGGTCCGGGACAGCGGGGTGACGATCGTGCTGGTCACCCACTTCATGGAGGAGGCCGAGCGGCTCTGCGACCGGGTGGCCGTGATCGACCGCGGACGCGTCGTCGCGCTGGACAGCCCGGCCGGCCTGGTGTCGGCGGTGACTCCGGAGCAGCGGGTCCGGTTCCGGCCGTCCGCCCCGGTGGACGACCGGCTCTTCGCCGACCTGCCCGAGGTGAGCGCCGTGCACCGCACCGGCAGCCAGGTGGTGGTGACCGGCAGCGGCGACGTGCTGCACGCGGTCACCTCGGTGCTGGCCCGCAACCAGATCGTCGCCGCCGACCTGCGGCTGGAGCAGTCCACTCTCGACGACGCGTTCGTCGAGCTGACCGGGCACCGACCCGCCGACTGAGGGAGACCGGGATGCACGCCTTCAGGCAGATCCTGAAGATCGAGACGAGACTCTACCTGCGGGACCTCGCCTCGCCGCTGACCACCGTCGCGTTACCGCTCGCGCTGCTGATGGTGTTCGGGCTGATCCCGGCGGGGCGCCAGCCGGAGGCGCAGTTCGGTGGCCTGTCCTTCATCCAGTACTTCGCCCCCTCGTTGCTGGTGATCACGCTCGCCATGGCGGCGGTGAACATCCTGCCCACGGTCCTGGCCACCTACCGGGAACGCGGGGTGCTGCGCCGGCTGGCCACCACCCCGGCCAGCCCGGCCGCGCTGCTGGCCGCCCAACTGGTCATCTCGCTCGCCACCATCCTGATCAGTGCCCTGCTGCTGGTCGTGGTCGGCCGGCTCGCCTTCGACGTACCGCTGCCCCGACGTCCACTGGGCTTCGCGCTGGCCCTGGTCCTCGGTACCGCGGCGCTGCTGGCGCTGGGGCTGCTGGTGGCGGCGGTCGCGCGGACGACCAAGGCGGCGCAGGCGCTGGCCGTGCCGCTGTTCCTGGTGGTCATGTTCTTCGGTGGGGTCTACGTGCCCCGGTTCCTGCTGCCGGACGTCCTGGTCCGGATCGGCGACTACACCCCGCCGGGGGTGCAGGCGCTGCTCGACGCCTGGACCGGCACCGCACCGCACCCGGCGCACCTGGCGGTGATGGCGGTGGTCGCCCTGCTCGCCGGTACGGTGGCGGCGAAACTGTTCCGCTGGGAATGAGCCGGGGGTCCGATGACCAGCACCGCCGAGCAGGTCGACCGGCTGGCCGCCTGGGAGGCCCGGGAGGCGGGGCTCCACCGGGTGGTGCCCTACGTGGGGCTGGCCGTCGGGGCACTGCTGACCACCGCCGCGCCGGCGCCCGGAGCCCTCCCGCTGGCCCATCACCTGCTCGTCGGCGCGGCCGCGGCCTGCTGGGTCGCCTGGTTCGTCAACCTGCACCCCGGTTGGGTGACCCGGCGCACGCTGATGGCGGTCTACTACCTCGGGCTGCTCGCGTTCGCCACCGTGCTGGTGCTGGGCAGCCCGTGGTACGGCTTCTTCGCCTGGGCCGGTTTCCTGCACACGTTCGTGCTGCCCGGCAACTGGCGGTTCGCCGGGGTGGCCGCGTCGGCCGTGCTGGTGGCCACCGCGCAGAGCGCGGGCCTGCCGTCCTCACTGTCGCACTGGCTGCTCTGGTGCGTGCTCGTGCTGTTCAACGTGGGCGTGGCCGGCGGGGTGACCTGGTTCGGCACCATCACCGACCGGCAGAACACCAACCGCAAGCGGCTGGTCGAGGAGCTGGCCGAGACGAACCGCCGGCTGGCCGAGACGATGCGGGAGAACGAGGGGCTGCACGCCCAACTGCTCACCCAGGCGCGGGAAGCCGGGGTGACCGACGAGCGGCAGCGGATGGCCCGGGAGATCCACGACACCCTGGCCCAGGGCCTCACCGGCATCATCACCCAGCTGGAGGCCGCCGGGCAGGCCCGGGACCGCCGGTCCGACTGGCAGCGGCACGTGGACACCGCGGTCGCCCTGGCCCGGGAGAGCCTCACCGAGGCGCGCCGCTCGGTGCGGGCGGTCCGCCCCGGGGCGCTGGAGGCCGCCCGGCTGCCCGAGGCGATCGCCGAGCTGACCGGGCGCTGGTCGACGATCAACGAGGTCCGCGCCGACGTCAGCGTCACCGGCGAGGCGCGCCCGCTGCACCCGGAGGTCGAGGTGACCCTGCTGCGCGCCGCCCAGGAGGCGCTGTCCAACGTGGCCCGGCACGCGAAGGCGTCCCGGGTCGGGCTGACCCTGTCGTACATGGGCGACGTGGTCACCCTGGACGTCCGGGACGACGGGGTGGGCTTCGCGGTCACCGATCCGCCCGCCCCCCGCCGGCCGGACGGCGGCTACGGGCTGACGGTCATGCGGCAGCGGGTGGCCGGGGTCGGCGGCGAGCTGGCCGTCGAAAGTGAGCCGGGCGGCGGCACCGCCGTCTCGGCGTCCGTGCCCGCACTTCCCGGAGGTGCCGGTTGACCGCCCCGGTCCGGCTGCTGATCGTCGACGACCACCCGGTGGTGCGGGACGGGTTGCGCGGCATGTTCACCGGCGACCCCGGCTTCGAGGTGGTGGGCGAGGCCGGCGAAGGGGCCGAGGCGCTCGCGCTCGCCGCCCACCTGCACCCCGACGTGGTGCTGATGGACCTGCGGATGCCCGGGATGGACGGGGTGACCGCGATCGGCCGGCTGGCCCGGGCCGGCAGCAGCGCCCGGGTGCTGGTGCTCACCACCTACGACACGGACGCCGACGTGCTGCCGGCGATCGAGGCCGGCGCCACCGGCTACCTGCTCAAGGACGCGCCCCGCGACGAGCTGGTCCGGGCGGTGCGGGCCGCCGCGCGGGGTGAGGCGGTGCTCTCCCCCAGCGTGGCCGGCCGGCTGATGGGGCGGCTCCGCGGGCCCGCCGAGGAGCCGCTGAGCCAGCGCGAGCTGGAGGTGCTCACCCTGGTGGCGAAGGGCTCGTCCAACCGGGAGGCGGCCGCCCGGCTGTTCATCAGCGAGGCCACGGTGAAGACCCACCTGCTGCACGTCTACGCCAAGCTCGGGGTCAACGACCGGGCCGCCGCGGTGGCCGCCGCGTACGACCGGGGCCTGCTCACCCCCGGCGGGCGCTGAGCGCCGCCGGGGCAGGATGGACGGGTGCGCGCGTCCCGGTTGATCTCCCTGGTCCTGCTGCTCCAGGCGCGGGAGACGATGACCGCCGCGGAGCTGGCCCGGGAGCTGGAGGTCTCCGAGCGGACGGTCTACCGTGACGTGCTGGCGCTCTCCGCCGCCGGCGTGCCGGTCTACGCCGACCGGGGCCGGGCCGGCGGCTACCGGTTGCTCGGCGGCTACCGGACCCGGCTGACCGGGCTGACCCGGGACGAGGCGGAGGCGCTCTTCCTGGCCGGGCTGCCCGGCCCGGCCGGCGACATGGGCCTCGCCGACGCGGTCGCGGCCGCCGAGCTGAAGGTGCTGGCCGCGCTCCCGCCGGCGCTGCGGGACGCGCCGGCCCGCACCGGGCAGCGGTTCCACCTGGACGTGCCGGGCTGGTTCCGGGAGACCGGGCCGCCGCGGTGGCTGAGCGAGCTGGCCGGCGCGGTCTGGCGCGACCGGGTGGTCGAGCTGCGCTACCGGCGCGGCGACCGGGAGGTCACCCGGGAGCTGTCCCCCTACGGCCTGGTGCTCAAGAGCGGCACCTGGTACCTGGTCGGCCGGGTCGACGACGGGTACCGGACGTACCGGGTGGACCGGGTCACCGCCGTCGAGGTGCGGGCGGAGACCTTCGACCGGGACGAGCGCTTCGACCTGGCCGGGTACTGGCGGGAGCAGGCCGAGGCGTTCCTGCGGAGCATGCTGCGGGACCGGATCACCGTCCGGCTCAGCCCCGCCGGCCTGCGCCGGCTCCGGCACGCCGCCGACGCCCCCTTCGCGTACGAGGAGGCGGTGGCCGCCGCCGGGGAACCCGACGGAGAGGGCTGGGTGGTGACCCGGCTGCCCGTCGAGTCCGTCGAGGTGGCGTACACCCAGTTGCTGGGGCTGGGGCCGGAGGTGGAGGTGCTCGACCCGCCCGGCCTGCGGGCGTGGCTCGCCGACGCCGCGGCCCGTACCGTCGCCCGCTACGCGGGGTCACCTCCGCCCTCGCCGGGTGCCGCGGCCGGGCACGACGGCACCGGTCAGCGGTAGCCGGTGACGTCGGCCGGCTTGCCGGGGTCCTGCACCTCCACCAGGTAGCGCCAGGCGTCCGGCTGGCTGCCGTCGAGGTCGGTGAAGCCGTACACCTTGGCCAGCTCGCCGCTGGACACCGACCGCCCGTTCCACCGGGCCCGGTCCTCGTCGGCGGCCAGCGCGGCGACCGCGCGGCCGACGAACGCCGGCGACTCCGAGATGGCGAAGTGCGGTTGCTTGTCCAGGGCGTCCCGCCAGTTCTCCTCGGTTACGCCGAAGAGCTCCAGCATCGACTCCGACCGCAGCCAGCCCGGGGTGAGCGCGACCGAGGTGCAACCGTGCGGCTTCAGCTCGTGCGCCCAACTCGCCGCGAGCCGGTTCACCGAGACCTTCGCCAGGTCGTAGAAGACCGAGAGCCGGTAGTTGGCGTCGTTGTACTCCTTCGTGCCGTCGCCGATCTCCACCACCAGCCCGCCGGGACGGCGGATCAGCAGCGGCAGCGCGAAGTGACTGGTGATGATGTGCGTGTCGACCGCCAGCCGCAACGTCCGGAAGCCGGCCTCCAGCGGCTGCTCCCAGACCGGCTTCTCCCAGGTGATCAGCGGATCGCTGCCCCAGATGTCGTTGACCAGCACGTCCAGCCGGCCACGCTCGGCGTCGATCCGGGCCACCAGGTCGCGGACCTGCTCGGGGACCAGGTGGTCGACCACGACCGGGACACCCTCGCCGCCGGCCGCGGTGACCAGCTCGGCGGTCTCCTCGATGGTCTCCGGCCGGTCCATCTCCGACCGGCCGGCCCGGCTGCTGCGCCCGGTGGCGTAGACGGTGGCCCCGGCCGCGCCGAGCTGCACCGCGATCTGCCGCCCGGCGCCGCGGCTCGCGCCGGCCACCAGCGCGATCTTTCCTGTCAGCGGTTTCGTCATGCGGCCAGCGTGTCAGCAATACCTGACAGCCGAAGTCGGGTTTGGCGCACCGGGTGTCATCCGTCATGCTCGCCGGCATGCACCTGCTGCTCGCCGGCATCGTCGGCTCGGTCGCGTACGGGCTGGCCCGGCCCGGTTCGGACGTGGACCGGATCGGCGTGTTCGCGGCGCCCACGGTCGCCTTCCACGGCCTGCACCCGCCCCGCGAGTCGGTGGTCACCACCGACCCGGACGTCACCCTGCACGAGGCCGCGAAGTACGCGAAGCTGGGATTGAGCGGCAACCCGACCGCCACCGAGCTGATGTGGCTGCCGGACGACTGCTACGAGACCCGGACGGAGTTCGGCGAACGGCTGATCGGCATCCGCGCGGCCTTCCTCAGCGCGCCCCGGGTCCGCGACGCGTATCTGGGCTACGCCGGCCGGCAGTTCCGCAGGCTGGAGTCGCGCGGCGACGGCACGTTCTCCGCCGACACCCGGCGCCGGACCGCCAAGCACGCCCGGCACCTGGCCCGGCTGGTGCACCAGGGCCGGCTGCTCTACGCCACCGGGGTGCTGGAGATCCGGCTCGCCGACCCGGAGTGGTTCCGGGCGTTCGGCGAACGGGTCGCCGGCGGCGAACTGGACGAGGCCCGGGCGCTGCTGGCCGACGCCGAGCGGGACTTCGACCGGATCCGCACCCCGCTGCCGGACCGGCCGGACGAGGCCACGGTCGAGCGCTGGCTGCTCGACGTCCGCGCCGCCCACCTGCCGCCGGAGGTGACCGGACGCTGACCCGCCCGGCCGCCGGCTGTCGGCGGCGGACGCCGTGGAGGCGTCCTGCGCGCGGGGCGGGTAAATCGGTTTGACGGGCCACCACGGCCGCCTGGTAGCGTCCCCGCACGCCCTCGTCGACGGGAAGGGAGGTGAGCACCGTGTCCACGACATCGTTGTGCTCCCGCCCGGTCACGAGGGCGCCACGGTCCTGAGCCGGGAGCACGAAACCCGGAAGGATCCCATGACCGACCTGGTCATCCGCCCGCTCACCGCGGGCGAGGAAGCACTGTTCGACTCCCTGCCGCACACCAAGCTGGTCGGGCGCGCCGCCTTCGGCGACACCTACTCCGAGATGGCCGCGGCCGGCCAGTACCGTCCCGAGTGGAGCTGGGTCGCCCTGCGCGCCGGCACCGTGGTGGCCCGGGCCGCCTGGTGGGGCGGGCCGGACGACGAATCGCCGCTGGCCCTCGACTGGTTCGACTTCACCGACCGCGAGGCCGCGGTCCGGCTGCTGCGCACCGCGCCGCTGCGGGCCGAGTACTCGCTCTCCCTGCCGCCCGGCTGGCGGGACGACCCGGCGGTCCGCGCGGAGGCGCAGGCCCGGATCGACGCCGCGATCGACGCCGGCATGGCACCACTGGTCGAGCGGTACCGGTACCGCTGGACGCCGGAGTGCGGGCTGCCCGCCCGACCCGGCCGGCTGGAGTTCCGCCCGGAACCGGACGACGCGGTGATCCTCGACGTGCTGCGCCGGGTGGGCGAGGGAAGCCTCGACGCGCACACCCGGCACACCGCCACCGAGCACGGGCCGGACGCGGCGGCGCGGGAGGAACTGGACCTGCTGCGCTGGCTGCCGAGCCCGCGCGACTGGTGGCGGCTGGCCTGGACGCCCGAGGGCGAACTGGTCGGCATCACCGTGCCGGCGCGCAACCACAGCGATCCGATCGTCGGCTTCGTCGGCGTGGTTCCCGGGCAGCGCGGGCACGGCTACGCGTACGACCTGCTGGTCGAGGCCACCCACCTGCTCGTCGAGGCGGGGGTGGAGGTGATCGTGGCGGCCACCGACCAGACCAACCACCCGATGGCGGCCGCCTTCGCCCGGGCCGGCTATCCGGTCGAGCGGGAACGGATCGACCTGGTGTGAGCCGGTGACCTCCCGGCGCCGGGGTGTCCCGGCGCCGGGAGACCGGTCAGTCCACCAGGCGTACCCGGACCCGGCGGTTGGCCCGGCCCTTGCTCTCCACCTTCACCACCTGCACCTTGCCGATCTGCGCGGTCGAGGCGACGTGCGTGCCGCCGTCGGCCTGCACGTCCAGGCCGACGATGTCGACGATCCGGACCTCCTGCTCGTCCGGCGGGATCAGGTTGGACTGGGTGCGGATGATGTCCGGCAGGGCGAGCGCCTCGGCCCGGGGCAGCACCCGGACGGCCACCGCCCGGTCGGCGGCCACCTCGGCGTTGACCAGTTCCTCAATCCGGCTCTTGAAGTCGGGTGGCACCTCGGGCAGGTTGAAGTCCATCCGGGCCTCACCCGGTTCCATGTTGCCGCCGGTGACCAGCGCGCCGAAGTCGCGGAACACGACGCCGCAGAGCACGTGCAGCCCCGAGTGGGTGCGCATCAGGCGGGTGCGCCGCTCGTCGGCGACCGCGCCGGTCACCGGGGTGCCGGCCGGCGGCAGCGGGTCACCCTCGGCCGGGATCAGCCAGAGGTCGTCGCCCTTGCGGGTGCCGACGATCCGGGTCTGCACCCCCTGCCAGAGCAGTACGCCGTGGTCCGGCGGCTGGCCGCCGCCGCCCGGGTAGAACGCCGACCGGTCGAGCACGATGCCCTGCTCCGGGTCGGCGTGCAGCACCGTGCACCGCCACTCCCGCAGGGTCGGGTCGGCGAGGTCCAGCCGGTGCGTACGTCCGTGGTGTGTGACGCCCATGACAGGGCAGGTTACTCGTTGAGGAAGGCGGATATCCGCGACCGCAGGTCGGCGCGTTCGGTCCAGAGCACGCCGGGCCGGTCGTACACGTGCAGGGTGGCCGCCGGCAGCGCGGCCGCGAGCTGCTCGGCCACCTCCACCGGGTGCAGGTCGTCGCCGGCGCACCCGATCACCAGGACGGGCGCGGTCACCGCGGCCAGCGCTCCGGCGTCGCGCAACGGCACCTGCTCGGGCAGGCTGGCCAGCCCGGGGGCGAGCCCGTCGCGGAGCAGCTGGTCCAGCCGCTGGCGCAGGTACGCCCAGCCGGCGGGAGTGTTGCGCACGCCCGGGGGCAGCTCCACCGAGACCACCTCGGCGACCGCCGAGGCGTCGCCACTCTCCACCGCGTCGAGCAGCGCGGTCAGCCGGGCCCGGGCGACCTCGCCACGCGGCCGGTCGAGCACCGCCGGCAGGAAGAAGACCAACCGCTCGAACCGTTCCGGGCTCTCGACGAGCAGCCGGCAGAGCGCACCCGCGCCGAGGCTCGCACCGAAGGCCCGGGTGGCGCCGCCGAGGTCGGCGACCGCCCGCAGGTCGCGGGCGAGGTCGAGGTAGCTCCACGGCCCGGGTGGCGCGTCGGAGCGGCCGTGCCCGCGGAACTGGAAGAAGAGCTTGCGGCCGGTGACGCCGCTGCCGAACGGCCGGGTGGTGGCGATGCCGTTGGCCAGGCCGTGGGCGAACACGGTGACCGGGTCACCGGTCCCGGTGACCAGCCGTTCCAGCCGTACGCCGTGTGGCGTGGCGACCAGCTCGGTCTCCGGTTCGGGCAGGGCCGGCCGCCCGGTACGCGGACCGCCCGGCCCCGGACCCCAGGTGCGGGGCCCGCCGTCCGGCGGGGGTGGCCAGCGGAAGCCTCTCACCAGAACCCTTTGCCGTCGCTGAGGTCGCGCAGCCCGACCCGGACGTCGAGCAGGTAGATGAGCGCGGCCGCGATGCCGATCAGTCCGAAGAGGCTGATCGGGCCGAACCCGAGCAGGGTCAGCACCAGGCAGACCGCCAGGATGGCGATCCAGCCGCCCTTGGGCAGCGTGCCGATGGCGGGGAAGGCGTCGGATCGCTGGGTGATGGCGTGCACCAGCGCGACGCCCTGGATGATCAGCGCGAAGACGAGCAGGATCAGCTCGATCACGTAGCGGACTTCGAAGGCGAAGATCGGCGCGGCGTTGGCCATGAGGGCAAGCTTATGCCGGCGACCCCGGAAACGTCCGACAAGGACGCCTCCGGGGTCGCCGGCTCAGCGGATCATTCGGCGGCCGGGCGGGTCCGCTTGGTGGCCCGGGGCAGCTTCGCCGACGGGGTGGCGGCCGGCTTCGCGGCCTTCGTGGTGGCCTTGGCGGCCCGGGTGGCCTTCTTCGCGGCGGCCGGCTTGGCCTCGACGACCTCGGCCACCTCGGCCGGGGTCGGCACCTCGGCGGCGGGCGCGGCCGGCTTCGCGGCGGCGGCCGGCTCGGCGGCCTCGGTCGCCTCGATGTCGGCGTTCACCGTGTCGGCGGCCTCGAGCACGCCGGCACCGACCACCCGCTCGCCCCGGGCCACCAGCGCGCCGTACGCGGCCAGCGCCCGCTCCTGGGCGGCCTGGGCGCCGGCCACCACGACGGCGGCGTTGCGGGTGGCCGCCGCGCGCAGCTTGTCCAGGTCGGCGACCTCGCGCAGCCGGTCGAGGTCGGCGACCTCGCGCAGCCGGTTCAGGTCCAGGTCGGCCGGGACGGCCTTCTCGCGCAGGCTGCCAGCGGTCTGGTTCGCGGTACGCAGCGTCTCGTTGGCCTTCTGGCGCAGCTCGAAGCCGGTGACGACGGCCTTGCCACCGAGGTCGGCGACGACCTTCGTGCCGAGGTCGCTGAAGACCGCGGGGAGCTTGCGCAGCTGCTGGATGGCCAGCTCGCCGGCGCCGGCGGCGGCGTAGATCGGGGCCGGAATGCGGTTGGTCTTCGGCTGGGTCATGACTTCTCCTCTTCGGCCGCCTCGGCGGCCTTCCGGGCCGCCCCGGGGGCGGCCTCCTTCTCGGGGGTCGGTGCGGGAGCGGCGCCGGCCTCGGTGACGGCGACCGACTCGATGACGGCCTCGGTCGGCGTGCCCGCCTCGGTGGTGGGGCCGGTGGCGGTCGGGTTGACCAGGGCGGGCGCCGACTCGGCCGACGCGGGCGCGGACGGCCGCGGGGTCTCGCCGGGTGCGGCCGCCTCGGTGCCGGTGGCCTCGGCGCCGGCGGCCGCGGCGGTCGCCTCGGCGAGCCGCGCGTTCTCCCGGCGGAACGTCTCGTAGATCTGGCTGAGCGACTGCTTCTGCGCCATCGTCAGGTCGGGGTCGGCCGCGATGGCCGCGAGCACCCCCTGACCCTCCTTGTCGTCGAGCAGCCCGGCCCGCAGGTACATCGCCGGCGTGGAGACCCGCAGCGCGCTGGCCAGCTGCTGGAGCACCTCGGCGCTGGGCTTGCGCAGGCCGCGCTCGATCTGGCTGAGGTACGGGTTGCTGACCCCCGCCTGCTCGGCGAGCTGCCGCAGCGAGATCTTCGCGTTGCGGCGCAGGTCGCGAATGAACCCGCCGACGTCGGGAAGGTCCTTGGGTGTGGCCATACCCCGACGCTAGCCCGCGCTGCTAGCTCTTGCAAGCAAAGCGCTAGCCAGAGTTAGCAGGGTCTCAGTACGTGGTTGCGTCCAGGTCGTCTCGTGCGTACCTTCCTCCGGTGACCAAGATCGAGGTGAACGGCGCCCAGCTCGCGTACGACGAGGCCGGTAGCGGGACGCCGGTGGTGCTGCTGCACGCCGGCATCGCCGACCGCCGGATGTGGCGCGAGCAGATCGCCGCGCTGGCCGCGCGGCACCGGGTGATCGCGCTCGACCTGCGCGGCTACGGCGACTCCGAGCTGCCGCCCGCCCCCTTCGCCCACCACGACGACGTGGTCGGGCTGCTGGACGCGCTCGGCGTGCCGCGGGCCGCCCTGGTCGGCTGTTCCTTCGGCGGCGCGGTGGCGGTCGACACCGCGCTGGCCCACCCGGAGCGGGTCGGCGCGCTCGCCCTGTTCGGCACCGCGATCTCCGGTCACGAATGGTCCGAGCAGGCCAACGAGCTCTGGGACCAGCTGGTGGGCGAGGTCGACCAGGAGGACTTCGCGGCCAGCGCGGCCGCCGAGGTGCGGTTCTGGGTGGTCGGCCCCGGCCGCCGCCCGGAGGAGGTGGACCAGGAGCTGCTCGCCTTCGCCCGGGAGATGGACCAGCGCGCCCTCGCCGCCGAGCTGGCGCTCTCCGCGGTGGACGTGGCCGAACTCGACCCGCCGGCGATCGGCCGCCTCGCCGAGCTGCGGATGCCCGTGCTGGTCACCGCCGGCGCGGCCGACGTGCCGGACATCAGCCGGCTCGCCGACCGGATCGCCGCCGAGGCGCCCGACGCGGTACGCCTGCCCGACGTGCCCGACGCCGCCCACCTGCTTCCGCTGGAGCGCCCCGAGCCGGTCAACGCCGCCCTGCTCGACTTCCTCCGCTGAGCCGCCCGCCCCGACCCACGCCGGCTTGAGCCGGCCCGCCGGCCTGCGCCGGTCGGACCAGTCGCGTCCCCGGGCCCGCCCCGGGTCACCAGACCGGGCGGACCGCGCCGACCGGGACGCCGCCGCCGAACAGCGGCAGCTCGGCGTACTCGGCCAGCACCGGCGCGGCCACGCCGAGCCGGCGCAGCGCGGAGACCAGCACCGGCATCCGGGCCCGGGCCGCTCCGTCGTCGATCTTGAGGGCGACCGCCCCGACGCCGGGCAGCGCCGCCGCGATGACCCCCTCGGCGCCCACCTTGGCCAGCAGGCCGGGAACGCCCCGCATCAGCCGGGTGTCGTCCGCCTCGGTGCCGCCGACGATCTCCGGGTGGGCGCGCATCGCGTCGGCCACCGTCCGGGCCGCCGAGCCGGGTTCGGCCGAGACCAGCCGGAGGTACGCCCCGGCCAGCCCGGTCAGCGAGACGGCGAGCACCGGGGCGCCGCAGCCGTCCACCCCGACCGCCGCCGCCCGCTCGCCGGTGAACTCCTCGACCGCGTCCCGCAGGCACTGCTGCAACGGGTGCTCCGGACGCCAGTACCCGTCCCGCGGCCAGCCGGCGGCGCCACAGGTCAGCAGCATCCCGCTGTGCTTGCCGGAGCAGTTCATCTGGACCCGGCGAGGGCCGCCGCCGGCGCGCAGCACGGCGGCCCGGGCCGCCTCACCGACGGGCAGGTCCGGCGGGCAGTGCAGCGCCGACTCGTCCAACCCGGCGCGGGCCAGCAGCGCGCCGACCCGGGCCAGGTGGAACTCCTCGCCGGCGTGGCTCGCGGAGACCAGCGCGAGGTCGGCCGGGTCGGTGAGTGGCAGGCCGGCACGGAGCATCCCGACCGCCTGCATCGGCTTGTTCGACGAGCGGGGGAAGACCGGCGAGGTCACGTCCCCCGCACCGGCCACCGTCGTCCCGGTCGCGTCGAGCACCACCACCGAGCCGCGGTGGACGCCCTCCACGAAACCGGACCGGACCACCTCGGCGAGCGGCGCACCGCCCTCGTACGTCTTTCCCACAGCGTGGACGGTACCGACGACCGGACGGCCCCGGGCGGCGGGGTGACCAGGTCGTCCGCGCCCCGGTGTACAGGAGCGCCGGCGAGCGCGCCGCTTACCGTCCGGCGGCCGGCACGCCGAGCAGCTCGCGGGCCTCGGCGGTGGTCAGCGGCGGGCGCTGGGCGAGCTGGGCGAAGCCGACCGCCCGGGCGACGAGTTGCATGTTGGACTCCACCGGGCGCCCCTTGGCGTACGTGACGGTGTCCTCCATGCCAACCCGCAGGTGCCCGCCGGTGGAGAGCGAGGCCAGCATCACCGGGATGGTGCTGCGGCCGATGCCGGTGGCCGAGAAGGTGGTGCCCTCGGGCAGGTCCCGCAGCGCCTGGCGGCAGGCGACCAGCGCCTCGGTGGTGCCCGGCATGCCGCCCGGCACGCCCATCACGAAGTCGACGTGCACGTGCCCGCCGGCCGGCAGGCCGTACTTGCCGAGCAGGCGTTGCAGGGCGGTCAGGTGGCCGAGGTCGAAGATCTCGTACTCCGGCACGATGCCCCGCTCCTGCATCCGGGTGTGCAGGCCGACGATGAACTCCCAGCGGTTGAGGAAGACGTCGTCGCCGAAGTTGACCGTGCCCATGGTGCAGGAGGCCATGTCGGGGCCGGCGTCCAGCACGGCGAGCCGGTCGGCCTCCGGGTCGGTCACCGCGCCGCCCGAGGAGAGCTGCACCACCAGGTCGCTGCTCTCCCGCAGCGCCGCCACGGTCTCCCGCAGCCGGCCCTGGTCCAGGGTCGGCCGGGCCTGGTCGTCGCGGATGTGGACGTGGATCACGGCGGCGCCGAGCGCCTCGCACTCCTTGGCGGTCAGCAGCAGCTCGTCGAGGGTCACCGGCAGCGCGGGCACCTCCGCCTTGGCCGACTCCGCACCGGTGGGGGCAACCGTGATCAACGTCCCTGTCGTCATGCCGGGATCCTAGACCGCGGCTCCGAGCCCAGTCGACCGGAACTTTTCCGGCCTACGCGTCGCCAAGCAGAGAACTTTTCGCTACCAGCCGTCCTAGGCCGGATCGATCGCGGCGGCCGTCTCCCCGACCAGCAGCCGGGCGTCGTCCGGCACGTTCCGCTTGAGCACGGCGAGGGCGACCTGGCCGAGCTCGTGGTGGTGGACCGCGGTGCCGACGAAGCCGACCGTCCGGCCGTCCAGGCTCACCGGCGTGCCGGCGGCCGGCGGCTGGTCGGTGGTGACCCCGTCCAGGTGCAGCAGGACGAGCCGGCGCGGCGGGCGGCCCATGTTGTGCACCCGGGCCACCGTCTCCTGGCCCCGGTAGCAGCCCTTCTCCAGGTGCACGGCCGGGGCGATCAGGTCCACCTCGGCCGGGATGGTCCGGTGGTCGGTGTCCACCCCCACCCGGGCCCGGCGGGCGGCCACCCGGATCGCCTCGTACGCCCAGAGGCCGGCGACCGGCACCCCGGCGCCGCGCAGTTCCGCGACCACCTGCTCCATCGCGGCCCGGGGCACCAGCAGGTCCACCCCGAGCGGGCCGCGCCGGGCCCAGCCGCCGACCGGCAGCGGCCGGACGTCGTACCGCGCGGTGGGCCGGGCCGGCACCGAGCCCGTGCGGAACTTCGGGCCCGGCACCGCGACCACGTCGGGCTCGGCGAGCCCGGTCACGCCGAGCGTGGCCAGCGCGTCGGGGGCCTCCGGCCCGACCAGGGAGAGCAGCGCGTGGTCGGGCGTCACGTCGCGTGGCTCGACCCTGCTGAAGAACCGCATCTTCTCCAGGTACGACAGCAGCCCCTCGGTGGCGCCCGGCTCGGTGTCCAGCCAGGTGGTGACGCCGTCCTCGGTCACCATGGCGTGCTGCTCGACGTGCCCGTGCGGGGAGAGCACCAGCAGCTCGGTGCCCTGGAAGGCGGTCAGCTGCGCCAGGTGCTGGGTGGTGAGGGTGTGCAGCCAGCCGATCCGTTCCTCGCCCGGCACCGCGATCACCCCGCGGTGCGAGCGGTCGACCAGGCCTACCGCGGTGTCCAGCGTCCGCTGTTCCCGCATCGGGTCGCCGTAGTGCGCGGCCACCCCCCGGACGCCCGCCGCGGCGTGCGCCGGCTCGGGCTGGTCCCGGCTGGCCTCGTCGATGCTCTCGACGGCCACCGCTCCCGCGATGTCGATCATTTCGTGTCCCCGTTCTGACAGCGGCCGCAGACGCCGAAGAGTGACACGTGCCCGATGTCCACGCCGAACCCGCGCTGGCCCGCCAACTGGTCGGCCAGCGGGCGCAGCAGCTCGGGATCGATCTCGTCGATCGCGCCGCACTCCCGGCAGACCAGGTGGACGTGCTGGTCCTCGCCGGCCGCGTGATAGGTCGGCGAGCCGTGCGAGAGGTGGGTGTGGGTCACCAGGCCGAGCCGTTCCAACAGCTCCAGCGTGCGGTAGATGGTGGTGATGTTGACGCCCGCGGCCACTTCCCGGACGGCGTTGTGCACCTGCTCCGGCGTGGCGTGCCCCAGGTCCAGCACCGCCTGGAGGACCAGCTGCCGCTGCGCCGTCAGCCGCAGCCCACGGGCGCGGAGCAGTTCCGCGAGGGAGGATTCGGACACCGTCCGATCATAGTTCGGTAACCACGGTGACCCCCGGCCCGCCGGGCGCGCCGCTACGCTCGGCGGTCATGGCGTCGAGGATGGCGGTGCTCGGGCGGGGGCTCCTACCGCCCGAGGAGCCGGTGCTGCGCGGCGACGACCTGGGCGTGCTGCGCGGTGACGGGCTCTTCGAGACGATGCACCTGCGGGGCGGCCGGCCGTGGCTGCGCGACGAACACCTGGCCCGGCTGGCCCGGGCCGCCGCGGCCGTGGAGCTGGCGCTGCCGCCCACCACGGCGCTGGTCGACCTGCTGGACACGATCTGTGCCGGCTGGCCCGCCGAGGTGGAGGGCGCGCTGCGGCTGGTCTGCACCCGCGGGCCGGAGGACGGCGGGCCGCCGACCGTCTACGCCACGCTGGCCGAGGTGCCGGCCGCCGCGCGGGCCGCCCGCCGGGACGGGATCACCGTGGCGACGCTGCCGCTGGGGGTGCCGGCCGTGACCCGCACCGGCCTGGACTGGCTGCCGGCCGGGATCAAGTCGACGTCGTACGCGGTGAGCACCGCCGCCCGCCGGTGGGCACGGCGGGCCGGGGTGGACGACGTGCTCTGGGTCTCCACCGACGGGTACGCCCTGGAGGGGCCCACCGCCAACGTGGTCTGGCTGACCGGCGGCACGCTCTGCACGGTGCCCGCCGCCGACACCGGCATCCTGCCCGGCACCACGGCCGCCTGGCTGCTCGCCCACGCCCACGAGCTCGGCCTGGCGGCGGCCGAACGCCTGGTCACCCCCGCGGAGCTGACCGCCGCCGACGGAGTCTGGTTCACCTCGTCGGTCCGCGGCCTCACCCGACTGCGCACCCTCGACGGCACCACGCTGCCACCCTCTCCCCACACCCCCGCCCTCCAGTCCCTGCTCTCCTTCCCCCTCCCCTCCGGCAACCTTCGTTGATCATGAAGTTGGCGTCACGACACGCCGGGGCGGACGACGTCAACTCATGATCAACCGGCGGGAGCGGGGGGCCGGGGGGAGCGGGGGGTGGGTGGGTCAGCCGGCTACGCGGGTGAGGCGGGCGGAGAGGTGCGGGGAGAGGCCGTGGCCGAGGCCGGCCATCTCCTGGGCGTAGAGCAGGGCGCCCTCGACGATGCCGAAGAGGCGGTGGCCGGCGGTGACCTCCTTGGCGGTCGCGGTACGCACCACCGCGTCGGTGGCGAACTCGACCTGCGTGCCGGTGCGCCGGCCCAGGTAGAGCTCCATCACCCCGGTCGGCGTCGTCATCAACGCCTCCAGCTCGTCGGTGGCCCGGTCGTCCTTGACCACCGGGCGCCACCAGCCGACCTCCCGACCGGCCGGACGGACCGGACGGCTCTGCTCGTCGAGGATCCACGCCCGGGACTCGTAGAACAGGAAGGGCCGGCCGTCGTGGCTGATCCTGATCTCCTGGGCGAAGTCGAAGTCCTCGATGGTGGGGAAGCCGCCCCGGCCCCGGCCCCGCCACACCCCGACGTACGGGAGCAGCCCGTCCAGCGTGGGGTGCAGCTTGGGACCGACCCGCAGGTCGTGGCTCTCCTCGTACGGGTACGGGTCGACCGGCGGCGCGTTCAGCCACGGCGGCGGCTGCAACGGGTTCTCGTCGCTCACCGGACCACCTTCGTTCGCGACTGCGGGGCTCGCAGACCCGGCTCACTCCTCGCGCTCACCGAACCCCCTTCGTTCGCGACTGCGGGGCTCGCAGACCCGGCTCACTCCTCGCGCTCACCGAACCCCCTTCGTTCGCGACTGCGGGGCTCGCAGACCCGGCTCACTCCTCGCGCTCACCGAACCCCCTTCGTTCGCGACTGCGGGGCTCGCAGACCCGGCTCACTCCTCGCGCTCACCAACGTCCTCTCGATATGCGTACCGCCAGGTAGACCAGGCCACCGGCGAGCGCGCCCAGGCCGGCGACCAGCAGGCTGACGAACCCGATCTCGGTGACCATCCCGGCCATCCTATGCTGGCGCCATGGCCCGCACTCTCGTCGTCAAGGCCACCGCCGGCGCCGACGCCCCGGAACGGTGCGCCCAGGCGTTCACGGTCGCCGCCACCGCCGCCGCGGCCGGGGTGGACGTCTCGCTCTGGCTGACCGGCGAGTCGACCTGGTTCGCGCTGCCCGGGCGGGCCCAGGAGTTCGAGCTGCCGCACTCGGCCCCGCTGGCCGAACTGCTGCACGTGATCCTCACCACCGGCACGGTCACCGCCTGCACCCAGTGCGCCGCCCGCCGGGACATCGGCCCCGGCGACGTGCTGCCGGGCGTACGGATCGCGGGCGCGGCGGTCTTCGTCGAGGAGGCGATGGCCGAGGGGGCGCAGGCGCTGGTCTACTGACCGGGCCGACCCGACGCCGTCGCCGGCCTGGTGACGACCGGTCGACGGAGCGGCGATACCGGCCCGACAAGTCGGTCCAATGCCTACCATTCGGTTGTGGCCGAGGCGACCGAGCGATTCTTCGAATCACTGCCGGCACGCGCCCCGGAGATCCTCCGCGGCCTGGTCAGCGGCGCCCTTCAGATCGAACTCAGCAACGGCGACCGGATCGACCACTGGCTGGTGCGGATGCGGCCGGGCGCGATCGAGGTGCGCCGGGAGCGGGGGCCGGCGGACGCCATCTGGTACAGCAGCGAGGACCTCTTCGACCGGCTGGTCACCGGCCGCGCCCAGGGGGTCTCCGCGGTGCTGCGCAACGAGAGCACGTTCAGCGGCAACGTGGTTCTGTTCCTGGCGTTCCGGCGGTTCTTCCCCAACCCGCCCGGCACCCGGGACCCCCGGGAGGTCGCCCGCAAGCAGGCCGGACGGCTCAGGTGAGGCCGCTGGTCAGCATCCTGGACGGCAACACCTTCCTGGTCAGTGACCGCCGGGGCGACATCGAACCCTCCCTCGACTACCCCACCGGGCTCTTCTCCTTCGACACCCGGTTCCTCTCCACCTGGCTGCTCACCCTCGACGGCGAACGGCTGCACGCGCTCTCCGTCGACGACGCGGAGTCCTACCGCACCCGCTTCTTCCTGGTGCCCGGCGAGCCGACCCACTACCTCGACGCGAAGGTCTCGGTGATCCGGAGCCGGGCGATCGGCGGCAGCTTCGACGAGGAGCTGACCGTGATCAACCACGCCGGCCGGGAGATGGAGTTCAACGTCCGGGTCGACATGGGCGCCGACTTCGCGGACCTGTTCGAGATCAAGAACGTACGGCAGAAGCACGGCCGCGTCACGGCCTCGGTCAGCGGTAACGAGCTCCGGTTGACCTACCGCCGGGAGGCCTTCCACCGGGAGACGGTGATCACCACCACCACGCCCGGGCAGATCGACGTGTCGGGCATGACCTTCCGGGTCATGATCGGCCCGCACGACGAGTGGACCACGCGGCTACACGTGAACACCGTCGTGTACGGGGCGCGGGGCGAGGACATCCGGTCCAACCTGCCGCTGTACCGCGGCAGCCGCGGCGCGGCCGCCATCAAGGCCGAACAGAACGAGCTGATCAGGCAGGCGCCGAAGCTCGGCTGCGACTGCGAGCCGCTGGCCGGGGCGTACCGGCGCAGCCTGAACGACGTCGGGGCGCTGCGCTACGAGTCGATCGCGCTCGGCGTCCGGCTGCTGGCGGCCGGGCTGCCCTGGTTCATGACCCTGTTCGGCCGGGACAGCATCATCACCTCGCTCCAGCTGCTGCCCTACCTGCCGGAGCTGATCCCGCCGACGGCACTGATCCTGGCCGGGCTCCAGGGGCACCGGTTGGACGACTTCCGCGACGAGGAACCGGGCAAGATCCTGCACGAACTGCGCTACGGCGAGATGGCCGGCTTCGAGGAGCAGCCGCACTCGCCGTACTACGGCTCCGCCGACGCGACGCCGCTCTTCGTGATCCTGCTCGACGAGTACGAGCGGTGGACCGGCGACGCGAAGCTGGTGAAGCAACTGGAGTCGGCGGCCCGGGCCGCGCTGGAGTGGATCGACACGTACGGGGACCTGCTCGGCACCGGCTACATCTGGTACCAGACCCGCAACGAGGAGACCGGCCTGCCCAACCAGTGCTGGAAGGACTCCTGGGACGCCATCTCCTACGCCGACGGCCGGCTGCCGGGCTTCCCCCGGGCCACCTGCGAGCTGCAGGGGTACGCCTACGACGCGAAGATGCGCGGCGCCCGGCTGGCCCGCGCCATCTGGGGCGACCCGGCGTACGCGGAACGGCTGGAACGCGAGGCGGCCGCGCTCAAGCAGCGGTTCAACCGGGACTTCTGGATCCCGGAGAAGGAGTACTACGCGCTCGCCCTGGACGCCGACGGGCGGCACGTCGACGCGCTCAGCTCCAACATCGGCCACCTGCTGTGGAGCGGCATCGTCGACGAGTCCCGGGCCGGTCGGATCGCCGAGCACCTGCTCGGGCCGCGGCTCTTCTCGGGCTGGGGCGTCCGGACCCTCGCCGACGACCAGGGGCGCTACAACCCGATCGGCTACCACGTCGGCACCGTGTGGCCGTTCGACAACTCAATCATCGCCTGGGGACTGTGGCGGTACGGGTTCCGGGAGGAGGCCGGCCGGATCTGCGACTCGATGCTGGCCGCGTCCCGGTTCTTCAACGGGCGGCTGCCGGAGGCCTTCGCCGGTTACGAGCGCGAACTCACCCAGTACCCGGTGGAGTACCCGACCGCGTGCAGCCCGCAGGCCTGGTCGACGGGGACGCCGCTGCTGCTGCTCCGGGTGATGCTCGGCCTGGAGCCGCAGGGCGAGCACCTGATCATCGATCCGGCCCTGCCGGAGGGGATGGGCCGGGTCGAGCTGCTCGACATTCCCGGCCGGTGGGGGCGGGTGGACGCGCTGGGTCGCAGCCGCACCCCGCACGACGGTGTTCGCGGCCACTGACCGCCGGGCGGGTCAGCCGGCGCAGCCGGTGGTGGCGGAGACCGGGCTGTCGGCGGCGGCCCGGTCGAGCAGCACCGCGACGTCGCCCCGCCGGTACGCGTACACCTGGGGTGTGTCGGCCACCGGCGCGGCGAACGGGGCGAGCCCGGCGGCCGGGGACGACGGTGGTGGGCCGGCGGCGGCCCGGGCGGTGCGGGCGACGCCGCCACCCGGACACGGCGCGGTCAGCAGCTCCGGATTCGGCCCGGCCCGGCGGCCGAGGGCCGACAGCGCCTCGGCGAGGGCGGTGGTCTCCGCCCCGGCGGCTACGGGCGGCGGCGCGGCGTAGCCGGTGCCGACCGGGCGGCATCCGGTGTCGGTGACCAGCCGGACCAGGCCGTCGGCCTCGCGGCGGCCCTCGACGGTGACGAACTCGCCGGCGTCGGCGCGCAGCCGAGGACCGTCCGGGGTGGCCCGGACGCCGGCCCGCCAGGCGGCCGGCAGCCGGTCGGCGACCCGCTCCAGCAGCGCCCGTTCCTCGCCGGTGGGCACCACCACGTCCACCCCGCGGACCAGCGTCGCGCCGTCCGCGAACGGGGTGACCCGGCAGCCCCGCTCGACCCGCGCGGGGGTCAGCGCCAGCACCGCGTCGCCGGCCGCCGCGACCAGTTCACCGACGGCGCGGTCGACCACCGGCCCGGCCTGGGCCAGGCTGCGCTGCTCGCGGACGGTCGGCGGGTCGTCGCGGACGGAGACCCAGGTGAGCGCCGCCAGCAGCACCGCCCAGGCCACCACGACGACGATCAACCAGGGCCGCCGGCCGGGGGCGGCCGGCTGATCGGGACCGGTCGGTGGGGCGTACCCCGGCTGGACGACACCGCTCACCCGCTCATGGTGTCACGCGCCCCGGAACGCGGCCGGGGCCGGTCACCCGCGAGGGGTGACCGGCCCCGGGCCGATCAGAGCGTGGGTCAGGCCAGGGCCACCGTCACGGCGACCTCGTTGATCCCCCGGCCGGCGGTGACGGCGGTGTCGCCGTTGCCGTGCCGGGAGAGCGCCCGCAGGGTCCAGTCGCCGGGGGCGGCGAAGAACCGGAACTGGCCGGCGGCGGAGGTCACCACCTCGGCGGTGAACTCGCCGGTGGAGTCGAGCAGCCGGACGTACGCGCCCGGCACGACCTCACCGGACTCGGCCTTGACCAGGCCGGTGATGACGGTCTCCTTCTCCAGGTCGAGGCTGGCGGGCAGCGGGGCGGCCTGGTCGGGAGCGGCGCAGCCGGCGGCCGTGGCAGCGGTCGGTGCGGTCATCTCAGGCCTCCCCCGGCTCGTCGCCGAGCGCCACCGGCACGCCGACCAGCGAGCCGTACTCGGTCCAGGATCCGTCGTAGTTCTTCACGTTGCGGTGGCCGAGCAGTTCCTGGAGCACGAACCAGGTGTGCGAGGAGCGCTCGCCGATCCGGCAGTAGGCGATGGTCTCCTTGCCGTCGTCCAGCCCGGCGTCGGCGTAGATCCTGCGCAGCTCGTCGTCGGACTTGAAGGTGCCGTCCTCGTTGGCCGCCTTGGACCACGGCACGCTGATCGCGGTCGGCACGTGCCCGGCCCGCTGCGCCTGCTCCTGCGGCAGGTGGGCGGGGGCGAGCAGCCGGCCGGCGTACTCGTCGGGGCTGCGCACGTCGACCAGGTTCTTGGTGCCGATGGCGGCCACCACCTCGTCCCGGAAGGCCCGGATGGAGGTGTCCGGCTGCTGGGCGACGTACTGGGTCGCGGGGCGGGTCACCGGGTCCTTGACCAGCGGGCGGGCGTCCAGCTCCCACTTCTTGCGACCGCCGTCGAGCAGCTTGACGTCGCGGTGGCCGTAGAGCTTGAAGTACCAGTACGCGTACGCGGCGAACCAGTTGTTGTTGCCGCCGTAGAGGATGACGGTGTCGTCGTTGCTGATGCCCCGCTCGGAGAGCAGCGCCTCGAACTGGCCCTTGTTGACGAAGTCCCGGCGCACCGGGTCCTGCAGGTCGGTCTTCCAGTCCAGCTTGATCGCGCCGGCGAGGTGGCCGGTGTCGTAGGCCGAGGTGTCCTCGTCGACCTCGACGAAGACGACGCCCGGGGCGTCGAGGTTCTTCTCGGCCCACTCGGCCGAGACGAGTGCGGTGTCGCGACTCATCAGATCACTCCCTGGTGAGGATGGATGGTGAGCCAGCGCGCGGAGATCGATGTTCGTCGGTGTCGCACCACGCGCGGGACCCATGGGTCGGAACGGATCACGGGTTCGTGCGACGGCGCCGCTGCCGGGCGATGGTGGGAGCACCGGAGGGTACGCGGACCCTGCGTGCCGATGGCCGCTAGGCGGCCGAGGACAGCCCCGCCGTCAGATGACGGGGCGACACAGGCAGGTGGCCACGCGGCACAGGTCGACCGCGCGCCGTTTGGTGAGGAGCGTCCCCATGGGCAGGGAGCCTACCAGCCGCGCCCGGAGGAGCCACCGGACCGACCAGCATCCGGGACGGCCTCGCTGGCTCAGCCGGCCGAGTTGATCGGCACGTTGCGCGCGTCCGCGGTCACCGCCAGCCCTTCGGGCATCGGCCGGACCTCGCGCACCGCGAGCTGGAACGGCAGCTCGGGCAGGGGCACGTCGACCGAGATGCCCTTCGCGTAGTTGTTCAGCAGCGTGCGGGCCAGCGGCACGTTCGGCAGCCCCTCGGCGTTCAGGTCGTTGAAGCGCAGCGCCACCTTGCCCTGCTCGCTGACGGTGACGTCGGCGGTGCCGGTGACGGTCAGCCGCTGGCCGAGGATGTCCACCGGCGCGGTGACGGCCAGCCGGCCGTCCTGCTCGCCCAGCCGCAGCCCCGGCCGGTCGAGCAGCTGCGCCAGGCTGTCGTAGCTGATGGTGCCGGTGCCGTTGACCAGGTCGGCCACCACCTCGCCCTGCCCGGAGCGGATGGTGTCCAGCGAGGCACGCACGTCGCGGGCGTCCACATCGAGCCGCGGCACGCTGACCGCGTCGCCCTGCACCGAGCCCTGCACGTCGCGCAGCACGATCGAGATGCGCTCGTAGCGGCCGTCGAGCACCTGGGTGAGGAACGGGAAGCCGCCCACCTCGACCTCCGGCGGCGCGGACTGCGCGTTCTGCTTGGCGACCTCCTGCCGGACCTGGTCGGCGATGGCGCGCTCGGCCACCGCGGCCGCCACCCGGTCGGCGACGACCAGCAGCCCGGCCAGGAGCAGCAGCAGGACCACGAGGGTGATCAGCACCTTGCGGCCCCGGCGTCGGGGCCGCTCCTCGTACGGATAGTCCTGCGCCACGCCGCCTCCTGTCTCCACACCCCGGTCGCCGTGCCACGGCGCACCGTTGGTACCCGAAAGGGGAAAAGCTCAATCTCCGGTCACAGCACCAGCTTGCACATCGCGTACGCGGCCGGCGCGGCCAGCGCGAAGCCGCCGAGCGGGCCCTGCATGTGCCGGGCGACCCACATCGTCGGCGGCTCGCCCGCCATCAGCCGGCCCGCCTCGGCGTAGCCCACAGCCAGGTCGGCCAGGACGGCGGCGACCGCCGCGACCAGCCCGATGATCGCGGCCCGGGTCGGCGTGAACGGCGTGACCAGGTAGCTGCCGAGCAGGGCGCTGATCAGCGTTCCGACCATCGCGCCGGCGACCACGCCGGCGGCGCCACGGGGCACCTGGGGCGCCAGCCGCGGCCACGGCGCGACGGCGTCGGTCAGCCGGGCGACGGTGAGCGCCACCCCGCTCGCGGTGAGGCAGACGGTGATCGCCTGGGTGCCGGCGGGGATCCGGCTGAGCACGATCAGGGTGCCGAAGGCCACCACGCCGACCAGGATCAGCAGCGTCCCGCCGAGCGAGTCGGTCACCCGCACCCGGTCGACCCGGCGGACCAGCTGACCGAGCACGCCGAGCAGGAAGCCACCCGCCGCGACGTAGCCCAGCGGCGCCAGCCCGGCGACGTCGGACCGCACGGCGGCGGTGTCGGCCGCGACCGCGGTGGCGACGCTGATCAGGGCGACCAGCAGCACCGCGGGCGGCCGCATGGCCATCGTCCAGGCCAGCACGAAGAGCAGCTGGACGCCGAAGATGATGAACGCGAAGGGCAGCCGGTGCCCCGGCCCGGAGGTCTGCGCGCCGAGCACCAGACCCACCCCGAGCAGCACGGCGAACCCGGCGACGGCGAGCGCGAGCGACCGGCGCACCTCGACCGGCGGCACGGCCTCCTCGTCCGGCTCGGCGCCCGGCTCGTCGTCGGGGCGGCGGGCCGGCTCACCGCTGCGGCGGGCCCGGCGCGGCCCGCTGCGCTCCCGGCGGTCGTCCTGGTCGACGGCCGGTCCACCACGCGGGGCCGGCGGCTGGCCCCGGGACGGGCCGGCCGGCTGCGGGCGGGGGCCGTCGGGCCACGGGTCACGGCCGGTCTCGGGCGAGTTGGAGGGAAACACGCACCGATCGTGCCAGACCCACCGGCGGAGGCGGGGATCACGGTTTCGGCAACGTTAAAACCTGCGGTGTGATCAGGGGCAAGCCGGGCAAACAGGGAAGCGCGCGGAGGCGCAGCGGGGGCGATCGGTTACGCTCAAGCCGTTACCCGCCCGTCAGCGACGCCGGGACCCACGGAAAGTTCTCAGCGCCACATCCGCGAGGAGTGCGCTGGTCGCGCGCGGCACAACAGGCCGCCGGGACGGAGGTGATCGTGGAGATCCTGCTGCTGGTGACCGCGCGCGCAAGCGAGCCGGCCGCCGTGCTGCCGGCGCTCGACCTGCTGCCGCACTCGGTCCGCACCGCGCCGCGTGACGTCCGCACCCTGGTCGCCGGCCCCAGCCCGGACGCGGTGCTGGTGGACGCCCGGTCCGAGTTGAGCGAGGCCCGGGCCACCTGCCGGATGCTGCACGCCACCGGGCTCGGGGTGCCGCTGGTCGCCGTGGTCACCGAGGCGGGGCTGATCGCCCTCAACGCCGACTGGGGCGTCGACGACGTCATCCTCGCCTCCGCCGGGCCGGCCGAGGTGGAGGCCCGGCTGCGGCTCGCGGTCGGCCGGCTGAGCAACGCGGTCTCCGGGGCCGGCGGCTCGATCCGCGCCGGCGAGCTGACCATCGACCCGGACACCTACGCCGCGAAGCTCAAGGGGCGCCCGCTCGACCTCACCTACAAGGAGTTCGAGCTGCTGAAGTTCCTGGCCCAGCACCCGGGCCGGGTGTTCACCCGGGACCAGTTGCTGCGCGAGGTCTGGGGATACGACTACTTCGGCGGCACCCGGACGGTCGACGTCCACGTCCGGCGGCTGCGGGCCAAGCTCGGCTCCGAGTACGAGTCGATGATCGGCACCGTCCGCCAGGTCGGTTACAAGTTCGTCGTACCGCCGGCGCGGTCGCTGCCGGACGCGGAGCCGGCGCCGCTGCCGGTCTGACGCCCCGTTCACCCCTCCCGGGCACTGTTCCCGATATGCCCCTTTTGTGCAGCTCAGCGCCTCTATCCTGACTGCCGGGTTTGCCGGAAAAAGGGGGCGGCGGTGCGTGCAGTGATCACGGGGGCGGCGACGGGTCGACCGGGGTGGGGGCACTGATGCCGGCCCCCTCGGCCGTACGCGCCGCCGGGATCGTCGCGCTGGTGCTGACCGCCCTGCTCGGCTCGGCGTACGCCCTGGGCCGGAGCCTGATGCCGGACCGGCCCGATCCGCATTCCTCGGGCGCGGTCACCAGCGCCACCGGCCCGCACTACGGTGAGCAGCCGTCACCGGACGCCGGCTGGTCGGACGGCCCGGACGAGGCCGGCCAGGACGGGCGCGACGGCCGGTCGGAGCCGACCGACCCCGAGGGGCCGCTGGGTACCCGCACCACCACCGGCAGCTCGCGGGTCGCGCTGACCTTCGACGACGGCCCGGACCCGCAGTACACCCCGCAGGTGCTCGACGCGCTGCGGGAGTTCGACGTCAAGGCGACCTTCTGTGTCGTCGGCGAGAACGCGCAGGCCCACCCGGACCTGGTCCGGGCGATCGTGGCCGACGGCCACACACTGTGCAACCACAGCTGGAACCACGACGTCGGCCTCGGCTCCCGGTCACCCGAGCGGATCCGGGCCGACCTGCTGCGCACCAGCGGCGCCATCCGGGCGGCGGCGCCGGACGCACCGATCCTCTACTACCGCCAGCCCGGCGGGGCGTGGACGCTGCCGGTGGTCTCGACGGCGCGAAACCTCGGGATGACGCCCCTGCACTGGAACGTGGACCCCTCGGACTGGCAGGTGCCCGGCGCCGGGCGGATCGCCGCGACGGTGGTCACCCAGGTCGCGCCCGGCTCGGTGGTGCTGCTGCACGACGCCGGCGGCGACCGGCAGGGCACGGTGGACGCGCTGTACCGGATGCTGCCGGAGCTGACCAACCGGTTCCAGCTGGAGGCGTTGCCCACCGAGCCGACGTGACCGGACCCTCGGCAGTGGACGGCGGGGCCGGGCCGCGGTGGTCGCGGGCTACGGTGGCGGGATGAGCAGCGCCGAACCGACGATCGACCAGGTGACCCGGACCGACCGCCTCTCTCCGGCGGAGATCGCCGACGTGCTCACGCTGGCCCGCGTGGCCGGAGACGCGGACGGCGCGGACCCGCTCGACGAGCACGTGCTGCTCCGGCTCCGCGACCCGGGGGCGCCGGCCGTGCACCTGACCGCCCGGAGCGACGACGGGCTGCTCACCGGCTACGCCCACCTGGACACCACCGACGCCGCGACCGGGATCGGGGTGGAGCTGGCGGTGCACCCGGCGTACCGGCGGCGCGGCACCGGGCGGGCGCTGGCCCGCGGGGTGCTGGCGGCGGCCACCGGCCCGCTGCGCGCCTGGGCCCACGGCGACCACCCGTCGGCCGCCGCGCTCGCCGTCGACCTCGGCTTCCGCCGGGCCCGGGTGCTCTGGCAGCTGCGCCGGCCGCTGACCGCTCCGCTTGACGAACCCCGCCTGCCCGACGGCGTGGTGCTGCGCGCCTTCCGCCCGGGCGCCGACGACGCGGCCTGGCTGGCGCTGAACGCCCGGGCCTTCGCCGAGCACCCCGAGCAGGGCCGCTGGACCCCGGAGGACCTGCGGGTCCGGCTCGCCGAGCCGTGGTTCGACCCGGCCGGCTTCCTGCTCGCCGAGGAGCCGGCGACCGGCCGGCTGCTCGGCTTCCACTGGACCAAGGTGCACGAGCGCCCCGGCTCGGCCCGGATCGGCGAGGTGTACGTGCTCGGGGTGGACCCGTCCGCGCACCGCGGCGGCCTGGGCCGGGCGCTGACCGCGGCCGGGCTGGCGTACCTGCGCGACCGGCGTGGGCTGGACCGGGTGATGCTCTACGTGGACGAGTCGAACACCGGCGCCGTCGCGCTCTACCAGCGGCTCGGCTTCGCGCACTGGTCCGCGCACGTCAACTACCACCTGGGCTAGAATCCGGCCGGCACGGCCGGCCCGGCTTCTCCGGGTTTCGCCGCCGCGCTCGCGCTGAGCGTGCTGATGCTGCCGACCGTGGTCCGCTCCACCGAGGAGATGCTGCGCCTCGTCCCGGCGCCGCTGCGCGAGGGGCGTACGCCCTCGGCGTGCCGAAGTGGCAGACCATTCTGCGGGTCGTGCTGCCGACCGCCCTGCCCGGCATCGTCACCGGCGTGATGCTCGCCATCGCCCGCGGCCGGCGAGACGGCGCCGGTGCTGCTGGTCGCCGGCGGCGGCGCGGCGATCAACTTCAACCCGTTCGAGAACAACCAGTCGTCGCTGGCCCTCTTCGTCTACCAGCTCGGCGAACCTCTGGGACGAGGTCAAGGACCCGCTCGGCAAGCCCGGCGCCGGCCTCTCCGGCGGCCAGCAGCAGCGGCTCTGCATCGCCCGGACCATCGCGGTCGAGCCGCAGGTCCTGCTCATGGACGAGCCCTGCTCGGCTGAGCCGTCCGCGCGCCGTCGGCCCACCCGGTCGGAAGGAGTGGCCGTTCCACGGGGGAACGGCCACTCCTTCTCACGTCGGGGCGCCTCGACCCCGCCGGCTCAGCCGAGGACGAAGCGGGGTTCGCCGTCCTCGGGCAGGTCGAGGCGGGGGGTGACCGGGGTGGCGGCGTCCCGGGTGGCGGCCGCGCGGACCACCCCGTCCAGGTCTCCGGCGGCGGCCACCTGCGCGAGGGTGACCAGGGTGGGCGGGAGCATGGTCAGCTCACCCGCCTCGGCCCGGGCACGGGCGTCCGCCGGGCGGACCCAGAGCGTCCGGTCGGCCTCGCCCGAGACGTCCCGGGTCCGCTGCCCCGCCGGCAGCAGGGCCAGGAAGAAGTACGTGTCGAAGCGGCGCGGCTCGAACTCCGGGGTGATCCACCGGCTCCACGGCAGCAGCAGGTCCGAGCGGAGCGTCAACCCGCGGTCGGCCAGCAGGTCGGCGAAGCCGACCCGGCGTTGCTCCAGGGCGACCCGGGCTGCCTCCCAGTCGTCGCCGCTGACGTCCCCCACCACGGTCGCCGGGTCGGGGCCGGCGAGCAGCACGCCGGCCTCCTCGAAGACCTCCCGGGCCGCGGCGCAGACCACCGCCTGGGCGGCCGCCGGGGCCAGGCCGAGCCGTTCGCCCCAGTGGGCCGGGGCCGGGCCGGCCCAGCCCGGGTGCGCCTGCGAGTCGGAGGGGTCGACCCCGCCGCCCGGGAAGGCGTACATGCCGCCGAAGGCCATCGCGGCCACCCGGCGGATCAGGTAGACCTCGAAGCCGGCGTCGGCCGGGCGGAGCAGCAGCACGGTGGCCGCGACCCGGGGCACGGCCGGGGTGCCCCCCTCGGCGCGGAACCGGCGGGCGTGCTCCACCAGCGCCGGCGGGGCGGCGAAGCCGTCGCTGTCGATCGTCATGCGGCGAGCCTAGTTCCCACCGGGCGGATGGCCCGCGCCCCGGTGGGTTGATCTTCGCTAGCGTTGTCGGCATGACACGTTGGGGCATCCTGGCCACCGGACACATCGCCGGCCGCTTCGCCGAAGACCTCCGGCTGGTGCCGGGGGCGGAACTGGTCGCGGTCGGCTCGCGCACCGCCGAGAGCGCGGAGCGGTTCGCCCGGCGGCACGGCGTGCCGCGCGCGTACGGCTCCTGGCAGGAACTGGCCGCGGACGCCGACCTGGACGTGGTCTACGTGGCCACCCCGCACGCCGCGCACCACGAGGCGGCCTTGACCTGCCTCGGCGCCGGCCGGGCGGTGCTGCTGGAGAAGCCGTTCACCCTCGACCTGGCGACCAGCACCGAACTGGTCGACACGGCCCGGGCCGCCGGGGTCTTCCTGATGGAGGCCATGTGGATGCGGACGAACCCGATCGTCCGGCGGGTCTGCGAGCTGGTCGCCGACGGCGCGATCGGCACGGTGACCGGCGTGCAGGCCGACTTCGGCGTGGCCGGGCCGTTCCCGCCCGAGCACCGGATGCGGGCCCGCACCCTCGGCGGCGGCGCGCTGCTGGACCTCGGCGTCTACCCGGTGAGCCTGGCCCACCTGCTGCTCGGCGTGCCGCAGCACGTGCGGGCCTGGGCGAAGCTCAGCCCGGAGGGGGTGGACGAGAACACCGGCATCGTGCTCGGCTACGACTCGGGCGCGGTCGCCACGCTCAGCTGCGGCATGGTCGGGGTCACCCCGCTGGCCGCCGCGATCACCGGCACCACCGGGCGGATCGACCTGCCCGAGCCGTTCTACCGGCCCGGGTCGGTGACCCTGCACCGGGCCGGCGCGGAGCCGGAGACCATTCCGGCGGAACTGGCCGGCGGCGGCTACCAGCACGAGGCGATCGAGGTGCAGCGCTGCCTGGCCGACGGGCTGCTGGAGAGCCCGCTGGTGCCGCACTCGGCCACCCTCGAGGTGATGGCCCTGCTGGACACGATCCGGGCCCAGATCGGCGTCGACTACGCCTGAACCCGGCGGGGCGGCCGGCTCCCCGACGGGGCGGCCGGCTCCCGGGCGGGACGGCCGGGCCGGGCGGCCGGGCGGGGCGGCCGGCTCACCGGCGGGGCGGAGAACGCGGAGGGGCCCCGCCGTGCGGCGGGGCCCCTCGACGTCGGCCGGTCAGCTGAACAGCGGGCGGGCCAGCAGGTACATGAGCGCGCCGATGGTGCCGGCGGCCGGGAAGGTCAGCACCCACGCGCCGATGATGTTGCCGGCCACGCCCCAACGGACGGCGGAGAGCCGCTTGGTCGCGCCGACGCCCATGATCGCCGAGGTGATGGTGTGGGTGGTCGAGATCGGGGCACCCAGCACCAGCGCGTTGAAGTAGAGCACCGAGCTGGCCACGGTCTCGGCCGCAAAGCCCTCCGGCGGTCGCAGGTCGATGATCTTCCGGCCCAGGGTCCGGATGATCCGCCAGCCACCGGCGTAGGTGCCGGCGGCGAGCACCGCCGCCGAGGTCCAGAACGCCCACTCCGGGATGTGGCTCGGGCTGTCCTGGTAGCCGCCGACGTAGAGGGCGAGCACCACGATGCCGATGGTCTTGGCGGCGTCCTGCATGCCGTGACCGACCGACATGGCCGCCGCGGAGGCGGTCTGCGCCCAGCGGAAGCCCCGGTTGAGCTTGCCCGGATGCCCCTTCCGGAAGATCCACTGCACCGCGATCATGACGATGTAGCCGAGCAGGAAGCCGACCATCGGCGAGAGCACCATCGGGATGATGACGCTCTCCCCGATGCCGGTCCAGAGCACCGTGCCGGAGGCGGCGATGGTCGAGCCGACCAGGCCGCCGATCAGCGCGTGCGACGAGGACGACGGCAGACCGAAGTACCAGGTGATCAGGTTCCAGACGATGGCGCCGATCACGCCGGCGAAGACGATGCCGAGGCTCGCCGTGCCGGTGGGCAGCTTCACCAGCCCGCTGCCGACGGTCTTGGCCACCTCGGCGCCGAAGTGCGCGCCGATGAAGTTGCCGATGGCCGCCATGGCCAGGGCCACCCGGGGTGTCAGCGCCCGGGTGGAGATGCTGGTCGCGATCGCGTTGGCGGCGTCGTGGAAGCCGTTGGTGTAGTCGAACGCCAGGGCCACCGCGATCACCGCCAGCACGGCGATGAGTTCGGGACTCACAGGATCAGGACTCCTTGACCGCGATGGTCTCGACGGTGTTGGCCACGTGCTCGAAGGCGTCGCAGGCGGCCTCCAGCTCGTCGGCGACCTCCTTCATCTTCAGCACGGTCAGCGCGTCGTACTCGCCGGAGAAGAGCCGGACCAGCAGCATCCGGTACGCCTGGTCGCCGTCGTTCTCCAGCCGGTTGCACTCGATCCAGTAGTCCTCGAGGTCCTTCATCGACTTCAGCCGGGGCATCGCCTCGGCGGTCAGCTTCGCCTGCTGGTCCAGGACGTTGACCAGCTCGTGCATCTCGCGGGGCAGCGAGGGCAGCTTGGTCAGCCCGTAGAGGTAGAGCAGATTGCCGACCGCCTCGAGGTGGTCCATCACGTCGTCCAGCAGCGAGCCGAGCCGGTAGATGTCCTCCCGGTCGAACGGGGTGATGAAGGTGGAGTTGATCTTCTTGTACAGCTCGTGGGTGATCTGGTCGCTGTCGTGCTCCACCTCGGTGAGCCGTTCGCTGACCGACTGCACCTCGACCCCGGGCAGAGCCAGCTCGTTGAGCAGCTCGGTACCCCGCACCAGGTTCTGCGCGGCCCTGGTGAAGAGCTCGTAGAAAGCGCCCTCGTTCGGGCGGAAGGAAAACTTCACAGCACGGACCTCGTCGTGTCGGTGGAAGGGTGGCGGCCGCCCCGAGGGGTGCCCGCCTGGGAATGCTAGGAAACGGCAGAACCGCGAATGCGCCGGCCCACCCCCGGCCAGGCCGCATTCATCGTTCGTTCACCTGCCGTTCACCTGCGGCGATCCCTCAGATCCCAGCAGCCGCTCCCGTTCGTGCCGCACGTCGAAACCGGCTGGCGGATACCCGAGTTGGAGTGTGTCGAACGTCTCCCGGAGCAGGTGCGCCAACGCCCAGTCCCGGTACCACTTGCGATCGGCCGGCACCACGTACCAGGGGGCCGCCGCCGTGCCGCAGCGGCTCAACGCCTCCGCGTACGCGGCCTGGTAGTCGTCCCAACGGGCTCGGGCGTCGACGTCGGCCGGGTTGTACTTCCAGTGCTTGCGCGGGTCGGCCAGCCGGTCCAGCAGCCGCTCACCCTGCTCCGCGTACGAGATGTGCAGCATCACCTTGACCAGGGTCACCCCGGCGCCGGCCAGCTCCCGCTCGAAGGCGTTGATCTCGTCGTACCGGGCCTGCCAGACCGGTTCCGGCACCAGCGACTCCACCCGGGCGACCAGCACGTCCTCGTAGTGCGAGCGGTTGAAGATCCCCACGTACCCGGGCGGCGGCAGCGCGCGGCGGATCCGCCACAGGAAGTCGTGCCGCAACTCCTCGGCGGTGGGCGGGCCGAAGGAGCGGATGTGCAGGCCCAGCGGGTTCATTGCGCCGGCGACCCGCTTGATCGCGCCGTCCTTGCCGCCGCAGTCCATCGCCTGGAGCACCAGCAGCAGCCGGTGCCCGGCGCCCGCCGGCCGGACCGTGGCGTCGGCGAAGATCATCTCCTGCTGCCGGCCCAGCTCCGCGCCGACCAGCTCGACCTGGCCCCGGGCCCAGCCCCTGCGGTGCTCGCCGGTCACCTCCGGCCCGGGCAGCCCCGGGGTCGACCGGGGATCGATCGACCCCAGCTCGACCGGCCCGCCCGGCGCCGCCCGCAGCAGCTTCCGCATCCCGCCGCCCCCCGGCGCGACGACCTCACCCTCCACGTCCGCACCCGCGCTCATCCCCGGATCATCACCCACCCCCGCGGCCGGCGCCCGCCGAGCGGCGTCCAGCTCATGGACCACCCGCCTACGGTGGGCGGAACAGGCTGGTTCGTACCCTTCGCGGGCACCCCGCCCGGAACTGCCCGGCGGGCGCGTGACGCGCGGGCCGGGTGGCGCGGGAGAATGTGCGCGGTCGGCGGGGACGGTCCGGGAGGGGGCACGGGTGCGGGATCTGGCGACGGAGTTCGAAGCCGAGCGGGGGCGGCTGCTGGCGGTCGCGTACCGGATGCTGGGCAGCCGAAGCGAGGCCGAGGACGCCGTGCAGGAGACCTGGCTGCGGTACGCGGGCGCGCTCGCCGATCCGGCCGCCCGCGCCGAGATCGGTCACCTCGGCGCCTGGCTGACCACCACCTGCGCCCGGATCTGCCTCGACGTGCTCCGGTCCGCCCGGGTCCGCCGGGAGGCGTACCCCGGCCAGTGGCTGCCGGAGCCGGTGGTGACCCCGCTCGGCCAGGGGCCGAGCGCCGACGGCTACGCGCCGGACCCGGCCGAGCGGGCGGTCCGCACCGAGCAGGTCGGCACCGCCCTGATGGTGGTGCTGGAGCGGCTCGGGCCGGAGCAGCGGGTCGCCTTCGTGCTGCACGACGTCTTCGCCCTGCCGTTCGCCCGGGTCGCCGAGGTGCTCGGCATCACCGAGGTGGCGGCCCGCCAGCTGGCCTCCCGGGCCCGGCGCGCGGTCAACGCGCCGGACGTGCCCCGGCACACGGCGGACCCCGCCGAGCAGCGGCGGGTGCTCGCCGCGTTCGTGGCCGCCGCCGAGTCGGGTGAGCTGGCCGAGCTGGTCAAGGTGCTCGCCCCGGACGTGGTGCTGCTCGGCGACAGCGGCGGCCACTTCCCGGCGGCCCGCCGTCCGGTCGTCGGCGCGGACGCGGTGGCCCGGTTCACCCGGGGCCTCTTCGGCCGCGCCGGCCGCTACGCCGGCACCCTGCGGGCCCGCCCGGTGCTGGTCGACGGGGCGCTCGGGTTGCAGCTGGAGACCGTGTACTCCGACGGCCGCCCGCTGCGGCTGGTGGTCGCGCTGGCGGTGCACGAGGGCCGGGTGACCGGGATCTTCAACCAGCTCAACCCGGAGAAGGTGGCCGACCTGCCGTCGCTCGGCCCGGACGACACCTGGCCGCCCCGCTGGTGACGCCGGCCGCCCGGCTGGTCGCGGCCGGCGGCGACGGGCGGCGTGGGGCCGCCGGCTCAGACCACCAGGGCCAGCCACTTCCGGTACGAGGTGGCGAACGGCTCGGTGCCGTCGCCGAGCGCGCCGAAGAGCCAGCGGGCGGCGGCCTCCGCCTCGGCGACCACGTCGTCCGGATAGCCGAACCGGGCCCGGTGCTCGGCGAACTCGTCCTCGTCGCGAAGCTCGACCGCCCCGGTGGCGCGCCGGCGCACCACGTCCAGGTCGAGGTCGATCAGGTGGACGGTGTCGTCGTTCTCCCAGCGGGCCGGGCTGGCGATGTCGCAGTAGACCTCGCTGGTCCGCGGGGGCGGGTTGAACATGCCGGTCCACCAGGCGTGGTGCGGCACCAGGAGCACGAACGGGATCTGCTCCACCGACGGCCGGCCGTGGTAGACGGACTTGGTGCCGGCGGTCACCCCGAGCCAGACGCCGAGGTCGTCCTCGGTCAGCCGACGGGCCGGGTAGTCGCGGTGGGCGCTGCCGTCGTACTTGCGGTAGATCACGCGGACCACGTCGCTCGGCATGAGTCGCACCCTAACCGATACCGCCCAGGCGTCGTCGCACGGGAAGTAACCGGACGCCCTCGGAGAGTCCGTACCGTTACCTCGCCACGGGGCGGATCCCCCCGGCCGCTGTCGGCGCGGACCGGTACCGTCGCACGGTGACCCCGCCCCGCACCGCCGCCGGTTCCGCCGTACCGTCGACCCGCGCCGGCGGCCGGCGCCGGAGCGGGCGGCCGAGCGCCACCGAGCTGCTCGCCGCCGCGGTGGGCGCGGTCCCCGGCGGGGCCGCCCGACCCGGGCAGCAGCAGATGGCGGCGGCGATCGAGGAGTGCGTCGAGGCCCGCGAACACCTGCTGGTGCAGGCCGGCACCGGCACCGGCAAGTCGCTGGCCTACCTGACGCCGGCGCTCACCGTGGACGGGCCCGTGGTGGTCTCCACCGCCACCCTGGCGTTGCAGTCCCAGCTGGTCGACCACGACCTGCCCCGGCTGGCGGACGCGGTCACCCCGCTGCTCGGCCGGCGACCCACCTTCGCGGTGCTCAAGGGGCGGCACCACTACCTCTGCCTGGCCCGGCTGGACAACTCCACCGAGGAGGAGCCGGAGGACACCCTCTTCGACGCCCCGGCGCCGCGCCCCGGAGGCGGCGGCACCCGGTGGCTCGGCGAGGCGGGGCGGCTGGGCAAGCAGATCCAGCGCCTGCGCGACTGGGCGACGGAGACCGACACGGGTGACCGGGACGAGCTGGACCCGGGCGTCGACGACCAGGCCTGGCGGCTGGTCTCGATGCCGGCCCGGGAGTGCGTCGGGGCGTCCCGCTGCCCGTTCGGCACCGAGTGTTTCGCCGAGGCGTCCCGGGCCCGCGCCCGGGAGGCGGACATCGTGGTCACCAACCACAGCCTGCTCGCGGTGGACATGCTCGCCGGCCGGCAGATCGTGCCGCCGCACAAGCTCCTCGTCGTCGACGAGGCGCACGAGCTGGCCGACCGGGTCTCCTCGGCGGCCCAGGCCGAGCTGGTGCCGGAGCTGATCGACCGGTCCACCCGGCGGGCCCGTCCACTGCTGCGGCCGGAGACCGCCGACGCGCTCACCGCGGCCGGCGACGCCCTGGCGGTGGGGCTCGCCGAGGCTCCCGCCGGGCGGATCACCACCGGCCTGCCCGGCCCGCTGCGCGAGGCGTGCACCCTGCTCGACTCGGCCACCCGCGCGGCGCTCGACGCGATCGGCGACATCAAGGCCGACGACCCCGACCCGGTGCGCAAGCAGCAGGCCAAGGCCGTGCTCGACGAGCTCAACGGCACGGCGCAGCGGCTGCTGGAGGAGGCCGACCACGACGTCGCCTGGGTGGAGAAGAACGACAACAGCGGTCGCCGCGCGCTGGTGGTCGCGCCCCTCTCGGTCGCCGGCACCCTCGCCACCCACCTGTACGAGGACCGCACCGTGGTCGCCACCTCGGCGACGCTGGCGCTGGGCGGCCGGTTCGACACGGTGGCCCGGGCGCTGGGGCTGGACGCCCCGCCGCCGTCGCCACCGTCACCGGCCGCCGCGGCCCTCGCCACCTCGACCGGACGCTCCGGCCGGGGGGCCGCCACGGGCGGCGCGGCGGACGGCGGGCCGGCCCGGTCGGGGCCGCCCGCGCAGGCGGCGGAGGCCGCGAGCGGTCCAGTGGCCGGCGGGCCGGGCTGGCGGGCGTTGGACGTCGGTTCGCCGTTCGACTACGCCCGGCAGGGCATCCTCTACGTCGCCGCGCACCTGCCCCGGCCCAGCGTCTCCGGCCTGCCCGACGCGGCCGGCGAGGAACTGCTCGCGCTGGTCGGCGCGCTCGGCGGCCGTACGCTCGGGCTCTTCTCCTCGCGGCGGGCCGCGCAGCAGGCGGCGGAGCTGGTGCGGGCGCGGACCGACCTGCCGGTGCTGTTGCAGGGCGAGGAGGCGCTGCCGCTGCTGGTCCGCCGGTTCCGCGAGGAGCGCTCCAGCTGCCTGTTCGGAGTGATGTCGCTCTGGCAGGGGGTGGACGTGCCGGGCGACGCGTGCCAGCTGGTGGTCATCGACCGGCTGCCCTTCCCCCGCCCCGACGAGCCGCTGGCCGCCGCCCGGGCCGCCGCCGTGGACGCCAACGGCGGGTCCGGTTTCGCCGCGGTCAGCGTGCCGATCGCCGCGGTCCGGCTGGCACAGGGCGTCGGCCGGTTGATCCGGGCGCACGGCGACCGGGGCGTGGTGGCGGTGCTCGACTCCCGGCTGGAGACGGCCCGCGGCTACGGCCCGTTCCTGCGCCGCTCGCTCCCGCCGTTCTGGTACACCACCCGTTCCGACGTCGCCCGCGGCGCCCTCGAACGCCTCGCCAAGTCCTGACTCCGAACCCCGCGCCGCGCCGTCCGGCGTCGCGCCCGAAGATCCGCGCAACATCAGGGAAAGAGTGGTCTCCCGGGCGCGGGAGGCCACTCTTTCAGGGAAATTGCGCGGATCTTGAGGAGCGGGTGACGGCGCGCGGGTGCGCCGGCGCATCGAGCGTGCGAGGCGCGAGTGCGGGGTGCGGGTGCGGGGTGCGGGTGCGGGGTGCGGGTGCGGGGTGCGGGTGCGGGGTGCGGGTGGGAGGCGCGGGGGGTCAGGGGGCGTGGGAGGCGACGACCACGGCGTCGGGCGGGGTGTCCGGGACGGTACGGGCGGCGAGCCGGCGGACCGCGGTGTTCAGCACGGCGATCAGCGGCACCGAGACGAGCGCCCCGGTGATCCCGGCGAGGACCACCCCGGCGGCGATACCGATGATCACCGCGAGCGGGTGGATGGCCACCGCCCGGCCCATGATCAGCGGCTGGAGCACGTGCCCCTCCAGCTGCTGCACCCCGATCACGGCGCCCAGGATGATCAGCGCGGTTACCGGGCCGCTGTCGACGAGCGCGACCAGCACCGCGACGCCGCCGGAGAGGGTGGCGCCGACGATCGGGATGAACGCCCCGAGGAAGACCAGCGCGGCGAGCGGGAAGGCGAACGGGATGTCGAAGATGACCAGGAAGATGCCGATGCCGACGGCGTCGATGAAGGCGACCAGCACGGTCGCCCGCACGTAGGCGACCAGGGTCCCCCAGGCCGCCCGGCCGGCGTCGTCGACCTTCCAGCGCGCCGCCACCGGCAGCAACCGGACCAGGAAACGCCAGATTTTGTTGCCATCACGGAGGAAGAAGAAGGTCGCGAAGAGCACCAGCAGGGTGCCGGTGAGCACCTCGGCCAGGGTGGCCGCGGTGGAGAGCGCACCGCTGGTGAACTTCTCCGTGTTGTTGTTGATCCACTGCTGCCCCTCGTCGATGTAGCGGTCGAGTTGACCGTCGGAGAGGTGCAGCGGGCCGGTCTTCAGCCAGTTCTGGATCTGCCGGACCCCCTGCGAGGACTTCTCGCTGAGCTCCGGCACGCCCTGGATGAACTCGTTCACCACCAGGGTCAGCGTGCCGATCACCGCGGCCAGCCCGCCGACCAGCACCACCGCGGTCGCCAGCGACCGGGGCAGCCGGGCCCGCAGCAGCCAGCCGACCGCGGGCGCGAGGAGCGCGGAGAGCAGCAGCGCGACGGCGAGCGGGATGATCACGATCCGGATGGTGCCGACGATCTTCAGCAGCGCCCAGGCCACGGCGCCGATCACGATCAGCCGCCAGGACCAGGCGGCGGCGATCCGCAGCGCGTGCGGTACGTCGGCGTCGTCCCGGCTGGAGGTGGAGGTGTGCATCGCGCCCGGCGGCTCCGCCCCGACCACCGTCGCCGACGCCGGGGCGGCCGGTCCGGGCGCGGCCGGGGTGGCCACCTCGGCCGGTTCGGGAACCGCCGTGGGCCTGGTCCGGTCGGAGCGCACCGATTCGCGTCTCGACTCGTACGCGCGGCGGAGCCGTCCGCGTACCCGCTCGAAGCGGCTCAAGCGCACCTCCTGACAGAAGAACCGGCCCGTCCACGGCGTCAGGTCGCACAGGATACGCCTGACCACGTCACCGTAGGGCAGTTCCGCCACCCAGTGCCCCGGCGTCAGGCGGCGTAACCACCGGCGGCCGGCCGACCCGGACACGGTAGCGTCTCCGGCGTGACCGCCGACCAGAATCTCGACTCCGGCCTGCCGATCCGGCTGCTGCACGACCGCGTGCTGGTGCGGATGGAGGGGAGCGAGGGCGAGCGCCGCTCGACCGCCGGCATCGTGATCCCCGCGACGGCCGCCATGGGCAAGCGGCTGGCCTGGGCCACCGCGGTCGGGGTGGGGCCGAACGTCCGCTCCATCGTCTCCGGCGACCGGGTGCTCTTCGACCCCGACGACCGTTCCGAGGTCGAACTGCACGGCCGCGGCTACGTGCTGCTGCGCGAGCGTGACGTGCACGCCGTCGCCGCCGAGCGGGTGGAGAACGACTCCACCGGCCTCTACCTCTGACCAGGCCCGCCCGCCGCCCGTTCCGCCGGCCCTGCCCGCGTCGGCCACGCCGCTGACGGCGCCGGCGACGCCGGACGCGATCGCGCCGCCGACGCCACCGGGCTCGTTTGTACCGCCCCCCGCCGGGAAGCCAGCCGCACCACCGGCCCTGGGGAGGGACGATGCCGGAACTGGTGAAGAAGCTGTTGCTCTGGGGCTTCGTCGCGTTCCTGATCTACTTCATGGCGTTCCGGCCGGAGGGCGCGGCGGAGATGTTCAAGTCGATCGGGGCCGCGCTGATGGCCATGTTCCAGGGCTTCGGTGACTTCCTCACCAGCCTGATGACCTGACCGGCCCGGCGCCGCCCGGCCCGCCGCCGTGGGACCGGCCGGCCGGGGCGCCGCCCGGCGCCGGCGTCAGGGGTGCCCGGACGGCCACGGCGCGGCCGGCCGCGGGCCGTGCCAGCCGGGCGGGCCGTAGCCGGCCGGGAAGACCGGGGGCGGCGGCGGGGCCAGCACCACCGGGATCGGCACCACCGGCTCGTCGGGCGCCTCCACCGGCCGCTGGGAGCCGTCCGGGAAGCGCAGGTGGTAGCGGTGCCCGTCCCAGACCCCGGCCGGGGCCTGCGGATCCCTTCCCACGAAGAACGCCCGGTACGCGCTGATCGCGTCGAGCAGCTCCCGTTCCTCCCGCGCGGTCCGTTCCCGGTCCACCGGCCGGCGGTCCAGGCCGCGTAGCGCACCGTCGCGCAGCAGCGCCAACCGGGTCGCCGCGAACTGGTAGCCGCGCATCGCCTTCACCCCGGCGTCGCCGGCCACCCGGCGGGCCCACACCCGGGCCGCGTGCCGGCGCCCGAGGCTGCTCAGCGCCGCCACCTCCGGCGGGGTGAGCCAGCCGGCGCGGACGTAGTCGGGCAGGGTGCGCTCGGTGAGCCGCCCCTCCCAGGAGCGCAGCCACACCGCCAGACCGACCATGCCGAAGAAGATCGGCACCATCACCCCGATGAAGCCGTACAGCATGATCAGCGCCTGGCCGGTGGCCTGGGTGAGGGTCGGCAGCAGGTTCCAGGTGCCGTGCAGCATCATCGCCAGCAGCAGGCCGGCGATCGGGGCGAGGAAGCGGACCCGCCGGTCCGCCGTCCGGGCGGCGATGCCCAGGCCGACCCCGGTCATCGAGGTGAACAGCGGGTGGGCGAAGCCGAAGAGCAGGATCCGGACGATGAAGATCGCGATGACCTGCTGCGCCCCGGTCGCCGGGCCGTACCGTTCCACGCCCGTCGCGTAGCCGTAGCCGCCCAGGTAGAGAATGTTCTCCACCATCGCGAAGCCGATCGCGGAGAGCCCGCAGTAGACCAGGCCGTCGGTGATCCCGGACCACTCCCGGCGCCGGAACACCAGCAGCAGGATCGGCCCGAGCGCCTTGGTCAGTTCCTCGATGAACGGCGCGACCAGCACCCCGGTGAGCGCGGTCGGCAGGCCCTGGTCGGTGAAGAGACCGGCGGAGAGTTCGTTCACGGTCAGCGAGGCGGCCGTGGAGACGAACGCCCCCCAGGCGAAACAGAAGATCAGGTACTTGAGCGGTTCCGGTTCGTACCGGTCGAGCCAGAGGAAGCAGGCCACCAGCACCGGCACCGGCAGGATCGCGGCCACCACGCCGATCAGCAGCGCCTCGGCGCCGAGGCTCTCGCCCAGCGTGAAGACCATGAAGACCGCACAGGCGGCGATGAGCAGGACCACCATGGCCAGCACGAGGAACCGCCGCCAGCCCAGCCGGCGCAGCGGCATCCCGGGGGCGCGGCCGGGCACGACGGCGACGGCGGGCGCGGTGGGCGACGGCGGCTGCGGTGCGCCGGGCGGGGTGTCGGCCATGCGGTCAGCGTAGTCATCCCCGGCCCGCTGGTCCGGGCGCATCGGCGGCCGCTATGCTGCCGACAGGTCACGAGCGCCAGCGTCAAGCCCCGGCTTGCTGGCCGGCAACCCTCGTCGAGGTTCGCGGTGGGGTGCCCCGGGTGATGACCGGGCCCGGCCCGATCCGCGTGCCGGGCAAGCGCGGACCCCGCCCTGCGCCCGCCGGGGTCCCTGGACCCGGAGGTCGTGCCATGACCGTCACCCTCGTACCCCCGTCGCACCGCACCCCGACCGCGCTCCCGCCGGCCCGGCTGGACGTGCTCGGCGTGCCGGGCGAGATCAACCTGGACTACGCGGCCACCGCGCCGTGCGCGCGGGCCGCGGCCGACGCCGTGGCCGAGCTGCTCCCCTGGTACGCCAGCGTGCACCGCGGCGCCGGGGCGCTGTCGCGCCGCTGCACGCTCGCCTACGAGCGGGCCCGGCAGACCGTCGGCGACTTCTTCGGCGCCCGCACCGACGACCACGTGGTCTTCACCCGCAACACCACCGACGCGCTGAACCTGCTGGCCCGGGCGCTGCCGGCCGGGACCACGGTGGTGACCTTCGCCGGCGAGCACCACGCCAACCTGCTGCCCTGGCCCCGCGGCTCGGTCCGGCTGCCGGTGCCGGCCGGCCCGGGCGAGGCGGTCCGCGCGCTGGACGCCGCCCTCGGCGAGCTGCGCCGGGACGCCAGCCCCGCCCTGCCGGTGCTGGTCGCGGTGACCGGGGCGAGCAACGTGACCGGGGAGCGCTGGCCGGTGGCCGAGCTGGCCCGGATCGCCCGGCGGCACCACGCCCGGATCGCGGTGGACGCCGCGCAGCTCGCCCCGCACGCCCCGGTGGACCTGCTCGCTCTCGACGTGGACTACCTCGCGGTCTCCGGGCACAAGCTGTACGCCCCGTTCGGCGCCGGGGTGCTGATCGGCCGGGGCGACTGGCTGGACGCCGCACCGCCGTACCTGGCCGGCGGGGGCGCGACCAGCCACGTCGGGGCGGCCACCCACGACGTACGGTGGGCGACCGGCCCGGCGCGGCACGAGGCGGGCACCCCGAACCTGCTCGGCGCGGTGGCCCTGGCGGCGGTCTGCGACGCCCTCGCCGACGCCGACCGGGCCGCGCTGCATCACCGGGAGCAGGAGCTGCTGGCCCGGCTGCGGGACGGCATCGCGGCGCTGCCGCACGTGGTGGAGCTGCGCACCTTCGGCCCGGAGGCGCCGCGGGTCGGCATCGTGTCGTTCGTGGTGGCCGGCCGGGACTCCGCGGCGGTCGCGGCCGATCTCGCCCGGGAGCACCGCATCGGCGTCCGCGACGGCCTCTTCTGCGCCCATCCGCTGGCCCGCCGGCTGCTCGGCGAGGCGGCGACCCGCAGCGGACGGCGGGACCTGCCGCCGACCGCCCTGCGGGCCAGCATCGGCCTGGGCAGCACGGCCGGGCACGTGGACGCCCTGCTCGCCGCGCTGGCCACCCTCGGCTGAGCCGCGACCGCCCACCGGCGCCCGCCACCGGGCCCGACTCCCGGCGGCGGGGCAGCGGGCGTCGGGTCAGCCCAACGGCGGGGCGGTCGGTGGTTTCGGGGCGGGCTCCGGCTCGGTCTCGCCGGTGGCCTGGTCCCGGTCGCCGAAGGACTGCCGGACCAACCGGTTCGCGTCCTCCTGGCTGATGCCGGAGGCCACCATCAGGTCGCTGGCGGCGGTACGCACCTGGGCGATCACCACGCTGCCGGAGAAGCCGACGCCCTCGGCGTACGCCCGGCCGGCCTCGCTGACCGCACGCAGCGAGCGTTCCCGGGCCTTCTGCGGCTCCTCCCCGGCGGCGAACTCCTGCTTGAGCAGCCGGACCGACTCGGCGAGGTGGGCGACCGCGTCCGGCATCGGCTCCGGCACCGGCTCCTCGTCCTCGATCAGGGTGACCGCCCGGCGGATCAGGGTGCCGCTGTTGCGCATCGCCCGGTCGATCGGGTCGGCCGCCTCGGCGTAGTGGGTGAGCTCGTCGCGCCGGTGCCAGCGGGCCGGCGAGAGGGTGACGGTCTCCTTCGCCCCCTCGATCGCCTCGGTGAAGGTGGCCAGCTCCTCCTTGTTGTTGCGGAGCCGCTCCAGCGCCCGCTGGACCCGCTCACGGTCCCGGTCGCGCAGTCCCTCGGCGGTGGTGTCCAACTGGGCGGCGAGCAGGTCCAGCGCGGGCCGGGCGGCCCGGTTGATCACGCGTAGCGGGTTGAGCGGCAGCAGGATCGCGGTCACCAGCAGGGCGATCCCGCCACCGACGAACGCGTCCACGAACCGGGGTATCTCCAGGTTCTCGGTGGTCGGGCTCAGGGTGACGATCAGCACCGCGGTGGCGGCGGCCTGGATGACGATGCCCACGCTCGCGCCGGCGAAGACCGTCAGGATGACGGCCAGCGTGACCACCAGCCCGAGCTGCCACGGTCCGGTGCCGAGCAGGTAGATCAGGAAGTCGCCGAGGGCGACGCCGATCGCCACGCCGATGATCAGCTCGACGGTCCGGCGGAACCGCTGCCCCACCGAGACCGCGAGCGTGCCCACCGCGGAGATCGGGGCGAAGACCGGCTGCGGGTTGCCCAGCAACTCGTGCGCCGCCAGCCAGGACAACCCGGCGGCCACGCCGGCCTGCAGGGCCAGTCCCATCGCCAACCGCACCCGGTGCAGCCGGTCGTGCAGGGTGGCCTTGCTGCGGTGCCGCAGCTCCTCCATGGCCTCCTGCACCCGCGGCGCGTCCGGGTCTTCTCTCCGCCGGTGCAACACGACCCGGCGCAGCAGCGAGCGGGTTCGGTGCCGGGACATGGGCATGGCCGGGACTACCCGGAGCATCGCGGGTGAATCCTCGCCTTCGGCGATCTGCGGCAGACTCGTCCGGGTGGCGGAACTGATCGACCGGTGGCGGGCGGCGGCGCGGGGCTCCGGGGTGCTCGACGGCCCGGCGCTGACCGCGGCCGGGGAGGAACTGCTGGCCCGCTGGCGGGAGCCGCACCGGCGCTACCACACGCCGCGGCACCTGACCGCGGTGCTGGACGTCGTGGACGCGTACGCGACGCTGGCCGGCCGGCCCGACCTGGTCCGCCTGGCCGCCTGGTGCCACGACGCGGTCTACGACCCCCGCGCCCCGGGGGACGCCAACGAACGGAACAGCGCCGCGCTGGCCGGGGCCCTGCTCACCGGGCTCGGGCTGCCGGCCGGCGCGGTGGCCGAGGTCCGCCGGCTGGTGCTGCTCACCGCCGGGCACGCGGTGGACCCGGCCGACGCCGACGGGGCCCTGCTCTGCGACGCCGACCTGGCCGTCCTGGCCACGCCGCCGCCGACGTACGACGCCTACGCCGCCGCGGTCCGCCGGGAGTACGCACACGTGCCCGAGCCGGCGTTCCGGGCCGGGCGGGCCCGGGTGCTCACCGGCCTGCTGGCCCTGCCGGCGCTGTTCCGGCTGCCCCCGCTGGCCCGCCGCTGGGAGGCCGCCGCCCGGGCGAACCTCACCCGCGAGCTGGCCGCGCTGACCGGCCCGGAGCCGACCTGACCAGGTGCTTCGGCCGGCGCAAACCGGCCGCGCGGAGCAGCCGCACCAGTTCCCGGCTCGGCACCACCCGGGCGCCCAGCCAGACCGCCGCCGCGAACCGCTCGGCCGGGATGTCATAGTGGTCGCGGTCGAACCCGCGGCGCGGCACGCCCAGCATCTCGGCGAAGACGTGCAGCTCGGCGAGGGAGACGTCGCTGACCAGATGCGACCAGAGCCGCCCGCGCCACGGCCAGCCGGGCCGGTCCAGATACAGCATGGCGGCCAATCTAACCCGCTCCGGGCCGGTTGATGATCGCCCGACGGCGACCGTAGCCTTCCCCGCATGGCCGGTTCCCCCCTGCTCGACGACCTGCGGGCCGCGCTCGGCGACGACGCGGTGCTGACCGACCCGGACCTGCTCCGGATGCACGAGCGGGACGAGGCCGATCTCTGCGCCGCCGGCACGCCGCTGGTGGTCACCCGGCCGCGCAGCACCGAGCAGGTGGCCGCGGTGGTCCGGGCGGCCGCCCGGCACGGCGTACCGGTGGTGCCCCAGGGGGCGCGGACCGGGCTGGCGGGCGCGGCGAACGCGGTCGACGGCGCGGTGGTGCTGAGCACGGTCGCGCTGGACGCCATCCTGGAGATCGACCCGGTGAGCCGGATCGCGGTGCTCCAGCCGGGGGTGGTCAACGCCACACTGGCCGCCGCGGTGGCCGAGCAGGGCCTCTGGTACCCGCCCGACCCGGGCTCCTGGGAGTCCTCCACCATCGGCGGCAACGTCGCCACCAACGCGGGCGGCATGTGCTGCGTCAAGTACGGCGTCACCACCGAGTACGTGCTCGGCCTGGAGGTGGTGCTCGCCTCCGGCGAGGTGCTGCGCACCGGCCGGCGTACCGCCAAGGGAGTCGCCGGCTACGACCTCACCCGGCTCTTCGTCGGCTCGGAGGGCACCCTCGGGATCATCACCGAGGTGACCGTGGCGCTGCGCCCCGCGCCGGCCGGGTCGCTGACCCTGGTCGCGGTCTTCCCCTCCACCGCGGCGGCCGGCGACGCGGTGGCCGGGATCGCCGCCCGGGGCCTCTCCCCCAGCCTGCTGGAACTGCTCGACCAGACCCACCTGCGGGCCATCGAGGCGTACCGGCCGATGGGACTGCGCACCGACGCCCAGGCGCTGCTGCTGGCCGCCGCCGACACCGGCGCCCGGGCCGCCGACGACCTGGCCGCGCTGGCCGAGGTGTGCGCGGCGGCCGGCGCCGACGAGGTCTACGCGGCCACCGACACGGTGGAGGCGGCGGCGCTGTTGCAGGCCCGCCGGCTGGCCCATCCGGCGATGGAGAAGTTCGCCGCGGACGCCTTCCCGGCCGGCAACGGAGGGCTGGTCATCGACGACGTGGCGGTGCCCCGCGGGTCGTTGGCCGCGCTGCTGGACGGGGTGGCCCGGATCGCGGCCGAGTGCGAGGTGCCGATCGGCGTGGTCGGGCACGCGGGGGACGGCAACATGCACCCGAACATCGTGGTCGACCGGGCCGACCCGGCGAGCCTGGAACGCGGCCGGCGCGCCTTCGACGAGATCATGCGGCTCGGCCTGGAGCTGGGCGGCACCTGCACCGGCGAGCACGGGGTGGGCCTGCTCAAGCGGGACTGGCTGGCCCGCGAGATCGGCCCGGTGGGCGTCCGGGTGCACCAGGCGGTCAAGGCCGCGCTCGACCCGACCGGCCTGCTGAACCCCGGCAAGGTGCTCTGACCCCTCACGGTGCCCGCGCCGGCGGGCGCCGGTCAGGCCGTGGGCTCGGCGGGGGTGGCCTGGGTGAGCAGCAGCAGGATCTCGTACCCGACCAGCGGCTGCTCCTCGCCCGGGCAGTCCTGGGTGGTGATCGTGCCGACCGAGGTGAGCAGGCTGGAGGTGAGCGCGTCGATGCAGCTCACCCGGTACTGCCGGGCCTGGTCGGTCTCCTGGGGCAGTCGTGGATCGTCGAGCAGCACCCGGAGCCGTTGCACCTGCTCGGCGTTGAGCGCGCCCGCCGAGGTCACCCCGTCACCGGCGCAGTCGACGCACTCCCACCGGCCGTCCGGCTCCACGTTGAGCGTGCGCAGCGGGCCGCCGGAGCCGAGCTTCTGCAACAGGGTGACCTGGCCCTTGCCGATCGTCGCCGCGCCGCCCAGCCCGGGCTGCGCCGGTGCCGAGTCGGCCGGCCGGGCCGCCGGCTCGTCGTCGGCGTTGCCGGGCAGCGAGCAGCCGGCGAGGCTGACGGCCAGCAGCGCGGCGACGGAGAGCGAAACCAGACATGACCGGAATACGGGAACCACGCGCCGCAACCTACCCCACCGTAGGTAGCGCCGGATACCCGCCGAGCGGACCAATCGTTACGTAACGTTACCGGCCGGTTCGGTCACCGCGACGACGAGGGGACTTCGGCCGCGTCCCCGCCGGGTCCCCGGTCGGCGACGAAGCCGCGGACGTCGGGCGCACCCAGCCGGGCCGCGTCGGCGGCCACGTCGTCCGGCATCTCCTGGGACTGCCGCTCGGCGGCCACCCGGGCGCGGTAGTGCTCCACCTCGCGGGCCCGGGTCGCGGCGTCCCAGCCGAGCACCCCGCCCATCAGTTCGGCGGCGTGCTCGGCCGACTCCAGGCCCCGGTGGCTGGTCTCGAAGGAGATCCGGGTTCGGCGGGTGAGCACGTCCTCCAGGTGCAGCGCGCCCTCGGCCCGCGCCGCGTAGGTCACCTCGGCGGCCAGGTACTCCGGCGCGCCGGCCAGCGGAGAGGCGAGCAGCGGGTCGGCGTCGATCAGCGCGAGCAGGTCCAGGGTGAGGGTGCCGTAGCGCTCCAGCAGGTGCTCGACCACGCCGACCGGGACGCCGTGCCGGCGGGCCAGGTCGGCGCGGTCCCGCCACATCGCGGCGTAGCCGTCCGCGCCGAGCAGCGGCAGGTCGGCGGTGCGCGACGGGCGTGCGCCGCCGAGCCGGCGGGCGGCCCGGTCCACCACGTCCGAGGCCATCACCCGGTACGTCGTGTACTTGCCGCCGGCGACCAGCAGCAGCCCCAGCATCGGCTCGAAGACCGCGTGCTCCCGGGACAGCTTGGAGGTGGAGTCGGCCTCGCCGGCCAGCAGCGGTCGCAGCCCGGCGTAGACGCCCTCGATGTCGTCCCGGGTGAGCGGCCGGTCCAGCACCGCGTTGACCTGCTGGAGCAGGTAGTCGATGTCCCGGGCGGAGGCGGCCGGGTGGGAGCGGTCGAGCCGCCAGTCGGTGTCCGTGGTGCCGATGATCCAGTGCCCGCCCCACGGGATGACGAAGAGCACGCTGGTCGCGGTACGCAGGATCAGCCCGGTCTCGCCGGTGATCGCCGAACGGGGCACCACCAGGTGCACGCCCTTGGAGGCGCGTACCCGGATGCCGGGGCGCAGCCCGACGTCGTTGAGCATCCGCGACATGTCGTCGCTCCACACCCCGGTCGCGGCGATGACGGTGCGGGCGTGGACCTCGAACTCGGCGTCCGGTGAACCGGCGGGCGCCTCCAGATCGCGCACCCGGACCCCGGTCACCTCGCGGGCCTGCCGGATCAAGCCGACTGCCCGCGCGCTGCTCACCACGGTCGCTCCCAGGCTGGCCGCGGTGCGGGCCAGGGTGACCACCAGCCGGGCGTCGTCGACCTGCCCGTCGTAGTAGCGGATGGCACCGGCCAGCCCGTCGGGTTTCAGGCTGGGGAAGATTCGGCGCGCCCCCTCCCGGGTCAGGTGGCGGTGCAGCGGCATGCCCCGGCCGCCACCGAAGACGCCGGCGAAGGCGTCGTAGGTGGCCACGCCGGCGCCGTAGTAGGAGCGGCGGAAGAGCCGGCCCGGCAGGTCGCGTACGCCCCGGCCGGCGGGGAGCGGGACCAGGAACGGGACCGGACGGACCAGGTGCGGCGCGAGCCGGGTGGCGAGCAGGCCGCGCTCGGTGAGCGCCTCGTGGACCAGGTGGAACTCCAGCTGCTCCAGGTAGCGCAGCCCGCCGTGGATCAGCTTGCTGGACCGGCTGGAGGTGCCGGCGGCGTAGTCGCGGGCCTCCACCAGGGCCACCTTCAGCCCGCGGGAGGCGGCGTCCAGGGCGGCGCCGGCACCGGTCACGCCACCCCCGATGACCAGCACGTCGAACCGCTCGGCCCGGAGCCGGCGCAGGTCGTCGACGCGGCGCTCCGGGGAGAGCTGGCCGGCGACGGATCGGGACACGTTCGGGTCGCGCACCCGTCCACCGTAACCGTCGTGGCCGTGGGACGGCAGGCGACGTCCGGGCCGTACTGTCTGGGGAATGGAGGTCGGCCCCCCGTCACCCACCGGTCCGTACGTGCCACCGCCCCCGCCCCCGCCGGCGCCGCCCCGGCCCGGCCCCTGGCCGGTGGTGGCGGCCGCGCTGGCCGGCTGCTGGATCGTCGGCTGCGCGGTGCCCGCCCAGGCCGGCGGGTGGCTGGCCGACCAGGTGCTGCTGGCCAGCGGGCTGGACCGGGTGGTCTGGCTCTGGCCGGCGGTGGGCCTGTCGACCGTCCTGCTGGTCGGCACGCCCGCGCTGCTGCTGGCGCTGCTGCCCCGCTCGGCGGCGGTCCGCACCGCCGGCCGCGCCTGGCTGGCCGGGGTGCTGGTGCTCGCCGCGCTCGGGCTGCTCCGCGCCATCCCCCCGGTGCACCACGAGGTATACCTCGCGGCGCTCGCCGGCGCCGCCGCGCTGGCCGCCGCCGTGCTGGCCCGGCTGGGCCGCCGGCGACGCCCGGGAAGCGGCCCGCCACCGACGGGCTCCGCTGGCGTCCCGGTTCGGACGGGACCCGAGGCGGCGGGAGCCGCCGGGCGACACCGGCCGGGTCCGGTCACGCTGCTCGCGGCGGCCGCCGGGCTGGCCCTGCTGCTGCCCTGGGTCTGGCTGGGCGCGCTCGGCGGGCCCTTGGAGACCGTGCTCGCCGCACTGGCGGCGGCCACCGTCGGCGCGCTGGCCGGGACACTGCTGGACGCCGGGTTCTGGGCCCCCTTCGCGGTCGGCGAGCCGCCCCGGCCGGCCCGGCTGGTGCTGGTCGGCGGGCTGGTCGCCGGGGTGGCGCTGCTGCTCGTGGCCGCCGGGGTCGGCCAGTCCGGGGCGCAGTTGCCGCTGCTGCTGACCCTGCCGCCGGCCGGCTTCGCGCTGGCCGCCCTCCAGGCGGCGGCCCGCCGCCCGGGCGTCGGCCGGGCCACCGACCGCGCCCCGGCCGGCTGGCTGGTCGGGCTCACCGTGCTCGGCCCGCTGGCCTTCACCGACCCGGAAGAGATCACCCTGATCCTCGCCGACACCCGCGACGTGCCGTTCTGGGTGGCGGCCGCCGCCGGCGCGGGACTCGCCGTCGCGGCCCTGCTCGCCGTCGCGTACGGGGTGCTGCTGGCCCGGGGTCGCACGCCGAGCCGGCGGGTGGCCGCGGTGGCCGCGGTGACCCTGCTGGTGGCGACCGGGGTGGTCGCCGCCGGCCCCGGCCAGCCCGGCCTGCACGGCGAGCGGCTGCTGGTGGTGCTGCGCGAGCAGGCCGACCTGACCGGGTTGCCGGCCGGTACCCCCGGCCGGGCCGGCCGGGACGCCCGGGCGGCCGAGGTCTACCGGCGGCTGGTCGCCACCGCCGACCGGAGCCAGGCCGGCCTGCGCCGGGACCTGCGCCGGCTCCGGCTGCCGCACACCCCGTACTACCTGGTGAACGCGGTGGAGGTGGCCGGCGGACCGGCGGTGCGGGCCTGGCTCGCCGGCCGTCCGGAAGTGGACCGGGTGCTGGTCAGCCAGCGGCTGCGACCGTTGCCGGCGCCGGCCGGGGTCAGCCGCGGCACCGCCCCCGCCCCCACCGGTCCGGAGTGGAACATCCGGATGATCGGCGCGGACCGGGTCTGGTCGCGGCTCGGGGTCGACGGCTCCGGCGTCGTGGTGGGCAGTTCCGACTCCGGGGTGGACGGCGGGCACCCGGCGCTGGCCGGCGGCTTCCGGGGCGGCGACGACTCCTGGTACGACCCGTGGAACGGCAGCCGGGCCCCGGCCGACCGGGGCGGGCACGGCACCCACACGGTGGGCAGCGCGGTGGGCCGGGGCGGCGTCGGGGTGGCCCCCGGCGCGCAGTGGGTGGGCTGCGTCAACCTCGACCGCAACCTCGGCAACCCGGCCCACTACCTGGACTGCCTCCAGTTCATGCTGGCGCCGTTCCCGCCCGGCGGGGACCCGTTCACCGACGGGCGCCCGGCCCGGGCGCCGGACATCCTGACCAACTCGTGGGGCTGCCCGGCGATCGAGGGCTGCGACCCCCGGGTGCTCCGGCCGGCCACCCGGGCGCTGGACGCCGCCGGCATCCTGGTGGTGGCCGCGGCCGGCAACACCGGTCCGTACTGCGGGTCGATCGACGACCCGCCCGCGCCGTACCCGGAGGTGCTGACCGTGGGGGCGGTGGACCGGCAGCGGTGGGTCACCAGCTTCTCCTCGCGCGGTCCGGCGCCCGGTGACGTGGCCAAGCCGGACCTGGTGGCACCGGGCGCCGGGGTCGTCTCCGCGATGCCCGGCGGCGGGTACGCCCGGCTCGACGGCACCTCGATGGCCACCCCGCAGGTGGCCGGCGTGGTGGCGCTGATGTGGTCGGCGAACCCGGCGCTCGTCGGCGACCTGCCCCGGACCCGGCAGATCCTGCGCGACACGGCCACCCCGGCCACCGCCAGCCACCCCTCCGGCGACCCGGCGGACGCCTGCGGGGGCGACCGGAACATCACCGGCGCCGGTCTGGTCGACGCGTACGCCGCCGTCCGCGCCGCCCGGTCCTGAGCGACCCTTGCGCGCACCGGTACCCGATGATCTAGGGTCGGCCACCATGGACGCCGAGATCGTCGAGCTGACCGCCGACCGGGCGCCGGCGGTGGTGCAGTTGTGCCGCCGGGCGCTGGACCTGCCGGAGGACGCGGCCGAGGCCGCCGAGATCGTGGCCGCGCTCTGGACCCGGGCCGCCGCGGACCGGCCGGTGGTCGCGCTGGGCGCGTACCGGGACGGGGCGCTGGTCGGAGTGCTGATCTGCTCGGTCGCCACCGACCCGCGGCTCGGGCACGTGGACCTGGTGGCGGTCGAGCCGGGCGCGCGGCGCCGGGGCCTCGGGCGGGCGCTGCTCGGGCACGCCGAGCGGACGCTCGCCGGGCTGGGCGCGGCCGAGGTGCTGCTGGCCGGGAACCCGCCCTACTACGCCTGGCCCGGCATCGACGTGCGGTACACCCCGGCGGTCTGCGCCGCGCTGGCGCTCGGGTACCGGCAGGACCGGACGGCGTGGAACATGACCGCCGACCTGTCCTCCGAGGAGTCGCCGGCGCTGCGGTCGACGGAGGCCGCCGAGCGGCGGCTGGCCGGCCAGGGCGTCACGGTACGCCGGGCCGGGCCGGCGGACCTGCCGGCGCTGACCGCGTTCGCCCGGTCCACCTTCGGCGGCACCTGGGACGCGGAGTTGCTCGGCTCGGTCGGCCGGGACGCAGCGGGCTGCCACCTGGCGGAGCGGGACGGCGAGGTGCTCGGCTTCGCCGCCTACGGATCGAGTCGGCCGAGCTGGTTCGGGCCGATGGGCACCGCCCCGGCGGCCGAGGGCTCCGGGATCGGCGGGGTGCTGCTCCGCCGCTGCCTGCGCGACCAGCGGACGGCCGGGCTCGACGCGGCACAGATCGGCTGGGTGGGGCCGGTGCCGTTCTACTCGGGCAGCGCGGGCGCCCGGATCGAGCGGGTCTTCTTCCTGTACCGCAGGTCGCTCGGAGCCCAATAAAGGGCGAATGGGATATAGATCCCGATAGCGCCATTCACCCGCAGCGCTGACCGGCGCCTCCTACCGTTTCGGTAGAGGAGGCAGCCATGACCACGGACGACGAACATACCGACGACGTCCAGCCCGTCACCTGGAAGCCGGTCGGCGAACTCCCCGGGCAACTGCCGTTCGACCGGCTCGACTACGGCGACGCCGAGCAACTGGCGGAGATGGCCGGCGCCGAGCAGCAGGCGGAGATCGAGGAACCGCTGGAGATGGTCGACGCGCCGATCCAGCTCCGCCCGCCGTACGACCGGGCACAGAAGCGGCGCAACCAGCGCCCGTTGCCCACCTGACGACGAACGGGGCGGACCGCTGACGCGGCCCGCCCCGTTACTGCGTCGGAACCGGACTCAGAAGTCCATGTCCCCGCCACCCGGACCAGCCGGGGCGGCCGGGGTCTTCTCCGGCTTGTCCGCCACGACGGCCTCGGTGGTGAGGAACAGCGCCGCGATCGACGACGCGTTCTGCAGCGCCGAGCGGGTCACCTTGGCCGGGTCGATGATGCCCGCGGCCAGCAGGTCCACGTACTCGCCGTTGGCGGCGTTGAGGCCGTGGCCCGCCTCCAGGTTGCGGACGTGCTCGACGACCACGCCGCCCTCGAGGCCGGCGTTGACGGCGATCTGCCGCAGCGGGGCGTCCAGCGCAATCTTGACGATCTGCGCGCCGGTCGCCTCGTCACCGGTGAGGTCCAGCTTGTCGAAGGCGGTCTTGCCGGCCTGCACCAGCGCGACACCACCACCGGGGACGATGCCCTCCTCGACGGCGGCCTTCGCGTTGCGCACCGCGTCCTCGATGCGGTGCTTGCGCTCCTTCAGCTCGACCTCGGTGGCCGCGCCGACCTTGATCACCGCGACGCCACCGGCCAGCTTGGCCAGCCGCTCCTGCAGCTTCTCCCGGTCGTAGTCGGAGTCGCTCTTGTCGATCTCGGCCCGGATCTGGTTCACCCGGCCCTGGATCTGCTCGGCGTCACCGGCACCGTCGACGATCGTGGTCTCGTCCTTGGTCACCACGACCTTGCGGGCCCGGCCCAGCATGTCGAGGCCGGTCGCGTCGAGCTTGAGGCCGACCTCCTCGCTGATGACCTGGCCACCGGTGAGGATGGCGATGTCGGTGAGCATGGCCTTGCGGCGGTCACCGAAGCCCGGCGCCTTGACGGCGACCGACTTGAAGGTGCCCCGGACCTTGTTGACCACCAGGGTGGCCAGGGCCTCGCCCTCCAGGTCCTCGGCGATGATCAGCAGCGGCTTGCCCGACTGCATGACCTTCTCGAGGATCGGGAGCAGGTCCTTCACCGACGAGATCTTGCTGTTGACGATCAGGATGTACGGGTCGTCGAAGACGGCCTCCATACGCTCCGGGTCGGTCATGAAGTACGCGGAGATGTAGCCCTTGTCGAAGCGCATACCCTCGGTGAGCTCCAGCTCCAGGCCGAAGGTGTTGCTCTCCTCGACGGTGATGACGCCTTCCTTGCCGACCTTGTCCATCGCCTCGGCGATGATCTCGCCGACGCTGGTGTCACCAGCCGAGATGGAGGCGGTGGAGGCGATCTGCTCCTTGGTCTCCACGTCCTTGGCGAGCTTGAGCAGCTCCTCCGAGACGCTGGCCACGGCGGCCTCGATGCCCCGCTTCAGGGCCATCGGGTTGGCGCCGGCGGCCACGTTGCGCAGGCCCTCACGAACCAGGGCCTGGGCCAGGACGGTCGCCGTCGTCGTGCCGTCACCGGCGACGTCGTCGGTCTTCTTCGCGACCTCCTTGACCAGCTCGGCGCCGATCTTCTCGTACGGGTCCTCGAGCTCGATCTCCTTGGCGATGCTCACACCATCGTTGGTGATGGTGGGGGCACCCCACTTCTTTTCGAGCACGACGTTGCGGCCCTTGGGGCCGAGGGTCACCTTCACGGCGTCGGCGAGCTGGTTCATGCCCCGCTCGAGGCCGCGGCGCGCCTCTTCGTCGAACGCGATCATCTTGGCCATACGGCGTTGTCCTCCTGGACACTCACGGGCCACCCGAGTGTGTGTCCCGGATGGGCCGCCTGGTGTACGCACCTTGGGACGTCGCCACCGGACGACGGCGACGCCTCCTCGGCCGGGCCGGATAGCCCGCGACGACCGGCCACGTGCCCCGCCAGCGGTTTCTCCACCGGCGCGGCCGCGGCCCCACCGCCCCGACCATTGGCACTCACAGGATGCGAGTGCCAATGACCTGTTTAGCACTCTCCCTTGCCGAGTGCAAGCACGATGGGGCCGGTCAGCCGAGTTCGCCGGCCAGCCGGGCCGCGTTCACCGGGCCCTCGTGGGCCCGCTGCTCGGCGTACGTGGCGACCAGGCCGACCAGTTGGGCGAGGTGGGCCGGCAGCGCCAGCACCGCGGCGGCCAGCGCCACCAGCACGACGCCGACGGCCGAGCCCGGGGACTCCAGCGGGGTGGTGCCGAACGGCAGGGTGCCGACCGCCTCCACCGTCCCGGCCGCCACCGTGCCGACGATCACCGCCGCCGCCACCAGCGCCACCCGGCCGAGCACCAGGCCCAGCCGGGCGTGGAACATCCGGTACGAGCGGTCGATCGGGGGCCGGCGCTCGAAGAGCCAGACCGGGCCGGCCATGCTCAGCACGAACGCGAAGTAGATGCCGGGGATGACGCAGAAGCAGAGGCCGAGGCTGATGATCAGGGTCAGCAGCAGCGTCCAGCCCCACAGGCCGGGCGCCCGGCGCAGCCCGTAGCGCAGTGCCGTGCCGAGGCTGACTTGCTCGCCGGCCGCCTGCCGGGCGATCACCCAGGTGCCGGCGGCCCAGCCCACGCTCTGCACCAGGCCGACGAGCAGGCTGCCGCCGATCAGCACACCGAGCAGGGTGGCCAGGTCGGTGAGGAACGTGTCGGGCAGCGCGTCCGGGTTCTGGCGGGCGGCGGCGTCCCAGTCGGCCGACGGGTCGACCAGCAGGCTGAGCACCGAGAGCGTCGCCGCCGGCAGCACCTGGGTCAGCAGCAGGATCGGCAGCAGCAGCCGCCAGCCTCGGCGCACCGCGCCGACGCACCGGCTGAACCACCCGCCGAGGCCCGCCCCGGGCGGGGTGACCAGGGCGTCGGCCGGGTCGAACCCGGGCGGGTACCACCCGTGACCCGCCGGGGCCGGATAGGCGAAGGGCGCACCCGGATACCAGTGCTGCCCGCCGTACGGACCGGGCGGGAGCGCCCACCCCTGCGGCGGGGCGGCCGGATCCCACCCCGGAGCCGGGTGGGCGGCGTGGGGCGCGGCCGGATCCCACCCCGGAGCCGGGTGGGCGGCCTGGGTCGCGGCCGGATCCCACTCTGATGGTGGGTGAGCGGTCGTCTGCCCGGCCGGCGGTTGCGGCGCGGCCGGATCCCACGCCGGTGGCGGGGCGGTCGGATCCCAGCCCGGCGGCTGGTGGGCCGCGGACGGCGGCGGTGCGGCCCGGTCGGCGGGCGGCGGCACCCCCGGGGTGGAACTCGCGGGGGCGGCGCGGCCCGGGTCGGGGTCGCCCGGGCCGGAGGGGCCCGGCGTCGGGGACGACGCGTCCGGGGGCGGCTGGTCGGACATGAACCCTCCTCAGCGACAGCTGGAACGGCTCATGATCTTCCCTGGCGCGCCGACGCACCGCAGCCCCGCCGACCCCGCGCGTCGGGGAGGGCGCCGACTCAGGCGATGACGCGCACCCGCTCGGCCTGCGGGCCCTTCTGGCCCTGGGCGATCTCGAACTCGACCCGCTGGCCGTCGTCCAGCGCCTTGTAGCCGTCCATCTCGATCGCGGAGAAGTGGACGAAGACGTCCTGCCCGCCGTCGACGGCGATGAAGCCGTAGCCCTTTTCGGCGTTGAACCACTTCACGGTGCCCTGTGCCACGGTGCACTTCCTCACTCTGCGCGGCGTACCACAACCCGGACGCCGGCACGCCGGCACCCCGGAACCACCGGTTTGGCGATCGGCGACGACCGCTGAAACGGGTGACCGAAATCGCACGCTACACGAGGCGTGACTGCGGTGCACGACCACAAATCGGGCGTATTCCGAATGATCGTCGGCGCGTCGGGATCGTCGTACGTCGTTGTGGTAGGCATGCGGACATGACCAGCGATCCGGCCGGGCCGGGCCGGCGAACGGCGGAGGTCCGGCGGGTCCGGCCGCGGGACGCCGCCCGGATGCGGGCGCTGCGCCTGGAGATGCTCGCCGACGCGCCGCTGGCGTTCCTGGAGACCATCGCCGACGCGGCGGCCCGGCCGCACGCCGACTACGCCGCCCGGATCGCGTACACCTCGACCGGCACCGACACCGCGCAGTTCGTCGCCGACCCCGGTGGCCGTTTCGTCGGGCACGCCGGAGGCACCACGATGCCGGCGGAGCCCGGGCTCACCGTGGTCTACGCGGTCTACGTGACCCCGGCCTGGCGCGGCAGCGGCCTGCTCGCCGACCTGGTGGAGGCGGTGGCGCAGTGGTCCCGGTCGTGCGGCCGGCCGGAGCTGATGCTGGAGGTCGTGGTCGGCAACGAGCGCGCCTACCGGGCCTACCAGCGGCTGGGCTTCGTCGACACCGGCGTCCGGGTGCCGCACCCGACCGTCCCGGCCCTGACCGAGCTCCAGATGCGCCGCCCCGCCTGACCCTCAACCAGGGGACCCGACCCGAGGCGGCACTCCGGAGATCAATTCCCCCTGGCCGGAGGCCCGGTCTCGGGTGACACGGGAGGTTTCCGGGGGCAGCCCGCCTCGCGGAGGGATCAAGCCTGACCGCCCGGAGCGAGGCGGGCTGCCCCCGGAAACCCAGACCGCAACTCAGACGTGCCGACGAGACTGCACGATCCGGAACCGGTTCGCCACGTACGCCCCGTCGGTCAGCGCCGCGTTGGCCGCCGGGTTGGCGCCGCTGCCGTGGAAGTCGGAGAAGGCCGCCGACTGGTTCACGAACACCCCGCCGGTCAGGTTGCAGGACAGGTGCACCCCGACCTCGATCGCCGCCGCCTCGGCCGCGTCCAGCACCGCCTCGTCGGTGGAGTAGACGCCCGCGGTGAGCGCGCCCTTCTCGCCGACGGTCTTCCGCATGATCTCCAGGCTGTGCGCGGTGGAGTCGGTGGGGATGACGAACGAGATCGGCCCGAACCACTCCCGGCCGTAGGTCGCGGTGTCGTCCGCGCCGACCTTGACCACCGTCGGCGTGCGGACCACCGCGCCGGGGAAGGCCGGGTGCTCGACGGCACGCGACTCCAGCACCGGCTCGCCGACCTTGGTGACCTCGTCGAGCCGCTCCAGCACGCCGTCGTTGACGATCGAGCCGGTCAGCTCCACCCCGCGGGCCGGGTCGGCGGTGAGCTTGCCGACCGCCGCCGCGATCCCGCCGGCCACCTCGTCGAAGCTCTTGTGCCCCTGGTCGGTCTCGATGCCGTCCCGGGGGATCAGGATGTTCTGCGAGGTGGTGCACATCTGGCCGCTGTAGAGGGTCAGCGTGAAGCCGAGGTTGCGGCACATGCCGGCGAAGTCGTCGGTGGAGTCGATCACCACCGTGTTCAGGCCGGCCGTCTCGGTGTAGACCGCGGCCTGCCGGGCGTTGGCCTCCAGCCAGTCGCCGTACTCGGTGGAGCCGGTGAAGTCGACGATCTTCACGGCCGGGTGCAGGGCCAGGGCCGAGGCGAGCTTCTCGCCCGGGGCCTCGGCGGCCAGCAGCACCAGGTCGGGGTCGAAGCCTGCCTCGGCGAGCACCTCGCGCGCGTAGCGCACGGTGACGGCCAGCGGCAGCACCGCGCGCGGGTGCGGCTTGACGATCACCGGGTTGCCGGTGACCAGCGAGGCGAACAACCCCGGGTACGAGTTCCAGGTCGGGAAGGTGTTGCAGCCGATGACCAGGCCGACCCCGCGGGGCACCACGTGGAACGTCTTGGTCATCCGCAGCGGGTCGCCCTTGCCGGCCGCCTTCTCCCAGCCGGCGGTGCCCGGGTGCCGGGTCATCTCCGCGTACGCGTAGGCGAGCGCCTCCAGCGCGCGGTCCAGGGCGTGCGCGCCGCCGGCCTGGAACGCCATCACGAACGCCTGGCCGCTGGTGAACTGCACCGCGTTGGCCAGCTCGAAGATGTGCTTGTGCAGCCGGTCCAGGATCTCCATGCAGACACCGACCCGGGCCTGCGGGCCGGCGTCGCGCCAGGCGGGCAGGGCGGCGGTCGCGGCGGCGACCAGCTCGTCGGCGCCGGCGTGCGGGTAGCGGACGTTCAGCGCCACGCCGAACGGGCTCGTCTCGGTGGCGACCCGGTCACCGGCGCCGGGCTGGTCGAGGGGGAAGTCACCGTTGAGGTACGCCTCGAAGGCGGCCTTTCCGTCGGCGGCGGCGGTCTCGCCGTAGACCCGAGGGCTGGGGGACTCGGGGTAGGCGGACCAGTACCCGCGCTCCGTGATCGCGGTCAGCGCCCGGGTGAGGGTGTCGGCGTGCCTGTCGTACAGGGGGTGCGGGGTCTCCGTCATGCCCGCCATCATGCAACAGGAAGCACCAGGATCAGTAGGGCAGTGTCACAACCTGGATCGTCACAGGGTGAGCTGCCAGTCGGTCCAGCCGTCGACCGGGCGGAACCCGAGATGCTCGTTGATCAGCACCATGTGGGCGTTCTCGGCCGCGTTGAAGGTGTCGATCGCGCGGACCGCCGGCTCGTGGGCCAGCAGGTGACGCAGGTTCTCGATCTTGGTGAGCAGGCCCAGCCGGTGGCCGCGGTGCTCCGGGTCGACGATGGTGATCTGCTGGAACGCGTGCCAGTCGGCGGACGCGCCGACGTCGAGCAGCGTCCAGGCGACCAGCCGTCCGGACTCCTCGTGGCGGACCGCGGTGTGATAGCGCCGCCGGCCACGCGCGTCCAGCGCCCGCTCGGTGCCCCGGATCCGTTCGGCGTCGACCTGCTCGGCCTCCCAGTGCAGGTCACCCAGGGGTGAGTCGGTCATCAGCCGGCCGTCGAGGTAGGCGATGTCGGCGACGTGCTCCTCCGGGGTGCTGCCGCGCCACTGGACCGCCCGGTAGCCGGCGAACCGGTCCCGCGCGGCGGCGAGCAGCGCGTCCAACCCGGCGTGGTCGAGCCCGGTGGTGTCGAGCCGGCGCCGGACCTCCCGCAGCGCCGGGTGCGCGCCCAGCGCGGCGGCGAACGCGGCCCCGGCCGCCGGCCGGGACGGCCCGCCGGGCAGGGCCGACACCGCCATCCCGACCACCCGCTTGCGGCCCCGCTCGCGCAGCAGCCGTACGCCGTGCTCGTGCAGCGCCCGGCCGACGCCGCGCCGCCGGTACGCCGGGTGCACGATCAGGTCGGCGGTGGCGTTGTCGGTGTTGTCGAGTTGCGGGAGGTCGAGAGCGAGGTAGCCGGCCGACACGCCGCCCAGTCGGGCCAGTGCCCAGAGCGCGGCGTTGCCCGGCATCGGGTGCCGGACCGAGGCCTCGAACCGCCGCCGGCAGAAGGGCGGGAAGTCGGGCAGGTCGGCTTCGTTGGCCGCGGCGCCGACCCGGTACGCGGCGTCGATCGCGGCCTGGTCGGTTGCCTCGATCGGCGCGATCGTGATGCCCATGCAGCGAGGGTGCGCCGGAAAGGACGATCGGGCCAGCGAATTTCGCCGGCCCGATCGGACGTTGGTCGGGAGGGACGCTCGCACAACGCCTCCGGCGTTGGGTCGCAAGGACTTCGCAAGTCTTTCGGCGAAACGCCCTCCCGCACGGAGCATCTTGCGCCGCCCGGTTCCTACCGTCAAGTCCCCGACAGCGCGTTTTCCGCACCCAGAGCGAAAAGCCCGTTACCCGGCGGATCGGCCGCATCCCCCGTCCGGGTGATCCGCCCTCCCGCGACCAGCGGCGGACCCACCGGGTCGGGACTTCCGGCTGATCCACTCCGTCTCCCGGAACTCGTGGTCTCCTCACCGGGCCGGATACCGCGAATTCCGGGATGCCGTGTTGATCTCGCCGCCCGCTCGACGCGGACCGCCGGCCGTCGTCGAGCGGGCGGGCGGACAGTCAGCCGAGGAGGCCGGCGTCGCGGGCGGCGCGCAGCGACGGCTTGATCCGGTGGGTGGGGCCGACCTGGCCGGCGACCGCGTCGAGGGTCTTCAGCCCCTCGCCGGTGTTGAAGACCACCGTCTCCGCGGCCGGGTCGAGGCGGCCGGACTCGACCAGCTTGCGCAGCACCGCCACGGTCACCCCGCCGGCCGTCTCGGCGAAGACCCCGGTGGTACAGGCGAGCAGCCGGATGCCGGCGCGGATCTCGTCGTCGTCGGCGTACTCCATCCAGCCGCCGGTGCGGCGCACCGCCTCGAGCGCGTAGAGGCCGGCGGCGGGGTCGCCGATGTTCAGCGACTTCGCGATGCCGGTCGGCTTGACCGGGGTGATGGTGTCGGTGCCGGCGTGCAGCGCGGTGGCGATCGGGTTGCAGCCGGCCGACTGGGCGCCGAACACCTTCCAGCCGCCCGCCGGCGCCTCGACCAGGCCGATCTCGACCAGTTCGGCGAACGCCTTGTCGATCTTGGTGAGCAGCTCCCCGGAGGCCATCGGGATCACCACCTGGGCGGGGATCCGCCAGCCGAGCTGCTCGGCCACCTCGTAACCGAGGGTCTTGGAGCCCTCCGCGTAGTAGGGGCGCACGTTCACGTTGACGAATGCGGTGTCCTCGAACTCGTCCGTCTCCACCAGTTCGCCGCAGAGCCGGTTCACGTCGTCGTACGAGCCGTCGATGGCGACCAGTTCGCCGCCGTAGACGGCGGTGGTGACCACCTTGCCCTGCTCCAGGTCACTGGGGATGAAGACCACGGACGGCGCGCCGACCCGGGCCGCGTGCGCGGCGACCGAGTTGGCCAGGTTACCGGTCGAGGCGCAGGCGAACCGGCTGAAGCCGAGCGCCCGGGCGGCGGTCAGCGCCACCGACACCACCCGGTCCTTGAACGAGTGGGTCGGGTTGGCGCTGTCGTCCTTGACCCAGAGCGGCGCGGTGATGCCCAGCTCGGCGGCGAGGTGCGGGGCGGCGACCAGCGGGGTCAGCCCCGGGTCGAGGGTCACCCGGGCCGCCGGGTCCTGGCCGGCGGGCAGCAGCGCCGCGTACCGCCAGAGGTTGGCCGGGCCGGCCTCGATCTGCTCGCGGGTGACCTTGGCCAGCTCGGCGGTGTCGTAGTCGACCTCCAGCGGGCCGAAGCACTCGTAACAGGCGTGCTGGGCGGCGAGCGGGTAGCGGGCCGAACAGGCGCGGCAGACCAGGGCGCGGGCGGGGCTGGCGGAGGTGTCGATACCGGAGGTGGCGAGCGTCGACGTCATGTCGAGGAGTCCTCTCATCTTTCCCCGCATCGCACTCTGCGGCGGGGACGGAATTGGCACCTGCCCCGCCGGTCGCTCAGCGGTGAGCGCGCGGGGTGGTTGCCGGGGCGTCGTCGGGCCGTATCCCTCAGCCCCTCTGGATGAGGTATGCAGTTGTGCCGCCGAGTCTATGCAATCTCCCCGGCGTACCTCTGCGGGGTTCCCACGGTGTGAGCCGGTCCGCTACCGGGCCACCACGGCGACCGGGTCGACGACCGCCACCGGGTCGGCGACCGGCACGGCCTCCGCGTGGTTGGCCGGGCGCGGGCGGGCGGCGGCGCGCGGACGGGTGGCCAGGTTGGCGGCGACCAGGGCGGCGATGGTCAGCGCCGCGCCGACCAGCTCCACCGCGACGGGCCGGTAGCCGCGGACGGTCTGCACCGCGAACGTGGTCACCGGGACCAGGTTCATGAACAGCGCCGCGTTGGCCGAGCCGAGCCGCTGCACGCCGGTGTTCCAGGCCAGCACCGCCACCACGGCGGCCACGACGACGGCGTACGCCAGCTGCGGGGCGACCGCGACGAGGTCGGCGGCGGCCGGCGCGTGCTGCCAGCCGGCGAGGTCGGCCACCGCGCTCGCGGCCAGCATGGCGACCGTGCCGGCGAGCGCGGTCAGGGTGGTGTAGCGCAGCGGGGACCAGTCGCCGAACCGGCTCCCGCCGTGGGTGTAGACGGCCCAGCCGAGCACCGCGCCGGCCATCAGCAGCGCGCCCGTACCGAAGTCACCGAGGCCGTCGAGCCGGCCGCGGGTGATCACCAGACCGACGCCGGCCAGCGCGACCAGCGAGAGGGCGAGCAGCACCGGCCGCGGGCGTACGCCGTCACGTGCCCAGCGGATCAGCTGGGTGACCAGCGGGGTGGTGGCGGCGAAGAGCGCGATCTGCTGCGGGGCGGCGTGCCCGAGCGCCAGGTTGGTCAGCAGGTTGAAGCCGGCGAACCCCACGACGCCGAGCACCGCGACCTCGGCGGCCCGCCCGGCGGGACGCAGCGTGCCGGCGCCCTCCCGGAACAGCAGCAGCGCGACCAGGATCGCGGTGGCGAGCAGGTACCGGACGGTGGTCAGGTTGAGCGCGTCGACCCGGACCAGCGCGCTGGCCAGGACGGGGAACATCACCCCCCAACTGAGCACCGCGAGCAGCGGGAAGGCGGCGGCCCGAGAACGCATGGCGGCTCCTATGTTCGAGTATCGTCGAACCAACAGCGACGACCCTAGGGGCATGTTCGACGAAAGTCGAACAAGCGTTACACTGGTCACATGGAGCTGCACGAACCCGAGTTGCGCGAGGTGCCGGTCACCGCCGTGCTGGCCGCGCTGGCCGACGACGTCCGGCTCCAGATCGTCCGGGCGCTCGCCGAGGGCGGGGAATACGCCTGCGGCACCTTCGAGTTCGGCGTCTCCAAGGCCACCCGCAGCCACCACCTCAAGGTGCTGCGCGAGGCCGGGCTGACCCGCACCCGGGTCGCCGGCACCAGCCGCTTCGTCCGGCTGCGCCGCGACGAACTGGACCGCCTCTACCCCGGCCTGCTCGACGCGGTGCTCACCGCGCCGCCCGCCACCCCGTCAGCGCGCGACTGACCGGCCGCGCCCCTCCCGCCGGTCGCCGCCCCGACGACACCTGTCCGCGAGCCAGGGCCCGGCCCGGACCCGTCCTGCGGACAGGCCGGGGTGCCCCAGGACGGCTCGACGGCGCCGGGGCACCGGCTGATGCCCGGGCGGAGGCGGACCGGCGGCGGTGGGAGGATGGGGCGATGGCACCCCGCCCGACCCGACGCCGACTCCTGCTCGCCGCGGCCGTGCCGCTCGCGGTAGCCCTGCCGCTGGGCGCCTGCACCCCCGACCACGCCGGTACGGGTGGGGACGGGCCGGCCGCGTCCGGGACGGTCGGGGCGAGCCCGACGGCGTCGGGGGACGGCCCGACCGCTCCGTGCCCGGCGTCGGGCGTCCGGATCCGGGCCCTCGGAACCGACGCCGCCATGGGCCTGCGCGCGCTCGGCGTGGAGCTGGTCAACTGCGGCCCGGCGGCGTACCAGCTGCACGGCTATCCGTCCCTGCGGCTGCTCGACGGCGACGGCGCGCCGATCCCGGTCCGGGTGGTCGAGGGGGCGAAGGGCATCACCTCGGGCTTCGACGACCCGCCCCGGCCGCTGACCCTGCGCCCCGGCGAGCGGGCCACCGCCGCCGTGCTGTGGCGCAACCTGGTCACCGATTCGACCGTGGTCGCGACCGACGGCGAGCGCCTGGAGGTCGCCCCGGCCGCCGGCCGGCCGCCGCAGTTCGTCGACCTGGACGGCCCGATCGACCTGGGCAACACCGGACGGGTCGGAGTCAGCGCCTGGGCGAAGGCCCCCGGACCGGCGACCAGCCCCGGACCGGACGCGCCGGCGACGGACGCGCCGCTGCCGGGCACGCCCGCCCCGACGCGGTCGACGCCGCTGCTATGAGACGACGTCCTTGCGGGTGAACCGCCAGAAGGCCAGGCCCCAGAAGAGCGTCGCGTAGCTGATCGCCGAGATCGAACCGCGGACCACGTCGTCGGTCTGCACCGGGGTGGAGAGCAGCCCCAGCCAGGCGGTGCTGTAGTGGGTGGGCAGGAAGGCGCGCAGCGCGCCGAGCGCGGTGATCTGGTCGAGGATGCTGGAGAGGATCCAGAGCAGCACCGCGCCGCCGACCGCGCCGAGCGCGGCGTCCGTGGTCACCGACAGCAGGAAGGCCAGGCCGGCCACCACCAGCAGGACGACCGCCAGGTAGCCGAGCACGGCCAGCAGCCGCAGCAGCCCCTCCCCCGGCTCCAGTTGCGCGGCGACGGTGCTGCGCAGCGGCTCCCAGCCGTAGCGCAGGGTGCCGGCGAGCAGTGCGGTGCCGGCCAGCAGCAGCAGCGCCAGCGCCGAGTACGCGAGCGCCACCAGCAGCTTCACCGCCAGCAGCCGGGCCCGGGGCACCGGGACGGCCAGCAGGTAGCGCAGGCTGCCCCAGCTCGCCTCGCTGGCCACGGTGTCCCCGCAGAACAGCGCCACCACCACGACCAGCAGGAACGACGCCGAGACGAAGATGGTGAAGAGGGTGAAGTTCAGCCCGCCGGTGGTGGCGAACTCGATCAGGCTGGCGAACTCGCCGCGCCCGTTGTCGTCGTCGCCGCCCGAGTCGAACTGGAAGGCGATCAGGATGATCAGTGGCAGCAGCACCATGAACCCGAGCGCGAGCTGGGTCCGCCGTCGCGACGCCTGGCGGCGGAACTCCGCCGCGAACGGCAGGGTGGCCGAGGGCCGGTAGCCCGCGGCGGCGCCCACCGTGGAGGTCGAGCCCGCCATCACCGGTCCCCGCTTCCCCGAGAAGTCTCGCCCACCAGGGCGAGGAACGCGTCCTCCAGGCGGCGCCGGGGCACCACCCGGTCCACCCCGATTCCGGCCCGGACCAGTTCGGCCACCACCTCGCTGCGGGCGGTGCCGTTGGTGTCCACGACCAGCTGCCCCTCGCCGTCGGGCAGCACCCGCACCCCGTTCAGCCGGTCCAGCACGGTGCGGGCCGCGTCCGGGTCGGTCACCTCGAAGAGCACGCTCGGCGACTCGCCGACGATCTCCTCGACCGGGCCGGCGGCGACGATCCGCCCCTTGTTGACCACCACGGCGTGCGTGCAGGTCTGCTCCACCTCGGCCAGCAGGTGGCTGGAGACCAGCACCGCCCGGCCGTCGGTGGCGTAGCGCTGGAGCACCCGGCGCATCTCGGCGATCTGCGGCGGGTCGAGCCCGTCCGTCGGCTCGTCGAGCACCAGCAGCTCCGGCAGGCCGAGCATGGCCTGGGCGATGGCGAGCCGCTGCTTCATGCCGTGGCTGTAGTTCTTGATCTTCCGGTGCACCGAGTCGCCCAGCCCGGCGATCTCCAACGCCTCGTCGAAGTGCGCGTCCCCGACCGGCCGTCCGGTCGCCCGCCAGTACGCCTTCAGGTTCTCCAGGCCGGACAGGTGCGGCAGGAAACCGGGCCCCTCGACCAGCGCGCCGATCCGGGACAGCACCGGCGAGCCGGGCACCAGCCGGTGGCCGAAGACGTAGATCTCGCCGGCCGTCGGCTGGGTCAGCCCCATCAGCACCCGCAGCGTGGTGGTCTTGCCGGCGCCGTTCGGGCCGAGCAGGCCGACCACCTGGCCGGGGTGCACCTCGAAGTCCACGTTGGACACGGCGACGAAGCCGTCCGCGTACTCCTTGCGGAGCTGGCGCACGGCCAGCGGGGTGTCCGCGTACGCCGGATGGACGGAGCTGTCCTGACGGCGGTGCCGACGCCGGACCACGGCGACGACCACGACGAGCCCGACCGCGATCGTGGCGAGCAGCCCGGCCAGCACCCAGCGCCAGACCGTCGCCGAGGTGGGGATGGGCTCGCCGGTCACCGTGGGCAGGGTCACCGGCCCGTCACCCGGGGCCACCGTGTGCACGGTCGGCTCGACCGGCGTGGCGTACGCCTGGTCGGAGGTGGCCACCACCACCCGGAGCCGGTGCCCGGCCTCGATCCGGCGGACGATCGCCGGCAGGGTGACCGTGACCGGCCGCGCCGCGTCGATCTCGCTCGGCAGGCCGGTGAGCCGGACCGGGGCGACCAGCCCGTTCGGCAGGGTGGCCGTGCCGCCGGGCTCGACGTCGTAGAGCTTGACGAAGAGCACCGCCTCCCCGGTCGGCGACGCGACCCGGACGGAGACGGTCGGCGCGCCGACCACGTCCACCGCCTCGGCCAGCGGCGCCGACTCGAACCGGGCGTGCTGGCCGGGCACGTCCCCGGCCACCCCGCCGAGCAGCGAGGAGAGTTCCCCGGCGAAGGGCACCGAGGAGATGGCGGCCGGGTTGCCGGCCGGCGGATTGGCGATCGGCTGGACGGGGCCGGTCACCGCGATCTCCCGGCGCGCGTCGCCCCCGGTGCCCGGGTAGTCGGCGGTGCGGTAGCCGGTGGCCACCAGACCCCGGTCGAGCGCGTCGAAGCCGGCGATCCGGGACCAGGTGAAGCCGTCGCCCGGGGGGTCGCCCGCGCCCTTGACGTAGTGGTCGAGCCACTGGACGGTCAGGTACCGCACCCGGTCGGAGTCCGTCTTCGGCCCCTCGCCACCGTCGTGGCCGCCGGTGAACCAGGCGACCCGGACGGGGGTGCCGGCCGCGGCGATGCCGCGGGCGTTGGCGTCCGCCTCGGTCAGCGGGAAGAGGGTGTCCGCCTCGCCCTGCACCAGCAGCGTCGGCGCGGTGATCCGGTCCAGGACGCCGGCGGGGCTGGAACGGCGCAGCAGGTCCACGGCGGCCTGGTCGGCCCGGCCGGTGGTGGCGATCCGCAGGTACGCGGCGCAGACGTCGGCGGCGAACCGGCCGCAGGACGGGTCGGCGGCCCCGGCCGGCGCGCGGCCCGGACCGGTCCCCGGCCCGGCGCCCGGTCCCGGGCTGGGCGGCCCGGCGGACGCGGGAGCGCCCTCCGGCTGGGCGGCGGTGGTGCCGGAGAGCCCGGCCGGGCCGGTGCCCAGGTTGCCGCCGCCGCCGAAGAAGAGCCCCGCCCAGCCCTTCTTGAACACTCCGTCGACGGGCTCCCGGCCGGTGCTCTCGGGCAGGAACGCCCGGGACAGGTCGTTCCAGGTGATCATCGGGACGATCGCGTCGACCCGCCGGTCCTGCGCGGCGAGCAGCAGCGCCAGGCCGCCGCCGTACGAGCCGCCGACCACGCCGACCCGGGGGTCCCCGGCGGCGTCGGTGCGGATCTCCGGCCGGGCGGCCAGCCAGTCCAGCAGGCGGGCGGCGTCCCGGACCTCGTAGTCGGGGTGGTCCAGGTGGATCTGCCCGCCGCTGCGGCCGAAGCCGCGGGCGGTCCAGGTCAGCACGGCGTAGCCACGGCCGGCGAACTCCTCGGCGTCGGCGCGCACCGACTCCTTGGTGCCACCGAAGCCGTGTGCCAGCAACACCGCCGGCACCCGGCGCGCGGCAGAGGCGCCCGCCGGCAGGTAGAGCGTGGTGTCCAGGTCGACCGGCTGGTCACCGGCCGGTCCGGAACGGACGGTGAGGATCGCGGCCTCGGCGCGTACCGCCGGCTCCTGCGGCCACACCACCCAGGTGACGGCGGCGGCGAGCAGCACGACGGCCGCCGCGGCGGCGGCGACGCGGCGGCGGCGGGTGGGCAGGGCACGCCGGATCCGCGCGGCCGACAACGGCGATCTCATGCGGCACACGGTACGGCCCGATTGCTGAGCTCCGGCTGAGATCGTCCGTACGTCCGTCCGGTTGCCCCGATCGGCGTCCGGGGCGGTGCGACCGCGCACGGTCCAGTCCCATCCCAGCGCGATGAATTCGGATCATGTGAATTCGGATCTTCGGCGAAAACCGCTCCGATCCATCCATGTCACTCCGTGAATCCCACGCAGCGTGCTCGCCGGCTCGGCATCAGGTGACATGGCGCGAACTGACGCGAAGCCGACTGATTGACGGGGGGCAACTGTGCCGCGAGGTTCGGTTACGTTTCCGGTCCGGCGAACGGGACTCCACCTGCGACATTCCCGTCGCCCGCCGCCTCCCCTTCCCGTGCACCCGCCGGAGGAGACAGACCATGACCGTCCCCGCGCCGCGGGCCCGCCGGCGGCCCTCCGCACCGGCCCGCCTGCTGCCGCCGCTGCTCGTGGTGGCCCTGCTGGCGCCGGTCGCGCTTCTCTTCGGCCTGACCTGGCGGCACACCGACGACGACCGGGCGCTGGCCGCCCGGGAGCGGTTGGGGGTGACCTACCTGGCGGCCCTCGCCCCGGTCACCGACGCGCTGGTCGACGCCCAGTCCGCCGCCGTCGCCGGCCGGCCGGTGCCCGAAGAGGCGCTGACCCGCGCGGTCGAGGCCGCCGCCACCGTCGACGCCCGGATCGGGGGCGAGCTGCGCAGCCAGAAACGCTGGGCCGGGCTGCGGGCGAAACTCGAGGCGCTGCGCGACCGTCCGCCGGCCGACCCGGAGGCCGCCTTCGCGGCGTACGGCGAGGTCACCGGCCTGCTGCTGGACCTGCACCGCAAGGTACGGGAGAGCTCCGGCCTGATCCGCGACCGGGGGGCGGACTCCTTCTTCCTGCAGGACGGGGTGGGTCAGGATCTGCCCGCGGCGGTGGTCGCCACCGGCCGGCTGGCCGACCTGACCACGCTCGCCGCCCGCCGGCCGGCCGCCGAACGGCTGCGCACCGCGACCGAACTCGCCAGCCTCCGGGTCGGTGCGCTCACCCCCGCCGGCGACCTGGTCACCGACCTGCGCGCGGCGGTCGACAGCACGGAGAGCACCGACCTGGGCCCCACCGTGCTCACCCCGCTCGACACCTACCAGCGCGCGGTCGAGACGCTGGCCGCCGCCTCCACCCCGGCCGACCGCACCGGCGTCGTCGACCCGGCGCAGGTCGCCGCGGCCCGGCTCAACGCGCAGTCGGCCGCCACCCAGCTCCAGCCGGTCATCCTCGCCGAACTCGACACCCTGCTCGCCGCCCGGGTGGACGCGCTGGACCGGGACCGCCGGCTCGCCCTCGGGGCCGCCGGCCTCGCCCTGCTGCTGCTCGGCACGCTCGGCGGGATGCTGCTCGCCGCGGCCCGCCGGGCCCGGCGGCGGGCGGCCGACCCGCGGCGGGCCCGGGACGACTCCGGCGTCCCGCCGGAGCGCGACCCGACGAGCCGCGCCCGCTCCAGCCGGTCGGCCCGGCGGCCGCGCAGTGGGGACCGGTCGATGCTGCTCGGTAGGCTCCGGATCCGCGGCAAACTCGCGCTGCTCGTGGTCATCCCGCTGGTCAGCACGGTCGGCCTCGCCGTGCCGGTGGTGCTCGACCGGGTGGCCGCCGCGCAACGGGCCGGCGAGATCGCCGACCGGGTCCGGCTGGCCAGCCGGATCGGCACCCTGGTGCAGGACCTGCAACAGGAGCGCATCCTCTCGGTCGGCCTGCTGCTCGGCCGGGTCAGCCGGACCGAACTGGTACGCAAGAGCGCCACGGTGGACGACCGGGTGGCCGACCTGCGGGCCGACCAGGGCGAGGCGCTGCCGCCGCCGGTCGCCGACGCGCTGGACGGGGTCCGCGCGCTGACCGACCTGCGCCGCGCGGTGCTCGCCGGCACCGCCACCCCGAGCCGGATCATGGACGCGTACGGCCCGGTCGACACGGCGCTGATCGAGTCCCTGCGCCTGCCGTTCAGCGTGGACACCGAGACCGCCGCCGGGCGGCAGGTGCTGGCGCTGGACGCGCTGCTACGGGCCGACGAGGGGCTGGGGACCTGCGCCACGCTGATCGTGCTGGTGAAGGCGAGCGACGACCCGACCACCAACGCCGCCTTCGTCGCCTGCATGGCCGCGCTCACCGTGGACAACCGCCGGTTCCGCCGGCTGATCACCGCCGAGCAGTTCAAGCTGGCCGAGCTGAACGACGCGGCGGTGGCCGCCCGGACCAGCGCCGACTTCCTGACCACCAGCGTCATCGACCCGTCCGGCGCGGTGCGCAACGTGACGCTGGACGCGCTCTTCCCGTCGGCCCGCTCGATGATCACCCTCGGCCAGTTCATCGAGAAGAAGATCGTCGCGGACGTGCTCGCCGAGGTGACCGGCGAGCAGCGTCGGGCGCTGACCGCCGCGTACCTGGTCGGCACGGTGGCCGCGCTGATCCTGGCGGTGGTGCTGCTGCTCAGCGTCGCCGTCGCCCGGACGGTGGCCCGGCCGCTGAGCCGGCTCACCCGCTCCGCCGACCGGGTGGCCCGGCTCGCCGAGGCCGAACTGGTCCGGGTCACCGACGACGAGACCGAGAACGCCCAGCCGGTCCGGCTCGACCCGGTCGACGTACGGGCCCGGGACGAGATCGGCGACCTGGCCCGCGCGTTCGACCGGGTGCAGGCCACCGCGGCCCGGCTGGTGGAGCGGCAGGTGGCCGGCCGGCGCAACGTGGCGCAGATGTTCGGCCACGTCGGCCGGCGTACCCAGAACCTGGTCGGCCGGCAGATCGCGCTGATCGACCGGCTGGAGCGGCAGGAGACCGACCCGGCCCGGCTGGAGCACCTGTACCGGCTCGACCACATCTCCAGCCGGCTGCGCCGCAACGCCGGCAGCCTGGTGGTGCTCTCCGGGTCGACCGGCGCCGACGCCCACGTGGCGCCGGTGCCCCTCGGTGACGTGGTCCGCCTGGCGCTCGGCGAGATCGAGGACTACACCCGGGTGGACGTACAGGTGCCGCCGGGCGTCTCGGCGGCCCCCGGGACCGTCGGCGACCTGGTGCTGGCGCTGGCCGAGCTGATGGAGAACGCCACCGTCTTCTCCCCGCCGCACACCCGGGTGGTGGTGACCGGCGAGCTGACCGGCGCCGGGGCCCGGCTGACCGTGGTGGACCACGGGATCGGCATGACCGCGGAGCGGCTGACCGAGGAGAACGCCCGGCTCACCCGCCGGGAACGGCTCGACCTGGCCCCCACCGAGGTGCTCGGCCTCTTCGTGGTGGGCCGGCTGGCCCGCCGGCACGGCTGGGCGGTGCGGCTCGCCCCGACCGTCGGTGGCGGCGTGACGGTCCTGCTGGACGTCCCGCTGGCCGCGCTGGTGGTGCCGCGCCCCGAACGGGCCGGGGCCACGGTGGCCCGGGCCACGGTGCCGGCCCGCGACCGGCGGCTGCCGCCCCGGGTGGTCGACGCCGCGGGCGGGCGGCCGCTGGCGGCGGCCGTCGCCGGGCACGGCGGTCCCGCGGCCGGGTCGCCGGCCGACCTCGCCGGACCCCCTCCGGCCGCGCCGACCAGCGGCGAACCCGCGACGACCCCGTCCGGCCTGCCCCGCCGGCCGCGGCGGAACCCGCCACCGGAGCCCACCGCCACCCCGGTGGCGTCCGCACCGCCGGGGGTTCCCGCCGGGCCGGGGCTCGCCGGGGCCGGCATCCGGCGGCGGGTGCCCGGGGCCCAGCTGACCACCTCCCCGGCCCACCAGCCGATCAACCACCACCCCGGCGACCCGGCCGAGGTCCGCGACCTGATCACCGCGTTCGAGGCGGGCGTCGCCCGCGCTCTGCGTGAAGTCCGTCCAGACCGCCGTAACGAAGAGGGATCATCACGGTGACCAGCCCCTTCCTGCACGACAACGTCGACCACCAGAACCACCCCGACCCCGGCGGCGACCTCAGCCCGGAGGCCCGCACCTTCAACTGGCTGCTGGACTCCTTCACCTCCGGCACCGCCGGGGTGCTGGAGGCGATCGCGGTCTCCTCGGACGGGCTGCTGATGGCGATGTCCGCGATCAAGGACCGGTCGAACGCCGAGCGGCTCGCCGCGGTGGTCTCCGGCATGACCAGCCTGGCCGGCGGCGCCGCCAGCTGGTACGCGCTCGGCGGGTTGAACCGGGTGGTCGTCGACATGACCGACGGCTACCTGCTGATCAGCGCGATCAGCAGCGGCTCGGTGCTCGGGGTGGTCGCCGACCGGACGGCCAACCTGGGCACCGTCGGGTACGAGATGACGCTCTTCGCCGGCCGGGCCGGTGGCGCGCTCACCCCGCGACTGATCGCCGAGTTGAAGAACGCCGCCCAGCAATGACCCCGGACGTCGGCGGCGAGCCGGATCCGGAACCCGTGGTCCGGATCCGGCCCTACCTGCGGTCGTCCGCCGACGACCCGGCGGCGGACGGACCGGTGGCGCCGGCCGGGCCGGAGCCCGAGCCGGACGGGCCGCGCCCGTTCGTGCTCACCGCCGGCCGGGTGACCGGCGCCGACCCGGCGATCGGGCTGGAGACCCAGGTGACCGCCCGGCCCGACCTCACCCCGTGGACGGTCCCGCCCGCCCGGCTGGCCCCGGAACTGGCGGCGATCGTCGCGCTCTGCGCCGAGCCGATCTCGGTCGCGGAGATCTCCGCCCGGACCCGGCTGCAATTCGGGGTGACCCGGGTGCTGGTCGGCGACCTGCGCGCCGCCGGACACCTGGACGTGCACGTCGCCGACGCCGACGACGCCCACGACCCCGACCTCATCCTGCGAGTGATTGATGGACTCCGTGCGATCTCCTGACTGGCCGGTCGCCCCGCAGGGCGCGGTCGCCACCAACAGCGCCGCCGCCCGCTACGGCGCCCCGACCGGGGCGACACCCGGCGGGCGGGCCACGCCGCCGCCGGCCCCGCCCGCCGGTCACGTCCCGGCGCCCCGCCCGGCTCCGGCCGGACGCGCCGCGCCGCCGATCCCGGTGAAGATCCTGATCGCCGGCGGCTTCGGGGTCGGCAAGACCACCACGGTGGGTGCCATCTCGGAGATCGCCCCGCTGACCACCGAGGCGGAGATGACCAGCGCCGGGATCGGCGTGGACGACCCGGGCGTACGCACCGCGAAGACGACCACCACGGTGGCGATGGACTTCGGCTGCGTCACCGTCGACCGCAGCCTGAAGCTGTACCTGTTCGGCACGCCGGGCCAGACCCGGTTCGGTTTCATGTGGGACGACCTGGCCCGCGGCGCGCTCGGCGCGCTCGTCGTGGTGGACAGCAGCCGGCTGGACGACTGCTACCCGGCCGTCGACTTCTTCGAGCGCGCCGGGCTGCCGTTCGTGGTGGGGGTGAACGCCTTCGACGGCCGGCTGGCGCACGACCTCGCCGCGATCCGCTGGGCGCTGGCGATCGGCGACCACGTGCCGCTCGTGCGGTTCGACGCCCGGGACCGGCTCTCCGTGCGGGACGCCCTGCTGGTCGTCCTGGACCGGGCGCTGGACCGGGCCACCCGGGAGCGGAGGGACTGAACTCCCGGGCGGTCAGACCCGTTTCATCGAAGGGGTGGTCGTGATGAGAGGTGGTTTGGACGAGACACTGGCCCGGTTGGCCCGGCGCGAGGAGGCGTTGCGGCGGCGGGCCACCGATCCGGCCGGTGCGCCGGATCGGGAGCCGGCCGACCGGCCGGAGTCCGGCGTGGGCCGGCCCGAGACCGGCCGCAACGCCGGGCCCGGCTGGGCGGACACCCGGGACGCGGGACCGCGCCGGGCGGCCGCCGGGGCCTCCCCGGCGGGCAGCCACCGCGCCGCCGACGACGACGCCCGGCGGGACCCGGTCGAGGAGATCGCCGAGGCGGTACGCCGGGTGGTCGCCGGCCATCCCGGCCTGGCGGTCACCGTCCGGGTCGAGCACGACGGGCAGGCGTACCCGCTGCGGGTGGCCTGGTCGGGGCCGGACGTGACGGTCCGCGCGGAGACCGCCGCCGTACCGCCGCCGGCCTGGCCGATGTCGGTGAAGACGGTGCCGGACCTCGCCCCGGGCCGGGACGGGGTGCGTGCCGATCCGGCCGCCCGGCTGGCCGAACTGATCCGCCGGGACCCGACCCTGCTGGACGACGACCCGCCCCGGTGACCGGGGCACGGGGGTGACGCCGGCGGCTAGGGTCGGGCGGTGGATCGACCCGACCTGACCCTGACCGCGAGCCTGCGGCCCGCGGCGCTGGACGCCCGGCGGGGCATCGTCCGGCTGCACCCGGAGGTGCTCACCGCGCTCGCGCTGCGCCCGGGCGACCCGGTGCGGCTGGCTGGCCGGCGGGTGACCGCCGGCATCGTGGCGGCGGCCGAGCCGACCGCGAGCAGCGCCCTGCTCTACGCCGACGACCTGGTCCTGGGCAACCTCGGCGTCCGGGACGGCGGCCAGGTCACGGTCAGCCCGACCCCGGTCACCCCGGCCCGCCGGGTGCTCCTCGCCGGCCCCGCCGAGATCGCCGCCGCGGTGTCGCCGGAGATGCTCCGGCTCGCCCTGCTCGGCAAGGTGGTGACCAGCGGCGACGACGTGTCGCTGCTGCCCCAGGACGTGCTGCCGGACGCCGCGACCCGCAGCCTGGTCGAGGCGGCCCGGCGCAGCCTGTCCAACCGGGTCGGCTACGCCTGGACCAGCACCCTGCTCGGCGTGGTCGCCGCCGAGCCGGACGGGTCGCTGGTCACCATGGACACCCTGGTCGGTTGGGAGCACGGTCCGGTCACCCACGGCTCCGCCGGGCCCGCCGCGGCGGCGGGGGCGACCGGCGGGCCGGTGGCCGGACGCGGCGCACCGGTCGCACCGGGTGCGGGCGGGGCCCGGCTGCGGGCGGCGACCCGCGGCCCGACCGCTGGCGTGGCCGGGCCGACGGCGGGCCGACCGGCCGGCGCGGTGGCCGACGGCACGGACGCGGAGAGCGTCCCGTCGGTGGACGAACTGCCCGGGCTCCGCGCCCAGGCCGAGGAGCTGACCGAACTGCTCGACCTCGGCTTCCACCACGGGGAGGTGCTCGGCCGGCTGGGCACCACGGTCTCGCTCGGGGTGCTGCTCAGCGGGCCCGCCGGCTCCGGCAAGTCGGCGCTGGTGCGCGCGGTGGCCGCGCGGGTCGGCGCGCGGGTCTGCCCGCTCTGGGCCCCGGAGGTGGCCGCGCTGAGCAACCAGGCCGCCGCCGACCGGCTGCGCGCCGCCGCCGCCGAGGTCCGCGCGACCGGCCCGGGGGTGCTGCTGGTCACCGACGTGGAGGCGCTCGCCCCCGCCGACGAGCCGGGCCCGGTGGCCACCGTGTTCCGCCAGGTGCTCGCCGAGATCCTCCGGGCCGGGGCGGCGGTGGTCTGCACCACCGGCCGGCCGGAGGCGGTCGACCCCGCGCTGCGCGCGCCGGACCTGCTCTCGCTGCGGATCACCGTCCCGCTGCCGGACCCGGCCCTGCGCCGCGAGCAGTTGACCGTGCTCACCCGGCAGGTGCCGCTCGCCGACGACGTCCGGCTGGACGAGGTCGCCGGGCGTACTCCGGGGTTCGTCGCCGCCGACCTGGCCGCGCTGGTCCGCGAGGCCGGGGTCCGCGCGGCGCTGCGGCAGAAGTCGGTCGAGACGCCGACCGTGGCGATGGCCGACTTCGCCGCCGCGCTGGAGGTGGTCCGGCCGACCACGATGGCGGCGTCCACCCTGGAACTGGCCACGGTGACGCTGGACGACGTGGGCGACCTCGCCGAGGTGAAGGAGACCCTCACCGAGTCGGTGCTCTGGCCGCTGACCTATCCGGACACCTTCGCCCGGCTGGGCGTGCAGCCGCCGCGCGGCGTGCTGCTCTACGGCCCGCCGGGCTGCGGCAAGACCTACCTGGTCACCGCGCTGGCCGGGTCGGGACGGGCCAACGTGCTCTCGGTCAAGGGCGCGGAACTGCTGTCCAAGTGGGTCGGCGAGAGCGAACGGGCGGTCCGCGAGCTGTTCCGCCGCGCCCGGGAGGCCGCCCCCACGCTGGTCTTCCTGGACGAGGTCGACGCGCTGGCCCCGGTCCGCGGCCAGGCCACCGACGGGGGCACCACCGACCGGGTGGTGGCCGCCCTGCTCACCGAACTGGACGGGGTGGAGGCGCTGCGCAACGTGGTGGTGGTCGGCGCGACGAACCGGCCGGACCTGGTCGACCCGGCGCTGCTGCGGCCCGGGCGGCTGGAGCGGCTGGTCTACGTGCCACCGCCGGACGGGCCGGCGCGGGCGGAGATCCTCCGGGCCGCCGCCCGGAACGTGCCGCTGGCGCCGGAGGTGGACCTGGCCGGGCTGGGCGAGGAGCTGGCCGGCTTCTCGGCGGCCGACTGCGCGGCGCTGGTCCGGGAGGCGGCGCTGGCCGCCATGCGGGAGTCGCTGACCGCCTCCACGGTCACCGCCGCGCACGTCGCCGCGGCCCGCGCCCGGGTCCGGCCGTCGCTCGACCCGGCCCAGGTGGCCTGGCTCGCCGCGTACGCGGCCGGCCGGAGCTGACCGGGCCCACCGGGTGGCGCAGTGCCCGGAATCAGTCGGTGGGCAGCAGCGGGCCGAGCGGGCCGAGGTCGAGGTTGAGATCCTCCGGGGCCAGCCCGAAGTACTCCCGCAGCCCGGCCATCTGCTCCTCCAGCGCCAGCAGCGTCATGCCGATCCGCTCGACCTGCTCCTCGGTGAGGTCGCCGAGGTCGACCCGGCGCAGCGCCTGGCGCTCCACCAGCTGCCGGAGCAGCTCGATCACGGTGAGCACCAGACTGGCCAGTCCCCGCTCGACGGACTCCCGGTCCACCGCCAGCCGCCGGTCCAGCGGGGTCACCCGGGGCGGCTGCCACTGCGGCTCGCCGAGCGCGGCGGCCAGCTCGGCCGCCTCGTCCCGGCCGGCCCCGGCCGGGCGGGGGCCGGGTCGACGGGCGTCCTCCCCCGCGCTCACGACCCCTCCCCCGGCAGCCGGGCGCCGTCGTCCGGGACGGCGTCGCGCAGCTCGGGCGGGGCCAGCGCGCCGACCGAGGCGACCAGGGCGCGCAGCGAGACCCGGACGAGGTCCACGTCGGCGATCGCGATGGTGATGTCGCCGCTGATCACCACGCCGGTGGCGAGCACCCGGTCGAGCAGGTCGACCAGGGCCACCGGGCGGTAGGCCAGCGGGTCGTCGGCGCTGTTCGGGGCGAGCGAGGTGGTCACCACGCCGGCTCCCGGACGCCACCGGGCCGGGTCATACCGCCGGGGCGCGGGCCGGCCGTGGTCAGCATGCCGGCTCCCGGACGGCCAGCGCCGGGCCGGCCGGCCGCTCCTCGGCGAAGGAGTACGGCGGCCACGGGCCGGTCAGCTCCAGCCGCAGCTCCGGATGCCGCTCGGCCAGCGCGGCGACCAGTTCGGTGAAGCCGTCGAGCCGCCCGCTCTCCACCAGGTACGCGCCGTTGAGCACCATCGGGGTGGGCGCGCCGGAGAGCCGGCGGTCCTGCGGGGCGTGCCGGCGGGCGGCGACCGCGTACCCGGCCAGCGCGTCGTGCACCGCCGCCGCGGCCTCGGCCGCGATCCGCTGCCCCTCCTCGCGGGCGGTCAGCTGGGCCCGCCGCCGCCGCAGGTACGCCGTCCCGACCCCGCCCGCACCGGCGGGTTCCGCGGCCCGGGGCGGCGCACCGGGCACCAGGTAGCCCTTGACGCCCCACTCACCACGCCCGGTCAGCCGGTCCAGGAGGCCGGTCAGCTCGGCCCGCCGGACGGCGAGCTGGCCGGCCACCCGGGCGTCGTCGCGGTGGACCGTGGCCAGCCGGGCGGGCACCACGGGACCCCGGCGGGCGAGCGCGTCGACCACCGCGTGGTGCGCCCGGGCGGCCCGTTCCAGCCAGGCCAGGTCCTCCAGGTTGCGGCGCAGCGCCTCCTCGCCGTACTCGGCCAGCGGGGCGGTGCTGACCACGGCCGTCAGGCCGGCGGCGCGGACCGGGCGGACCGACGCGCCGGCCATCCCGGGGATCGCGGCGAGCACCGCCGGCTCGACGTCCCGGACCACGCCGTGCAGCCAGACGCCGACGGGCGGGTCGATCTGGTCGACGCCGGCCGCGAGGTCAGCCGTCGAACTCATCCCACTCCTCTCTCCGCGCGGCCCGCCGGGCCACCCGGGGCCGGCGTTCCGCCTCCACCTGCTCCGGGTCGCGCGGGCCGGGCTCCACCGGCGGGCGCGCCCGGGAGCTGAGCCAGGGATCGTGCTCCCACCAGTCGATGCCGATCTGCCGGGCGGTGTCGACCGAGGCGATCACCAGCCGCAGCTTGAGGGTGAGCAGCTCGATGTCGAGCAGGCTGACCCGGATGTCGCCGGCGATCACGATGCCCCGGTCCAGCACCCGTTCCAGGATGTCGCCGAGGTTGGCCGGCTCGTGGCCGGCCGGCAGCACCTGACCCGAGTTCTGCACCACCGACGGGGGTTGCCCGCTGGTCATCTCAGCCCACCTCGCCCTTTCCGCGCTGGTAGCGCCGCACCCGCCGGTAGCCGAGCAGGCCGCCCTCCAGGTCGAGTTCCACCTCGTACAGGCCGAGCAGGTCGGTGGAGGCGGGGATCCGGTGGTCCTCGACGACCTCCACCCCGACCAGCCAGCCGTCCCGGACGGACTTCAACGAGGTGGTGCCCACCGCGTCCCGGCCGGTCAACTCGACGATCTGCCGCAGCCCCTCCCGGGCCGCCTCGGCGGCCGAGATCGGTTCGAGGTACTCCTCCTCCTCGTCGTACTCGTCGTCGTACGGCTCGTCGACCGGCTCGTTCCTACGGGCCCGGCCGCCGTCGCCGCGGATCAGGTTCGCCACCGCGCTCACCTCCCTCACCGCCGTCACGCGGCGCGCCCGGGCCGGCGCGCCGCGCCCGTTCCGCCACCGGGCGGGCCCGTCCGTTCCCCCGCCGGTCCGGCTGCCACCCGGTCCCCCGCCGGGTCTCCGGCTGGGCGTCGCCGCGCCGGGCCTCCTGCCGGCCCCGCCCGGAGTCCTGCCCGGCGGCACCACGCCGGACGGCGGGGCGGCCGCGGGCCGCGGTGCGGTTGCCCGCCTCGCCGCCCGCGGCCGGCCGCCAGGCGGTGGTGCCGGTGAGCCGGTCCAGCACCTGCTGCTGCCCGCGGTCCCGCTCCTGCGGCGTGATGTCGCCGGCGGCGGCCGCCGCGTCCAGCTCCTCCAGCTCGCGCCGGATGCTGGTCGGGCTGTACCGCTGCGACTCCGCCTCCCGGGCGATCACCTTGACCACCGCGGTCAGCCCGCGCACCGGGGCGTACGGCAGGGTCAGCAGCGTCCAGAGGATGTCCACCGGTCACTCCACCAGCTGGTGCGCGCTGACGAAGTCGTACGGGGCCAGCGGGCCCAGCAACCTGGTCCGGATCAGCTCCCGGCGCTGCTCCGCGTACGCCTCCACCGCGTCGACGAAATCGTCCTCGCGGTCCCGGTCGACCAGGAACGCGGCGCTTCCCGCGTCCAGCTCGCTGCTCGGCGCCCGGGGCGCGCTGGCCACCGCGAGCCGGCCCAGCTCGTCGAGGAGCTGCCGGTTCTCCGCCTCCCGGCGCAGCTCCACCGCCTGACTGATCATCTCGCCGAGCCGGATGCGCTGCGGCCGGGTGACCTCCTCGGGCTGCCCGCGCACCTGGTCGGCCAGCTCGGCGGCGGCCGGGTTCTCGGCCAGTACCGCGCCGATCAGCGCCGGCTCCTCGTAGCGGCCGTGCACGGTGTACTGGACCCGGCCCTCGAACTCGTCGAGGGCGGCGGCGAACCGGTCCTGGTGCGCGCCCAGCAGGTCGGCCACCGCGTCCGCCCCGGTGACCACCGTGCCGAACCGCACCGGCAGCACCGGCGCCACCGCCGCGGTCCCGTCCAGCAGTTCCTGGTAGGCGGTCAGGTCCGCCGGGCGGCCCAGGGGACCTTCCAGCGGCACCGCGCTGACCAGCGCGGCCAGCTCGCCGTGCTGGATCGCGGCCACCTCACCCGGCGGATCCCCGACCCCGACCGCGTCCGGGGTCGGCTCCACGTCGGCGGGCACGATGCCGTAGATGAACAATCCGGTCTCCTCGGCCATCTCAGCGCTCCTCGTCCCGGCGCCGGCGGGGGCGCTGCCGGTCCCGGTCGCCGCCGCGGTCGCCCAGCGAGTCGGCGACCGCCCCGCTGATCTCCCGGGCCGCCTTGCCGAGGCCGGAAACCGCCTTGCCCTTGCCGACCGCCCCGGAGGCGCCCTCCACCAGGTCCGGCAGCCCCTTCTGGTTCTTCGGGGTGATGTCGAACCGGTCGACCGCCTCGGCGAAGCGCAGGTACGTCTCCACACTGGCGATGACCACCCGCGCGTTGATCTCCAGCAGCTGGATGCCGACCACGGCGACCGACACCTGCGCGTCGATCACCACGCCCTTGTCCAGCACGGTCTCCACCACGTCGGCGAGGCTGGTGCCACCACGCTCCAGCGCGCCGCCAGCGGCCTGGTCCCCACTCGTCGCGACGGTCACTCGTTCCGCTCCTCCCGACGACGGCGGACGACCGGCCGGCGGGGTGCCTCCGGCGCTCGGCGGGCCGCCGGACGGGGACGGGGCGCCTCCTCCCGGGGCTGCTCCCGGCGGGCCCGCTCGGGTGCGCGGCGGCGCGGCGACGGCTGCTCCTCCGGCGCCTCGTCGGGTCCGCCCTCCTGGTAGGCGTCGTACTCGTCCTCGTACTCGTCGTACTCCTCCTGGGCGGGGGGACGACGACGAACCGGCGGACGACGGCGGGCGCGTTCGGCGGGCCGCTCCTCGCGCGGCTCCTCCCCGACCTCCTCCGGCTCCTCCTCGGGCTCCGCCTCGGGACGCCCCCGGCCCCGGCGCCCGCGCGGCTCCCGCTCCTCGGGCTGCTCCCGTTCCTCGCGGCGCCCCTGCTCCTCCTCCTCGCGGAGGGCGGTCTCGTGGTCCTTGACCACCTGGGAGTCCTGGATCTCGCCGCGCCAACCCTGCACCGAGTCCGGGTCGAGGACGGTCTGCGTCATCACGTGCCGGACGAAGTGCTTCAGCTCCAGCCGGGCCCGGCGGCCCTGGGCCCGCCACAGGTTGCCGGTGTGCTCGAAGAGGCCCTGCGGGTGGTACTCCAGCACGACCAGGATGCGGGTCAGGTCGGGCGTCAGCTCGTGGAAGCTGACCGTGCCGTCCACCGAGCCCTTCTCGCCCTTCGAGCGCCAGTGGATCAGCTTGTCCGGGATCTGCCGGACGATGGTGGACTCCCAGGTCCGGTGCGACCAGAAGACCTGCGCCTTCCAGGTCAGCTTCTCGTCCGACTCGGTGTCGACGTTCTCGACCTTCTTCATGAAGCTCGGGAAGTCGCCGAACTGGGTCCACTGGTTGTAGGCGACCCGGACCGGCACACCGACCTCGACCGCCTCCACGATGTTGGTGACCTTCAGCTTCCTGCCGCCACCCTTGCCACCCTTGCCGCCCCGGCCGAAGGCCGACATCAACTTCTCCTTACCGCCGGCCACCCCGGCATGGAACATCGCCTTCACGGGCGAGCTGCCCTCGGCCAGCTTGTGCGCGCCGGTGGCGGCGGCCACCAGGCCCGGCCCGCCGCCCTGCTTCGCGTACTCGGTGAGCCGGCCGGTCGCGCCGGTGACCCGCTCGGTCACCGCGGCGACGGCTCGCTCGCCGATCGCGCTCGCCAGGTCCTTGACGTCGTCGACGAGCTGGCCGCGGACCTTGCCCGCGAGGCCGCCCGGACTGGTCTCCGCCATGCTCATCGCCCCCGTCGGCGGGACCCGGCGGTCTCCCGCTCCGCGTCCGCCCGCTCCGGCTGGTCGCCGTCGCCGCCGGACCGGTCGGTGTCCTCGGGCCGGCCGCCGCCGTCGGGCTGGCCGGCGGCCTTGCGGCGCAGCGTGTCGGCCGAGCCGCGCAGCTTGCCGCTGATCGCGTCGATGCCACTGCCCGCGGCGGCGGTCGCGGCCGCCTTGCCCGCCGAGGCGAGCGGCTTGCCGAGATGGCCGAGGTTGCTCAGGTGGGGGGACGCGTGCAGCAGGTCGGTGCCCCGCTTCAGCAGTCCGCCGGGGTCCCGGCTCGCCCGGCCGATCGCCACGGCGGCGGCCAGGGTCAGTGCGGTACGCAGCTTGCGCCGGCGACCCAGCAGGTAGCCGAAGCCGACCGCCATCCCGATTCGTGCTCCGCTGTTCATCAGCTCTCCTTCGCTCCCCGGGCGCGGAGACACCTGATGGGCAGCGGCCGGAATTGGCTACCGGGGAATAGCGCAAGTAGGACCGCAAATCAGGTGTCCCGTTTTAGCGGACCCGGCGGGCAGTACCCGGTGCCCAATCCGCAAAACATCCACGAATCGCGGCGCGGGGACGCCGTCCGAACGCCCGGTCGACACATTCACGAAGGGTGCATTCCGGACAGACATGCCCGGACGAGCAGGGGATATGCCAGACCTGCAGCAACCGACAATAGCGGAATCAGAATGTCGGGGGCGTCGAATCGAGGCATATCTCGGCGTGCACGCGGTCGCCGTCCTCGCGCAATTTCGCGCCGCATTTCTCGAGCACCGAGATCGCCCCGGAATTGTCCCGGGTGGTCTCCGCGACGACGAGTCGCATGCCGGCCGCGGCCGCGGCGTTCAGCAGTTCACGCAGCGCCGCCGGGCCGACCCCCTGGCCACGCGCGGACCGGCCGAGCCACATCCCGGTCTCGACCGTGCCCGGCTCGTCCCGGCGGGTCATCCGGATCATGCCGACCACCTCGCCGCCGACGAGGATGGCGTACATCTGGGTGCCGGTCGGGCCGGACAGCCCACCGAAGCTGGCCCGGTGGTACTGGCGGAACGCCTCCCGGCGGGCGTGCGACCACCCCGCCGGCGCCTCCACCGGCGGCATGACGTCGCCGGGCTCCGCCTCGGCCGCCGCTACGGAGAGCAACGGCTCAAGGTTCCGCTCGTCCACCGGCTCCAACCGGACCGCACCCGCCACGTGCCGCAGTCTGCCGCCCCTACCGGCGCAAGTCCACCCCGTTGAGCACCGACTGGCGGTACGGCGGAAGGTATCGGCCGGTCGGGCCGCATCGTGTTCCGCCTCACGCTCCGCTGTCAAAAGCCGTTTCGCCGATTAACCTACTGGGCTGGTAGACAATACGGGAGCGACCGCTCCCGCCGCGCGGCGACGAGGACGGGATCAGCTGTGATCGAGCTCGACGGGCTGCGCCGGACGTACCGCGGTCGGGGGCGGGCCGTGGTCGCCGTCGACGGCGTCAGCCTCTCCGTACGCCCCGGCGAGGTGTTCGGCGTGGTGGGGCGCAGCGGCGCCGGCAAGAGCACCCTGCTGCGCTGCGTCAACCTGCTGGAGCGCCCCGACGAGGGCACCGTCACGGTGGACGGGGTGGAGCTGACCGCGCTCGGCGGGGACCGGCTGCGCGCGGCCCGGCAGCGGATCGGCATGGTCCACCAGCACTTCGCGCTGCTCGGCTCCCGCACCGCGGCGGGCAACGTGTCCTTCGCGCTCGAGGTGATGGGCGTGCCGCGCCGGGAGCGGGCGCGTCGGGTGGCCGAGCTGCTCGACCTGGTCGGGCTCAGCGACCGGGCCGACGCCTACCCGGCCCAGCTCTCCGGCGGCCAGAAGCAGCGGGTCGGTATCGCCCGGGCGCTCGCCGGCCGGCCGAAGGTGCTGCTCAGCGACGAGGCCACCTCGGCGCTGGACCCGGAGACCACCCGTTCGATCCTCGGCCTGCTCCGCGACCTCAACCAGCGGCTCGGGCTGACCGTCCTGCTGATCACCCACGAGATGGACGTGGTCAAGCGGCTCTGCGACTCGGCGGCGGTGATGCGCGACGGCCGGCTCACCGAGTCCGGTCGGGTCACCGACCTGATCGCCCGGCCCGGCTCCGAACTCGCCGCCGAGGTCTTCCCGCTCGGGGCGCCCCCGACGCTGCCCGACAGCACGGTCGTCGACGTCACGGTGGCCGGCCCGGACGCGGACACCGCCTTCGTCGCCGAGCTGACCCGCCGCTTCGACCTCGACGCCCGCATCCTCGGCGGCGCCGTCGAGCAGCTCGCCGGCGGTCGCGCCGGCCGGCTGCGGCTGGTGCTGCCCGGTGACGCCGAGCGGACCGCCCCGGCGGTGGCCCACCTGCGCGCCGCCGGGCTCGCGGTGGAGGTGGCCGCGTGATCGCCGACGATCTCGTGCCGCTGCTGACCCAGGGGCTGCGCGAGACCGCGTACATGGTCGCCGTGGCGGCGCTGCTCTCGGCGCTGGGCGGACTGCTGGTCGGCGTGCTGCTGGTGCTCACCGGACGCGACGGCCTGCTGCCCGCGCGGCCGGTGAACGCGCTGCTCGGCCTGGTCGTCAACGTCGGCCGCTCGCTGCCCTTCATCATCCTGCTGGTGGCGATCATCCCGGTCACCCGGGCGGTCGTCGGCACCACCATCGGCACCACCGCCGCGATCGTCCCGCTGACGGTCAGCGCGATCCCGTTCTACGCCCGGATCGTGGAGACCGCACTGCGGGAGGTGGACCGGGACGTGATCGCGGCGGCCCGGGCGATGGGCGCGACCCGCCGGCAGATCATCGGGAAGGTGCTGCTCCGCGAGGCCCGGCCGGGCCTGGTCGCCGGCTTCACCCTCACCGTGGTGGCGCTGATCGGCTACTCGGCGATGGCCGGCGTGATCGGCGGTGGCGGCCTCGGCGACCTGGCCCTGCGCTACGGCTACCAGCGGTTCGAGAACGACGTCATGATCGCCACCGTGGTGCTCCTGGTCGCCTTCGTCCAGCTCGTCCAGGTGGTCGGCGACGTGCTCACCCGAAGACTCTCCCACCGGTGACCCCGGACGGGTGAAGCCGGCCGACGCCTACCCGGCCGACCGGAACCCGGCTCGCGCCCACCGGCGCGGCCGACCCGACAACCCGGCCCGCCCCGACGGGCACGCCGGCCAGATCGACGAAAGGCAACAACCGTGCGACGCATCACCGCAACCCTCGCCGCGGCCGCACTCGCCCTGGGCCTCGCCGCCTGCGGGGCCGACGGCGGCGGCGCGACCGACCCGAACGCCCCGCTCAAGGTCGGCGTCAGCCCCGTCCCGCACGGGGAGATCCTCACCTACATCAGGGACAACCTCGCCGAGCCGGCCGGGCTGAAGCTGGAGATCGTCGAGTTCACCGACTACGTGCAGCCGAACCGCGCGCTGCAGGAGAAGCAGCTGGACGCCAACTACTTCCAGACGGTGCCCTACCTGGAAACCGAGGAGAAGGCCAAGGGCTACCGGTTCACCGCGCTGCAGCCGGTGCACATCGAGCCGCTGGGCCTCTACTCCCGGAAGGTGCGCACCCTCGCCGACCTGCCCGCCGGGGCGGTGGTGGCGATCCCGAACGATCCGACCAACTCGGGCCGGGCGCTCAACCTGCTCGCCCAGCACGGCGTGATCACCCTGAGGGAGGGGGCCGGGGTCGCCGCCACCCAGCGGGACATCGCCGACAATCCGAAGCGACTCCAGTTCAAGGAGCTGGAGGCGGCTCAGCTGCCACGCAGCCTGGACGACACCGACGCCTCGGTGATCAACGGCAACTACGCGATCGAGAGCGGCCTGAAGCCGGCCACCGACGCGCTCGCGCTGGAGAAGGCCGAGAACAACCCGAACGCGAACCTGGTCGTGGTCCGGGACGGCGACGAGGACGACCCGCGGGTGGCCAAGCTGGAGCAGCTGCTGCACTCCGCCGAGGTGAAGTCGTTCATCGCGGAGAAGTACCAGGGTTCGGTGCTCGCCGCGTTCTGAGCCCGTCCGGTCGAGCCCGGTCCCGTCCGCGGGGCCGGGCTCGCCGCGGCTCAGGAGGCGGTGTCGAACTCGCAGAGGACCACCGAGGCGTCGTCGGCGGGCTTGTGCCGGCGCAGCCGGTCCGGGTGGTCGCGCTCGGCCGCCCGGACCCGGTCGACCAGCGCGCCCGGCCCCTCGGCGGTCACCACGTCCAGCAGCCCCGCCCAGTCCAGGACCCCGAACTGCTCCACCGCGGCCGACGCGCCGTCACTGAGCAGCACCGCCCGGCGCACCGCCCCGGGCCCGCGCAGCGGCAGGGTGCCGGCCACCGCGTGGAACGCCGCGTCCGGGTCGGCGGCGGCCACCCAGTAGCCGTGCGTACGGTTCATCCGTTCCCGCTGCACCGCGACGGCCTGCCGGAACCGGGTCGTCCGGTCGACCGAACCGGCGGGCACCGCCGCCACGGTCTCGCGCAGCTCGGCCATCGCGGCGTCCAGCCGGTCGTCGGAGACCACGGTCACCTGGTCGCCCGTGTCGAGCACCAGCGGGCTGTCGCAGAGCACCAGGTAGTCGACGTGGTGGCCGCCGTCGCGCAGCAGGCACACGGTGCTGGAGGGGGTGCCCGGGTGGTCCAGGTCGCACTCGTCGCTGTGGTCGGAGCGGACGGCCAGGATCGCCGCCGCCAGGTTGCTCATCAGGGTCGCCGTGGGCCGGGCCGCCTCGGCCAGCCCGAGCCGGGCGGCGAGGTGCCGGACGTACCAGGACGGGCCGTGCACGCAGCCGGTGTCGAAGCCCTCCGGCACGGTCGCGCCGTCCAGCACGCCGACCAGCGGACCGAACCGGAAGACCAGGTCCTCGTTGACCGGCTGGCCGGGGGGCGGCGCGGACGCGGAGCGTACCCGCATCGTCCGCGCCGCCCCGACCCCCCGGGTCGCCTCAGCGGCGGCGGAGATCGTCGGCTGCCTCATGCGCCTGCCCCTGCACCTGGTGGGCGGCCGACCGGCCCTGCTCCCGTACGGCGGACGCGCCGTGCATGGCGGTCGAGCCCACCGACGCCGCGGCGTGCTGCACCGGCTCGCGCATGTTCTGGCGCATGTTGTCGCGAACCTGGTGGCCCACCTGGCTGGCCTGCTGACGCAGCACGTCCGAGTGCTCGCTGACCATGTCACGGGCCTGCCCGGCCCACTGCCGCTCGGGGCGGCTCGGCGGGATCAGGGACGAGACCAGCAGCCCGGCGCCGAAGGCGATCAGGCCGGCGGCCAGTGGATTGCCCTGCGCCTGCTCGCGACCCTGGTGTCCGAGCTGGCGGGCCGAGCCCGCCGCGTGCGACACCTGCTCGCGGCCCTGCTGCCCGAGCTGGCGGGCCGAGCCCGCCGCGTGCGACACCTGCTCGCGGCCCTGCTGCCCGAGCTGGCGGGCCGAGCCCGCCGCGTGCGACACCTGCTCGCGGCCCTGCTGCCCGAGCTGGCGGGCCGAGCCCGCCGCGTGCGACACCTGCTCGCGGCCCTGTTGTCCGAACTGGCGGGCCGAGCCCGCCGCCTGGGACATCCGCTGGGCGGCACCGTGGCCGTCCGACTGTGCACCCATCACCTTCTCCTTCGCTCGGGTCAGCGCGCCACGGGCCTGCCCGACACGCTCACCGGCGATCCGTCGCGGGTTGACCCGGTCGGCCAACGCGTCGATGTCACTGCTCAACTCGTTCCGGGTGTGCTCGATCTCCCACCGGATCCGGTCCGGATCGGACATCGTCTGCTCCCTTCCGGTCGGTTCACCGGCCACGCAGCGCGTTCGGCAGCTCCCGCGCAGTTTCCTGGGTGCGGGGTAGCACCGCGCGCATCTCGCGCAGCCTCTTCCGTGCGTTGACGAGCAGGATGCCGCCGACCACGGCCCAGGCGATCGCCACGAGCAACGCGGCCCAGCCCTCGTCCATCACATTGGACAAGCCCCACCACACCGCGTACGACACGAACAGCACGGCCAGGAAGCCGGCCAGTCCCGCGCCGCCGAACATACCGCCGGCCTTGCCGGCCTGGCTCGCCTCCTCGCGGAGCTCCGCCTTGGCCAGTTCGACCTCCTTGCGGACCAGCGTGGAGAGATCCCGGGTCACGTCGCCGAGCAGATCGCCGACGGACGCCTGGGTTCGCTCCTTCTCCGGGGCACTCACGGCGCCACCCCGCCGCGGATGTCGCCCTCCGGCCGACCCGGCGGCGTCGCGTTCCGCACCCGGGCCGCACCCACGTACGGCGACTCGGCCTCGTACGGCGCCGCGACCGTCTGTTCGTACTGCTCGTACGGGCGCGGTCCGGGCTGGGTCGCACCGGGCATTACACCGGGCCCGCCCGGTTGCGGCATCTCCTCGCCCGGGGCGCCCCGGCCGCCGCCGTCGCCCTTGAGGCTCCGGGTCAGCCGCCCGAACAGCAGGCCGGCCATCGCCGCGCCGGCCAGGAAGGTGCCCGGATGCTGCCGCGCGTACGCGCGCACCTCGTCCATCATCGCAGTCGGCTCCCGGTGCTCGATCCAGCCGGCCGCCTGCTCGGCGACGTGGGCCGCCCGGCGGACCGCCTGGGCCGCCATCCCGGAGTCCTGGCTGCATTCCGCCATCGAATTGAGTTCGCGGCCGATGCCGCGCAGGCCGTCCGCGGCCCGCTGCTTCTGCGCATGGGCCTGGCCGCGCATCTGGTTGGTGGCCTCGCCGGTCAGGTTCCGCGCCTGCTGCCGGGCCTCCTGGGCGACGTGGCCGCCCTGTTCGGCCGCGGCATGGGCCATCTGCCCGCCGGCCTGGGTCGCCTGGTGCCCGACCCGCGACGCCTGCTGCCGGGCCTGCTGCCCGGCGCCGGCCGCACCGTCCGGTGGCCGGCTGGGGTTCATCCCCGTCATTAGCCCGCTCCCTCCGTCGGCCCCGGGGCAGCGGTCCCACCCCGGAACGTGAACCGGCCGCGACACCCGCGGCCCGGCACGTCACCCGCCTACCCGCGCGGCTCGCCGGCATTCCGCCGGGTCGGCCGGGGCATCCCGCGGAAACCGGACCGGGAGGGCGCTACCGGCCGGCACCCGCCGGCCGGCACGACAGCGGTCAGCGGCGGCGGTTGCGGGCCCGGGAGGACCGTAGCCGGCGCAACCGCCCGATCAGCACAGGCTCGGCGGCCAGCGCGGCCGGGTGGTCGAGCAGCGTGTTGAGCAGTTGGTAGTAGCGAGTGGCGGAGAGGCCGAAGGTGTCCCGGATGGCCTGTTCCTTGGCGCCGGCGTGCCGCCACCACCGCCGCTCGAAGTCGAGGATCGCGCGTTCCCGCTCGGTGAGCCCGCCGGCCGCGCCCGACGCGGCGTCGCCGTCCGACACTGTCCCGGCCGACGCCGTCTCGTCGGTCAGCGCCGCCTCCGCGCCGCTCGCGTCCTCCGCCTCCGGGACGCGGGGCACGGTCTCCGCCTCCGGGACGCGGGGTGCGGTCGCCGCCTCCGGGGCGGTGCCCGGCGGCGGGACCGGGGGCGCCTCGCTGCCCGGCGCGGAACGCGGCGGCGGAACGCTACCGCCGGCGCGGGAGCCGGCCGTCCGTCCGCCCCGGTCGGCCGCGGAGGTCTCGGTGGCCGGGGAGGCGTCGGCGGGCTGCATGGCGCTCCTTGCGGGCAACGTCGGCCGGCACGGCGACGCCGACCGGGGGATCTCAGCCTAACCAGGGCCCACCCGAACCGCACCAGACGCCGGCGGCGGCGCGGCCCGGGTCGGGGAGGACCGGGGACCGCGCCGCCGCCGTACGGTCAGGAGATGTCCCGCCGGCGCATCGCCCAGAGCGCGGCGCCGAGGATCACCACCAACCCGACGCTCAGCAGCACCGAGGACTGCTGCCAGGTGACGTCGAAGGTCTCCGGCCGGCACTCCCCGGTGAAGGTGGCGTTGCACGCCTCCCAGTCCTCCAGGGTCACCTTCTTCTGCATCCACGCCACCGCGTACGTGGGCAGCAGCCAGACCTCGGCGAAGCGCACCCCGGCCATGTCGAGCAGGATGGCCAGCCCGAACTGGCCGACCACCATCACCGCGATCGCCCCGCCCAGGGCCATCGCGGTGTGCCGGCCCAGCGAGGCCAGCGCGAACCCGACGGTCGCCGTCACGAGGACCAGCACGATGCCCCGGAGCCCGGTCAGGGCGAACGACTGCCAGACGCCCGAGGTCACCTTCTCGGTGCTGCCGCGGAACATGGCGACCAGCCAGAACCCGCCGAACCACGCCACCGCGGCGGGCAGCGCCACCGCGAGCACCCCGGTGAGCAGCGCCGCCAGCTTGGTGAGCAGCACGCTCAACCGCTTCGGCCGCCACAGCAGCAGGTTCATCATGCCGCCGGTGCTCCACTCCGCCCCGACGAACGAGGCGCCGACCACGAACCCGACCAGCGCCAGGATCGCCGCGAAGGGCAGCAGGGTGAAGCCGAAGTTCTCCCGGAAGTCGAAGGTGGACGGCAGGAACCAGCGCGCCTCGATCGCCTCGCGGGGCGGCGGGCTGATCACCGAGCAGTCCGCGGGGAAGCGGTTGGCGTCCGCCGTGCCCTCGGTCTTCGCCCGCTCGCAGGCGAGGCGTTCCTGCTCGCTCCAGCGGACCTGCTCCTGGTACTGCTGCTCGGCCTGGCGCTCGGCCCGGGCGTGCGCGCCCGCGTCGATCTTCTGGTTGCTGAAGAAGACGCCGATCATCACGGTGGCCAGCACCAGCAGGCCGAGCAGGGTCATCCAGCGGGTGAAGCGCCGCTTGGCCAGCCGGCGCAGCTCCGTACGGTAGAGACTCACGCGCCCCAACCTCCTCCGGTGGCGCCGGGCTGCCCCGCCCCACCGACCTTCGTGGACTGGTCGACCTGCCGGTGCTGGCCGGGTACCGGCGCGGTGGCGGTCAGTTCGAGGAAGACGCTCTCCAGGTCGACGGCGACCGGGGCCAGCTCGCTGACGTACAGGCCGCGCTCGGCCAGCAGCCGGGTCACCGTGGCCGGCTTGTCGACCCCGGCGAGCATCAGGTGGTCCGGATGACCGGTCACCCGGATCCCGGCGCCGGCCAGCGCCTCGGTGGCGGCCGGCAGGTCGGTGACCGCCTCCAGCCGCACCCGGACCGCGCCGGAGGAGTGCTCGGCCAGCACCTGCTCGACCGGGCCGAAGGCCACCCGCCGGCCCAGCGAGATGATGGTGACCGAGTCGCAGATCAGTTGGATCTCGCCGAGGATGTGGCTGGAGAGCACCACGGTCATGCCGGACTCGGCGAGGTTGCGCATCAGCGTGCGCATCTCCCGGATACCGCCGGGGTCGAGGCCGTTCGCCGGCTCGTCGAGGATCAGCAGCTTCGGGTTCTTCAGCAGGGCGGAGGCGACGGCGAGCCGCTGCTTCATGCCGAGCGAGTAGGTCTTCACCCGCTCGCCGGCCCGGTCGCGCAGGCCGACCAGCTCCAGCACCTCGTCGATCCGGGCCGCCGGCACGTTCCCCGCGCCGGCCAGCAGGGACAGCGTGTCCCGGGCGGAGAAGTGCGGGAAGAACTGCGGGCTCTCCACGATCGCGCCGACCTGCCCGGCCACCGTGGGCAGCGCCGCGGGCACCTCGTGCCCGAGGATCGCCATCCGCCCGCCGTTGGGCCGGATCAGGCCGAGCAGCGTACGCAGGGTGGTGGTCTTGCCGGAGCCGTTGGGGCCCAGGAAGCCGTGCACCTGCCCCGCCTCGACCCGCATGTCGAAGCCGTCGAGCGCGTGTCTGGTGCCGCGCCGACGACTCTTGTACGTCTTACGTAGACCTTCTATCTCCAGGACAGCTGGCAAGCTGCACCTCCCCCGATGGGCGGTATGACAGGCGACACCATACTCGGTATGCAGAACCGCGCAATACCCGGTATGCATCGGTACGCCGGACGGTTACCGACAGCGAGGAAAACGAGTGGATCAGGCGCAGATGACGCTGACCCCGGCGGCCCGGAACGCCTCGACCACCTCCGGGTTGGCGCCGGAGTCGGTGACCAGGGTCTCCACCCGGTCCACCGGACAGATCCGGGCGAAGGCGTGCCCGCCCAGTTTGGACGAGTCGGCGATGATGACCACCCGCTTGGCCCGGGCGACCATGAGGTTGTTCATCGCCGCCTCGCCCTCGTGGTGGGCGGCGGCGCCGAGCTGCGGGTCGATGGCGTCCACACCGAGCAGGGCGACGTCCAGGGTGACCTCGCGCAGCAACGCCCCACCCAGCGGTCCGACCAGCTCGAACGACTTGGGGCGCACCACCCCGCCGGCCACCACCACCTTCATCCGGGAGCGGACCAGCAGCTCGTTGGCGATGTTCAGCGCGTTGGTCACCACGGTGAGCTGGGCGCCCTCGGCGCTGGTGTTCAAATCCGGGCGGACGGCCAGCGCCCGGGCCACCTCGGTGCTGGTGGTGCCGCCGTTCAGGCCGACCACGGTGCCCGGCGACACCAGCGCCGCGGCGGCCGCGCCGATCCGCTGTTTCTCGGCCGAGTGCTTGGCCGTCTTGTAACGCAGCGGTAGGTCGTAGGAGACACCGTTGGCGACCGCGCCACCCCGGGTCCTGGTGATCATCTGCTGCTGGGCCAGCTGGTCGAAGTCGCGCCGGATGGTGGCCTGCGAGACGTCCAGCCGCTCGGCGGCCTCCTCGACGCTGACCCGGCCGCTGTCGGTCAGCATTTCGAGCAGGGCGTTCCATCTGGCGTACCGGTCCACCCCAGGGCCTCCAGTTACTGCGCGGTCGGTGATTGATTGCGTGCACACTAGTGCGCGAAACTACGAGGGCGCAAAACTCTGGCCTGCTCGATCGCGTCCCCGGTTGCCACGGCCCATCGGGTTCGCGCAGAATGACGCGCGAAAGACGGGTCAAACGAGCCGTATTGCGCACCGTTCTCCCCTGCGAGGAGTTCCCATGGCGTACGTGGACGCGGAGATCGCCAGCCAGCCCGACTGCTGGCGGGAGGCGGCGCAGCTGGCCGGGACGGTGGCCGGGCAACTGCCCCGGCCGGGCGAGCGGGTGGCCGTGGTCGGCTGCGGCACGTCGTGGTTCATGGCGATGGCGTACGCGGCCCGCCGCGAGGCGGCCGGCCAGGGCGAGACCGACGCCTTCCAGGCGTCCGAGTTCCCCACCGGCCGCCGCTACGACCGGCTCGTGGCGATCACCCGCTCCGGCACCACCACCGAGGTGCTCGAACTGCTCACCGCGCTGCGCGGGCAGGTGCCGAGCACGGTGCTGGTCGGCGACCCCGCATCCCCGGCGGTCGGGCTGGCCGACGCCGCGGTGACCATGCCCTTCGCCGACGAGCGCTCGGTGGTGCAGACCCGCTTCGCGACCACCGCGCTGGCGCTGCTCCGCGCCCACCTCGGCGACAACATCACCACGCTGGTCGCCGACGCCGAGGTGGCGGTGCGCGCCCCGCTGCCGATCGAGCCGTCCCGGATCGAGCAGGTCACCTTCCTCGGCCGGGGCTGGACGGTCGGGCTGGCCCAGGAGGCCGCGCTGAAGTGCCGCGAGGCGGCCACCTTCTGGGCCGAGGCGTACCCGGCGATGGACTACCGGCACGGCCCGATCTCCATCGCCGCGCCCGGCCGGCTGGTCTGGGCGTTCGGCGAGCTGCCCGACGGGCTGGCGGAGGACGTGGCGTCCACCGGTGCCACCTTCGTGCACAGCCGCACCCACGGCTGCCGGACCGTCCTGAGCAGCTGGGCGGCCGGCCGTACGCCGGTCGACCCGATGGCCGACCTGATCCTGGCCCAGCGCTTCGCCGTCGCGCTGGCCACCAGCCGCGGCCTCGACCCGGACGCCCCGCGTCACCTGACCCGCTCCGTGGTGCTGGCGTGACCCCAGCCCACGCCGTCGTCGCCCTGGACGTCGGCGGCACCGGGATGAAGTGCGCCCTGGTGGACCCGGACGGCGCCGTGCTGCACAGCGAACGGCACCCGACCGGCGCCGAACGCGGCCCGGCGGCCGTGGTCGACACCATCCTCGAGGTCGCCGAAGGGCTGGCCGGCAAGGCCCGCGCCGACGGGCGCTCCCCGGTCGCGCTCGGCATCGCCGTGCCCGGGGTGGTCGACGAGGCGCGCGGGGTGGCGGTCTGGTCGGCGAACGTGGGCTTCCGGGACGTACCGCTGCGGGAGCTGGCCCAGGCGCGGCTCGGGCTGCCCGCGGCGCTCGGCCACGACGTGCGGGCCGGCGGGCTCGCCGAGGCCCGGCTCGGCGCCGGCCGGGGCGCCGGGCACGTGCTCTTCGTGGCCATCGGCACCGGCATCGCCGCCGCGCACGTGGTGGACGGCTCGGCCGCGGTCGGCGCGCACGGCGCGGCCGGCGAGATCGGGCACATCCTGGTCCGCCCCGGCGGGCCCCGCTGCGGCTGCGGCCGCCCCGGCTGCCTGGAGGCGGTCGCCTCGGCGTCCGCGGTCGGCCGGCGCTACGCCGAACTGGCCGGGGAACCGGCGACCGCGGCCGGGGTGGCGGCCCGGGCGGCGGACGGCGAGGCGCTGGCCGGGCAGGTGTGGCGGGAGACCGTCGACGCCCTCGCCGACGGCCTCGCCAGCGGCCAGGCGCTCTTCGACGTGGAGACGATCGTGCTGGGCGGCGGGCTGGCGCAGGCCGGCGCCCAACTGCTCGACCCGTTGCGCGCGGCACTGCACGAGCGGATGACCTTCCACCGGGAGCCGCGCCTGGTCGCGGCCGCCCTCGGCGACGAGGCCGGCTGCCTCGGCGCCGCCCTGCTCGCCCTCGACGACCTGGAGAAACGATGACCGTGCGGGTCAACGGCAAGGTGGTGACCCCGACCGGCGTGATCCGGCAGGGCTGCGTGGAGATCAACGGCGACCGGATCACCGCGGTGGCCGAGTACCCCTCGGTGCGCGACGGGCACTGGATCCTCCCCGGCTTCGTCGACATGCACACCCATGGCGGCGGTGGGCACACCTTCACCACCGGCGACGCCGGGCAGGCCCGGCAGGCCGCCGCGTTCCACCTGCGGCACGGCACCACCACCCTGCTGGCCAGCCTGGTCAGCTCCCCGTTCGAGCTGATGCGGTCGGCCACCGCCGCGTACCGGCCGCTGGTGGCCGAGGGCGTGCTGGCCGGCATCCACTTCGAGGGGCCGTACCTCTCCGCGGCCCGCTGCGGCGCGCAGAACCCGGAGTTCCTCCGCGACCCGTCCACCGAGGAACTGGCCGAGCTGATCGAGCTGGGCGGGGACGCGATCCGCATGGTCACGCTCGCCCCGGAGCGCGACGGCGCGCTGGAGGCGGTCAAGCTGCTCACCGCCCACCGCGTGGTCGCCGCGGTCGGGCACACCGACGCGACGTACGACGAGACCCGGGCCGCGGTGGCCGCCGGCGCGAGCGTCGGCACCCACCTGTTCAACGGGATGCGGCCGGTGCACCACCGCGAACCCGGTCCGGTGGTGGCCCTGCTGGACGCCCCGAACGTGGTCTGCGAGCTGGTCGCCGACGGGGTGCACCTGCACGACGGGATGCTCACCTTCGCCACCTCGGTGGCCGGGCCGGAACGGGCCGCGCTCATCACCGACGCGATGGCCGCCGCCGGCATGCCCGACGGCGAGTACGAGCTGGGCGGTCAGGCGGTCACGGTGTCCGACGGGGTGGCCCGGCTGACCCGCGACGGCGCGATCGCCGGCAGCACGCTCACCATGGACGCCGCGCTGCGGCACGCGGTGGCGGCGGGTATCCCGATGGCCGACGCGGCCCGGATGGTCGCCACCACGCCGGCCCGGGCGATCGGCCTCGGCGACCGGCTGGGCGCCCTCCAGGTCGGGCTCCGCGCCGACCTGGTGGTGCTCGACGACGACCTCAACGTGGTCCGGGTGATGCGCGGCGGCTCCTGGTTGGAGTGACCGGCCGCGAAGTCGGGGTGGGAGGAGGTCGCCGACCACGCGCTGGACTGGCCCGTGGGGACGGGCGACGCCGCACCTCAGCCGGCGGTGGGCAGCTCGACGCCGAGCACGGCCTGCTCGTCGGGGCGGTGCACCAGCACGTCCGACAGGTACGACTGCACGGCCGGGGCCATCCCGACGTCCCGGCCGGCCCGCTCGGAGAGCAGCCACTTGTGCTCGATGATCTGGGCGAAGAGTTCCTGCGGCTCCAGCTTGCGGCGCAGGTGCGCGGGGACCGCCCGGACCACCGGCTCGAAGACCTCGGTCAGCCAGCGGTGGGCGGCCTGCTGCTCGTCGGTCAGGTCGCTCTCCGCCCGGTACGCGTCCAGGTCGTTGAGCAGCCGCCGGGCCTGGTTCTCCTCGGCGTCCAGGCCGGTCAGCCGGAGCAGCCGCCGGGTGTGGTAGCCGGCGTCGACCACCTTCGGCCGGATCAGGTAACGGCCGTTGTCGATGGTGGACATGGCCACCTCGGCCACGTCGAAGCCCAGCTCGTTGAGCCGGCGGATCCGGCCCTCGATGTCGTGCCGGGCCTCCCGCTCGACCTGCTGCTCGTAGGTGATCTCGTGCCAGAGCCGCTCGTAGCGCTGCACGACCTCCTCGCAGACCACCTCCGGGTCGATCGACTCGTGCAGCAGCCCGGCGGCCTGCAGGTCCAGCGCCTCGCCGAAGATGTTGACCCGGGCGATCTCCAGATCCTCGCCGCGCTGGCCGTTGGAGAGCGAGTGGTGCAGCGCTCCGGTCTCCGCGTCGACCAGGTACGCGGCGAACGCTCCGGCGTCCCGCCGGAACAGCGTGTTGGACAGCGAGCAGTCGCCCCAGAAGAAGCCGGTCAGGTGCATCCGGACCAGCAGCGCGGCGAGCGCGTCGAGCAGCCGGCCCATCGTCTCCGGCCGCAGGGTGTGCGAGAAGAGCGCCCGGTAGGGCAGCGAGAACTGCAGGTGCCGGGTGATCAGCACCGGGTCGAGCGGCTCGCCGTCGTCGCTCTGCCGGTCGGCGACGATCGCCACCGCCTCGACCGACGGGAAGTCGATCCGCTCCAGCGCGCGGAGCAGGTCGTACTCGCGCTCGGCCACCCGCTCGCCGGTCTCCTTCACCGCGTAGACGTAGTCGCCGAGGCGGACGAAGCGGACGACGTGCCGGGAGATGCCCTGCGGCAGCGCGACCAGGTGCTGGGCAGGCCACTCCTCCAGCGGGGTCGACCAGGGGAGGTCGAGCAGCGCCGGGTCGACGAGGGCCGAGGTGATCCGCACGGCGACAAGTGTGACGCCTCCCCCCGGCCGAGCGCTTCCCCACGTGGCTGGGCACACAGCCACCCCCGGGGCCGCGCCACCCGGCCGCCGTCCGGGGCCGGTAGCGTGGTCGCGTGCGGGAGACCACGCCGGTACGGCGGAAGCTGCGGCTCCGGCCGGTCCGCCCGGCCGGCTGGTGGTTCGACGCCGCGCTGCTGGCCGCGCTCGTCGGGCTGACCGTGGCGCTCGTCACCGAGCGGCTCTTCGGCATCGATCGGGCGGTCGCCGACTGGTCGGCGGCGCACCGGCCGACGGCCGCGCACTGGACGGCGGTGGTCCTCAACTACCTCGGCCAGGGCACCCCGTTGACGCTGATCGCGCTCGGGCTCGGGGTGCTGCTGGCGGTCCGGCTCAGATCGGTGCGGCCGGTGCTGCCCCCGGTGGTCGCGTTCGGGCTCACCTACCTGACCATCGGCCCGCTGAAGGTGTGGACCGCCCGGCCGGCGCCGAGCGCCAGCGTGAAGGAGCCGTTCCTGCCGCCGGAGCAGACCCTGCCGCTCTTCCAGGAGGACCTGCCGCTCCGGTTCGCCCAGTCGTACCCGTCCGGGCACGTGGCCAACGCGATCGTCTGGTACGGCCTGATCGCCCTGCTGCTCGCCCCGCTGCTGCGCAGCTACGGGCGCGGCGTGCCGCCCCGGCTGGTCACCGTGGTCCGGGTGGTGCCGCCGCTGGTCGTCCTCTGCACCACCACCTACCTGGGCTGGCACTGGCTCACCGACTCGGTGGCCGGGCTGCTGCTGGGCCTGCTGCTGGACCGGCTGCTGCACCGGGTGCCCTGGGACGACCTGCCGCTGCCGCCCGGCCTGCGGGACGTTGGCCGCCCATTCATGTCGACCACCTAGCCTGCCGTCGTGAACCAACTCGCGCGCCGGCTGGGCGTACCCGATGCGGTGGTCATCGGGCTGGGGTCGATGCTCGGTGCGGGCGTCTTCGTGGTCTTCGCCCCGGCCGCCGCGGACGCCGGCGGGGCCGGGCTGCTGGCGGCACTGGCACTGGCCGGCTTCATCGCCTTCTGCAACGCGACCAGTTCGGCCCGGCTCGCCGCCCGCTACCCCGAGTCCGGCGGCACCTACGTCTACGGCCGGGAGCGGCTCGGCCCGTTCGCCGGCTTCCTGGCCGGTTGGGGGTTCGTGGTCGGCAAGACGGCGAGCTGCGCGGCGATGGCGCTGACCATCGGGGCGTACCTCTGGCCGGGGCAGGCCCGGCTGGTCGCGATCGCGGCGGTGCTGGCGGTGACCGCGGTGAACCTGCGCGGCATCGGCAAGACCGCGACCGCGACGAAGGTGCTGGTCGGGCTGGTGCTGGCGGTGCTGGCCCTGGTCGCGGTCGCCGGCGCGGCGGACGTCTCGCTGGACCGGCTCGGCGAACCCGGCGGCTCCGGCCGGGGCGTGCTCACCGCCGCCGGCCTGCTCTTCTTCGCCTTCGCCGGGTACGCCCGGGTCGCCACCCTCGGCGAGGAGGTCCGCGACCCGGAGCGGACGATTCCCCGGGCGGTGCCGCTGGCCCTCGGCGTGGTACTGGCGATCTACCTGGTGCTGGCCGTGGTCGCGGTCGGCGTGCTCGGGGCCGACCGGCTGGCCGGCTCCGCCGCGCCGCTGGCCGACGTGGTGACCGCCGCCGGGCTGCCCGGACTGGCCTGGGTGGTCCGCGCCGGGGCGACCGTCGCGGTGACCGGTGTGCTGCTCTCCCTGCTCGCCGGCGTCGGACGCACCACCCTGGCGATGGCCCGCCGCCGCGACCTGCCGGGCGCGCTCGCCGCCGTGCACCCGGTCCACCAGGTGCCGCACCGGGCCGAACTGGCGGTGGCCGCGGTGGTGATCGTGGTCGTCGCGCTCGGCGACGTCCGGCACGCGATCGGCTTCTCCAGCTGCACCGTGCTGGTCTACTACGCGATCACCAACGCCTCCGCGCTGACCCTGGGCCGGGACCCGTCCCGCAAGCTGCCCGTTCAGGTGTTGGCGGCGTTGGGGCTGGTCGGCTGTCTGCTGCTCGCGGTCAACCTGCCGCTGGCCAGCGTGCTGGCCGGCTTCGCCGTGCTGGTCGTCGGCGCCGCCTGGTACGCCCTCCGCCAAGCGCGAAGCTGAGCGGTCATCAGTCCGTCTCGCGCGGATGGCCGGTGCCTGCGTAGGTCAACCAGACGGTTCTCCGGTGGTGTCGCTCCGGCGACGTCGCTGACCGGGGGTTGGCACGGATCACGTCGATTGACACCCTGCGAATGCGCTAGCGCCCTCACCCGTCGATCGGGTGAGGGCGCCAGAACCATGGCCTCAGAAACGGCCGCGATATCAGGACACGGGCTGGAGGGAGTCGAGGAAAGTCACCCAATCCTCGGCGACAACTTTGATGTTCTCCTCCGTCGGCGGTTCGCCCTCGTCGGCTTCTTCCTCGTGATCCCAGAACCAGACGCTGCCGTTGTCCTGGTCCCTGAGCGAGACCGCGAACAGGTTGCCGTACTCGTCCTGAGCCACCGGAAGCAGCCAGGCAGGCACCCGATTATGGAACACCTTCAGCTTCCGCCACAGGTTCGCCCAATCAGGAGCATCTGGGCCGACACCGAGGATGTCACTGACCGCCTGGTGGTTGTCCTGCAGACGACCACCGTCCTGCTCAAGAAGGTAGTTCCGGTATGCCGGGGGGAGAGCATGGCCGATCTCCTGCTCCAGACGGCGCACATCAGCCTCGCTGGCGGGAGGAGCCAGCCGCCGATACCCCACACTCATGTCTCACCTCCTCCGCTTGGCGAGCGCCACGCCACCGGCATGCCTGACGGCGTCATGGACATCCCGTGGAATCAGCTGCATCGTCCGTCCGTCCTGGTGATGATGCCACGTGTAGCCGTCAGGAGTTTCCTTGAGCCCCACCTGCCTGTTGGCGTCAGTGAAGTCCGATCCGTGGTTGCCCGCAAAGCCCCCGTCCCCGAAGTCCGCGGTGTGGGTGGCGTACGGGCTGAAGTCCGGGAAGCCGTCGTCGCCGAACTTCACCCCATTCGGGTACTTGGCCTCCATGTCAGCAGTCCAGCCATCGCCGTCGTACGTACGTCCGTGGTAATGCCAGTTGGACGGGAGCCGTCCACTGGGCAGACGCTCCACCGTGTCAGGAATAACCCGCCCACGCGAGTCCTTCCGACAGCCCGCAGGGTTGTTGTTGTGGACGAGCACCGGCTCGCCGTCGACAACGATGTAGTACGTGTGGATGTCGGCGACCGTGAGGTCGCGCATCTCCTCGGCGCCCAGCTTGTTGAGCACCGCGACAACGGTGACCGCACCCTTCCCCCGGACCAGCAGCTTGGTGCCCGGCTTCAGGTCCTTGGCGTCGCTCCACTTCCGCTCCGAGGCGTTCCAGAACGGGTGGTGCCAGGTCGTCTCGACCTTCGTCACCTTGCCGTCCTGGTCGCGGACGGTCAGGTCGGTCAGGTCCTTGTCGGTGTTCCGATGCAGCTGGGTGACCTGCTTCGGCTCCGACGTGCCGGCGACCGGGTCGGTCGCCATGACCTTGTCGCCGACGTTGACGTCCTCGATCGGCCGGCTGCTGCCGTCCGCCATGAGCACCGGGGTCTTGGGGTCGAAGCTGTGCGTCGGCGGAGGAGTCCACGGGCATGAGCCGCCCCCGCCTGCCGCACCACCGGAACCGCCACTGGAGGCCCCACCGGAGCGAGCGCCACCGCCCTTCTTGCGGTTGAGCCCACCCAGCCCCGGCACCATGTTCTCCGCGGCGGCCCGCGGGTTGTAGGTGCCGGTCGTCGCGAGCTGCTCGATCCCGTCCTCGACGCCGTTCTCGGCCGCCTCGGTCGCCAGCCGGCCCATCAGGCCGGTGCCGGCCTTCTTGGCCACGGCGGCGCCGACCTTCGCGGCGATGGCTCCGCCCGCGCCGCCGATGAGGCCGGAGACCGCACCGGTGCCGAGCGAGCCCAGGGCGTCACCGACGCTGTGGATGTCGCCCTGCGCGGCGTCCTTGGCCAGGTTGATCAGCGCACCGGCGCCGACCATGCAGGCGACCGCACCGGCGCCGGCGGTCACCGCGGTGCAGGCGATACCGGCGAGGATCGCGCCGCCGATCGCGGCGACCTCCAGCAGGACGTCCTTGTGGTCCTTCACCCACTTCGTCGCCGCGTTCGCCGCGTCGCGTACCTGGCTGGCGGCCTTCTTGACCGCTCTGTGTGCCTTGGCGGCGATCTTCTTGCCGGCCTGCTTGGCCTTGGCTATCGCCTGCTTGGCGCGTTTCTTGGCCGCCGCGATCTTCTTGGCCGCCCACTTCCGGCCCTGGTCGATCTTCTTCTTGACCGCGCGCTTGACCTGGTTGTACTTCTTCTTGACCTTCTGCTTGACCTGGTTGTACTTGCGTTTCGCCTGGTGGTACTTCTTCTTGACCGCCGCCTTGGCCCGCTTGACGGTCTTCTTCACCGTCGCCTTGGCCGAGCTGTAGGCCGAGTAGCCGTACGAGTAGGCGCGGGACGCGTACGACGAGGCGTACGAGTAGGCCGACGAGGCGTACGAGCTGACGGTCGAGGTGACCGAGCTGACCGCCCGGGAGAAGGACTTCTTCAGGCTGCCCCAGCCCCAGTGCCCGGTCGGGTCGGTGACGGTCAGCGGGTTCGCGTCGCCGTACTGGTAGCGGTTGGCGTTGATCGAGTCCGGGAGCGGGCTGTTGCTCGCCGTGTCCCGGGTGTCGAACTGGCCGGTGTCGGTGTTGTACCAGCGGGCGTGCATGTTGACCCGGCTGGTCAGCGCGTCGGTCCACTCCGACTGGTAGCCGAGCTGGCCGAGCAGGCCGCTGGTGGTGAGCACCTTGCCCAGCGGGTCGTAGGTCACCGACCCCGACAGCGCCGTCCCGGTCGCGGTGAACTGCCCGACCACGTCGGTGTGCAGGTCCGTCCAGACCATCCGCTGGCTGCCGCCCGCGGTCGTGCCGACCACCTCGCCAGCCGGCCCCCGCACGTAGGTCGCGCCCGCGTCGCCGGCAAGGTCGTTGCCGAGACCGGTGTACGAGTGGCCGGGGCGGATCGCCCGACCCAGACCGTCGTACGTGTAGGTCTGCGTGCCACCCGCGGCCTGCTGCGACACCACCTGCCCGAACGCGTCGGTGCGGGTGACGCTGCCGCCGGCCTCCGCGAGGGTGCCCCGGGCGGTGTAGGTGTAGGTGACCCCGTCCGCGGTGAGCAACCGGTTCCGCTGGTCGTAGCTGAACAGCTTGGAGCCGTTCTGCACCCGGTTGCCGGACTTGTCGTAGGCGTACACCGTGGTGCTGGTGCCGTTGTTCCACGACGTCAGCCGGTCGGCCAGGTCGTAGGTGTAGCTGTTCGTCGCCGAGCCGGCGAAGCCGCTCGTCGTCTTCGAGACGATGTTGCTGTTCTCGTCCCAGCCGTACGAGATCTTCGCCAGCGACGTCCCGGTGGCCGACTTCAACTCGTCGTCCTTGAGCCGGCGCAGCGGGTCGAAGGCGAAGTTGCGGGTGTTGCCGTTCGACCCGTAGGTGATCTTCGTGACCTGGGACAGCGTGTTGTAGGTGTAGGCCATCTGCACGCCGGCCGTCGGGTTGGCCAGCGTCGAGAGCCGACCCGCGCCGTCGTAGCTGTACGAGGTCGCGCCGGCCGCGTCCTGCCGGGAGGCGAGCCGCCCGTCCGGGTCGTAACCGAACGTCGAGTTCCCGGACGGGCCGGTCACCGACCGCGGCAGGCCGCGGTCGTCGTAGCTGATCGTGTTCGTGCCGCCCGAGCCGGACAGCGACGTCATCCGGCCGGCCACGTCGTAGGCGAAGACCCGGTCCTCGGTGGCGACCTCGGCCCCCACACCCGACTGCCGGATCAGCTGGCCCATGTCGTCGTACGCGTTGGTGACGGTCACCCCGCCCGGCATGGTCTGCTTCGCCGGTCGGCCGGCCCCGTCGTACGCGATGGTGAAGGTCCGGTCGGCCGCGTCCGGGTGGGCCGCGGTGGCCGGCTCGATCATCGACTCCGGCAGCCCCCACGAGTTGTACGTGGTGTGGAAGGCGTTGCCCCGGCCGTCGGTGAACCGGGTGCGGTTGCCCTCCAGGTCGTAGCCAAAGGTGGTGACGATCGCGTCCGACCCGGAGATCGGCTGGGTCTCCTTGGTGACCACGCCGGTCGCGTCGTACTCGTAGGTGACCGTGGTGCCCCGGGCGTCGGTGCTGGCCACCATGTTGCCGGCCCGGTCGTACCGGGCGGACTGCTGCGACAGCAGGGTGCCGGTCGGGCCGTACTCGGCGGTACGGGTGGCCCGACCCGCCAGGTCGTAGGTGACCGTGGCATACGAGCCGTCCGGGCGGGTCGTCTTCGTGGTCCGGCCCTCGGCGTCGTACTCGTACCGGGTCACGTTGTTGGCGCCGTCGGTCATCGTCACCGGCTCGCCCACCGCGTTGTACGTGGTGGAGGCGTTCACCCCGGCCGCCGTGGTGACCTGGGACGGCCAGCCCTGCGCGTTGTAGGTGTACCGGGTGGTGTGGTTCTTGCCCTCCTGCCGCACCACGTCGGTCGAGGTCAGCGTCCGACCCAGGTAGTCGTAGGTGGCGGTGGTGACCGCACCGGTCGGGTCGGTCGTCGAGAGCACATTGCCCGCGTCGTCGTAGGTGTAGGTGGTCGCCCCGTCGTTCGGCGCGATCTCCTTCGACACCCGGCCGAGCTGGTCGTACTCGTAGCGGGTGACCTTGCCCAGCGGGTCGGTGACCGTGGCCAGCTGACCCGTCGAGTCGTAGGTCTGGACGGTCTCCGGAACGATCGGCGTCGCCGCCCCCGGCGGCGTATACGCCGGAGCCTTCTCCTTCACCACCCGGCCGGCGGCGTCGTACTCGACCACCGACCAGTTACCGTTGGCGTCCCGGGTGTCCGTGGGCTCGTCGAAGGTGTTGTAGCCGACCCAGCTGACCGCGTTGGCCTGGGCGGGAAGCTGCCCGGGCTGCTCGACCGTCGCCGCCGGGGCGGTGGTCTTGACCGCCCGGCCCTCCTCGTCGTAGCCGTAGAAGGTGGTGTTGCCGTTCGGGTCGGTGACCGAGGTGGGTAGGCCCTCCTGGTCGAGCACCTGCGAGGTGCGGATGACCTGCGCGTCCGCGGCGGGCGCGTTGCCCGCCCTGACCTGCGCGATCTCGGCGTCGCTCAGGGCCTTCTGGTAGGCCTGCACGTCGCTGACCATGCCGGGGAACCAGCCGAAGCCGTCCGCACCGCCGATGGTGAAGCCGGTGGCCACGTTGTTGAAGGCCTCTGTCGTGGTCACCGTGGTCTGCAACACGCCGTTGGCGTAGAGCTTCATCGTCCTGCTGGCCGGATCCACGGTGATGGCCAGGTGCGTCCAGGTACCCGCCGCCGCGGAACCGTTCGGCCCTCCGCCACCGATCCACCCAGTGGTCCCGTCCGCCTTTCGGACCGCCATACCGGCGTACCAGCGATCATCGCCGGGCGCGTAGAAGACCTTCACCGCGGAGTTGCCGATCGCGCCCGGAGCAGCGAAGACGAGCTGCTCGGCGTTCCCCAGGGCAGGATTCTCCGAGGCGAGGTTCGCCCAGGCGGAGATCGTGAACGCCCTGGTGGAGTCGAACACCCGGCCGGCCTTCAGGTAGGCGTTGGTGCCGTCGAAGACGGCCGAGCCGCCGCGCTCGGTGGACCAGGTGACGTTGCCGACCGCGCTGGCCGGGCTGTTGCCGGACGAGTCGGCGGCCTTCGTGCCGCTGGTCTCGTCGAGCTTCCACCGCCCGACCGGAGTCAGCGCGGCCGACGGGTACTCGATCTCGGCGACGGCGCGACCCGCGCTGTCGTAGAGCGCCTCCGAGATGCCGGTGACCGGCCCGCCGTCGACGGAGGAGACCGTGGAAACCACATTGTCGTCGGCGTCGTAGGTCACGGTGGTCTTGCGCTTGAGCCCGTTCGGGTCGACGACGGAGGAGATGGTGCGGCCCGCCGCGTCGTACTCGGTGGTGGTGACGGTGTGGCCGTTGTTGGTCACCTCGGTGACCACGTTGCCGGCCGCGTCGTAGGTGTTCTGTTCCACCACGAACGTCTTGGTGCCGTCGGTCCGGGTGACCGTCGCCTCCAGACCGTTGTCCGTGTAGGTGTACGCGGTGGTCCAGCCCATCGCGTCGGTCTCGCTGGCGAGCCGGCCCGCCGGGTCGTACGACCGGGTGGTCGTCACCAGGTCGCGCGGAGCCGACGGGTTGTTCGGGTCGCCGGTGTAGTTCTTCACCGTCGTGGTGAGCAGGTTGCCCTCGACGTCGTAGGTGCTGGTGGTGACGCCGCCGTCGGCCTCGGTCTCCGTGACCACCCGGCCGTACCGGTCGTACTCGAAGGTGCTGGTCTGGTTGGCCGCGTTGGTGGTCGTGGACTCCTGCCCGTACGCGTTGTAGGTGTGCCGCTCGGTGCGCGGGGCGTCGCCGCCGGTCAGGTCGCTGACCGTGACCTCGGTGATGTTGCCGTCGTCGTCGTAGACGGTGGTGGTGCGGGCGGTGTGCACCGCGCCGGTGACCCGGTTGGTCACGCCCGGCTCGGTCTCGGTGACCTCGCGGCCCAGCTTGTCGTACTCCCGGCTGGTGGTGAGGCCGTTCGGGTGGGTGTCGGTGACCTCGGTCTCGGTGCGCACCCGCCCGAGCCCGTCGTACGTGTAGCGGGTGGTCTTGCCGCCCGGCTCCACGATCTCGGCGACGTCGCCGCTGGCGAAGTAGGTGATCGTCTGGGTCTGGCCGCCCGGGGTGGTCACCGTCGCCGGCAGGCCGGCCGGGGCGAATCCGCCGTCCTTCGCCGCCACGGTGGTGCCGTCCGTGTACGTGGTCCGGGTGACCCGGCCCAGCGGATCGGTGATGGCGGTCTGGTTGCCCTTGCCGTCGTAGTCGTAGCTGGTCCGGTACCGGTTGTCGGTCTCGGACGACGAGCGGCCGTCACGCATGGTGAGGATGACGTCGTTGCGCGGGTCGGGAACCCCGCCGATCTTCACCGAGCTGCCGGTTGCCCAGCCACCGGTGCCGTTGCCCGACACCAGGTACATGTCGTTGTCGGTCGACTTGTGGTAGACGATGTCGGCCTTCTTGTCGCCGTCGAAGTCGCCGGCGGAGAGCAGCGCCTTGGCGCTGCCCCAGCCGGTGCCGATCCGGGTGGCGGTGGTGCTCAGCCAGCCACCGGAGCCGTTGCCCTTCAACAGGTACAGGTTGTTGTCGGCACCGCTGCGGTACACCACGTCGGCCTTGCCGTCGCCGTCGAAGTCACCGGGCGAGACGAGCAGGTTGGCCGCGCTGACGTTCGGGCCGATCAGGGTGGCGGTGGTGCTCAGCCAGCCACCGGTGCCGTTGCCCTTCAGCAGGTACAGGTTCTTGTCCACCGAGCTGCGGAAGATGACGTCCGGCTTGCCGTCACCGCTGAAGTCCTTCGAGAAGGTCATCAGGTCCGCGGCGCCGACGCTCGGGCCGATCTTCGTCGAGGTGCTGCTCAGCCAGCCGCCCCTGCCGTTACCGGGCAGGACGTAGAGGTTGCTGTCGACGGAGCTGCGCCAGATCATGTCCGGCTTGCCGTCACCGGTGAAGTCCCTGGCGGCGACCGCCAGGTTGGCCGAGGCCATGCTGGTGCCGATCTTCGTCGGCAGGCTGGTCAGCCAGCCGCCGGTGCCGTTGCCCTGCACCATCTGGATGCTGTTGTCGGCCTCCCGGTAGACGACGTCCGGGGCGCCGTCGCCGCTGAAGTCCTCGAACATCATCGGCAGCGCGGCGTTCGCCCAGTCCAGCGGCTCGGCAGAGTTGGCGTAGTAGGTGTAGTAGACCGAGGAGCACTTCTGCGCGGACTGGTCCTGGCAGGTGATGACCTGCTTGGTGTTGCCCCGGGCGTCCTGGAGTTCCTGGGTCCACACGCCGCGCGGGTCGTAGGTCAGGTTGCCGTAGCCGCCGACGTCGTAGCCGAACTTGGTGGTGTTGCCCAGCCCGTCGGTCTGCGCCACCATCCGGTTGCCGTTGACCAGGTCGTAGCTGTACGAGATCTTCTCGCCCGTCGGGCCGGTCACCGACACGGTGGAGACCGGCATCGGGATGGCGGTGGCCACGCCGTTGACCATGGTCACGGCCACCGGCGCGGTCTGCTTCGACGCCTGGAAGTGCGCCGCGACCTGGTCGGCGGAGAGCTGCGACCGGTAGAAGGCCACCTCGGCGATCGATCCGGTGAAGTAGCCGACGTCCCGGGTGCCGTGCATCGGCCAACCGCCCGCCCACTTGCCCGCACCGACGTAGGCGTTCGCCGCGTCCGGGGTGGCCACAAGCGGGTAGTCGAGCTTGCCGACGGCGGTGCCGTCCAGGTAGAGCGACTGGGTGCTGCTGGCGGCGGACAGCACGACGTGGTGCCACTTGTTGTCGTTGACCGCGGCCGCGCTGGTGATCACCCGTGCGGAGCTGCCGGTCCAGAAGCCGCCGCGCAACTTGCCGTCCGTGCCGACATAGAGGGCCGGCGTCCAGGTCCCGGTCACCGACGGATCGGACACCGGGCTGGCTTGGTAACCGTAGAGGACGCCACCGGCGGTGTTCCCGGCCGGCATCTTGAACCACAGCTCGACCGAGTTGGGCCCGGTGGCGGGAATGTCCTCCGCCGGGAGCTGGAGATAGGACGACGTGCCGTTGAACGACGCGGCCCGGCTGTCGCTGAACGGGCCGGCGACGCCGAGCGTCGCCGTGTTGTAGGTGGCGGTGCCGCCGGCCACCTCGTTGGCGGCGTCGGTCGCCTCGACGTCGCCGAGCCGCCAGTAGTCGGCCGGCTTCGCGCCGAGCACCGAGGCCGCGTAGACGTCGCTGCTGCCGGAGACGGTGGGCGTGCCCATCGTCCAGACGCCGCCGTTCTCGTCGGTGAGCGTGGACACCCGACCGGTGGCCTTGTCGTAGCCGATCTGGGCGGTGACCCCGCCGGAGGGGCGGGTCACCCTGCTGAGCACCGGGTGGGCGGTCCGGCCGGCGTCGTACAGGGCCGCCACGGTGGTGCCGGTGAGCGCCTGGTTGAAGAACGCCACCTCGGCGAGGGAACCGGTGAAGTAGCTCGCCCTGGCCGGCGAAACACCGGTGTTGGCGTGGTTGGGCCAGCTACCTCCGATGAAGCCCGCGCCGACCAGCACGTTCGCCGAACCGCCGGGCAGTTGGGCAATGGTGCCGGCCAGGCTGCCCTTGGCGACGCCGTCCAGGTAGAGGGTCTGGGTGTCACCGGCGCCCGCCAGCACCACGTGGTGCCAGGCGCCGTCGGTCACCGCCACGTCGGTGGTGATCGGGGTGCCGCCGCCCTTCCAGAACACGCCCCGCAGCTTGCCGTCGCTGCCGATGTAGAGCGACGGCGTGTAGTTGACGGATGTACTGCCGTTGCTGATCGGGTCGGCCTGGTAGCTGAACAGGACCCCGTTCGGGGTGGTGGTCTTGAACCACATGCTGATCGACTGGTACTGGCCGTCGGCGACCAGCTTGCCCGGCAGTTGCACGTACGAGCTGGTGCCGTTGAAGCCGGCGCTGGTGGCGGTCGACCCGGGCAGCGCGGCGGGCTGGCCGAGGGCCACGTTGTTGTAGCGGGCGTTGTCGACACCGGCGTTGCCGAGCACCCGGCTGGCGGCGATCGTCGCGCCGCTCGCCTCGTTCAGCGGCCAGTACGAGTACGGCCCGGCGTTCAAGGTCGCGTTGGCGTACTGCGAGGTGCTGTCGTGGCTGTAGGTGGTGCAGGCGGTCCAGTTCGTCGGCGGGCAGACCTTGGCCAGCTGGTCGTTCGCACCGTAGGTGTACTGCCAGGTCGTCGAGGTGTTCCAGTCACCGGGGACCGCCGGGTCGGTGTAGACCGTGGCCGGGTGGGGGTGCGCCGAGCCGGCCGGGGTGGACCAGGTGACGTGCAGCGACCGGCCGGCGGCCGAGGTCACCTTCGTCGCGTTCGAGGCGGCGTCGTACTGGAAGGTGAGCGCCCGCCCGTTGGCGTCGGTGATGCTGGTGATCTTGAAGACGCCGGTGCCGGCCGCCTGCCCGAAGACGTAGACGGAGGCGTCCTTGTCGGTCAGCGTGTAGCCGGTGACGGCACCGTTGAGGTCCTTGTTCTCCTTCAGCACCGAGAACCGACCGGAGGCCGGGGTGAAGCTGCCGTCGGCGTTGCGGCCGAGCGCGACGTCCTGGCCCGTCGGGTAGGTGATGAGGACCGACTGCACCTGCCCGGTCACGTCCCGCACCTGCGTCGCCCGGGTGTCGAGCATGCTGGACCAGCCGGTGCCGAAGGCGTTGCGGCGGCGGGTGTCCAGGCTGTTGTAGCTCCGGGTGATCGACAGCGAGGGACCGACGGTGGCGACGCTGGCGTCGGTGGCCGAGGTGGTGTAGTTGCCGATGCTCGGGTCGTACCCCTTGCCCGAGTTCTGCGCCAGGTTCGCGGTGAGCAGCGGCTGCGGCACCGAGGTGGTGAACGCGTACGCGGGATAGACCCCGCTGGAACCCGCCTTGTCGTTGACCTGGACGGTGTAGAGGTACGTCTTGTTCCAGGTCAGCTTCCCGGCCGGGACGGTCCAGCTCGCCGTGGCGACCCAGCCCGAGCTGGCCGCGACGGCGCCGGTCGCGGCGTCGGTGACCACGTAGCTGTAGGTGAAGCCCTTGTTCGGCCAGTTGTCCGGGTCGACCGCGCGCGAGAGCAGTTCGGGGGTGAGCGTCTGCACCACCGCGTTGTTCGCGGGATAGCGGACGTTCACCTGCGGCGCGACGTTGTTGGTGTAGGTCAGCTCCAGGTACGGCTTGTAGGCGCCGGAGGAGTAGTTGGCGGAGGTGAACCGCTTCCAGGCCGTCGAGTCGGTCTCCGAGGCGGTCAGCGCCAGCCCCTCGTTCATGCCGCCGGTCGACCAGTCGTTGAACGTGTCGACGGTGAGCGGAACGCTGACCCACTTGCCGGTGCTGCGGATGGCGTTGGTGTTGGTGCAGGCCGGGTAGTTGTCGCCGATGGTCAGCGACCCGATCGACCCGGAGATGGTCGGCCCGGGGTGGCTGGCCGTGGAGAGGTTGTCCACGGTCCACGCCTGGGTCACCCGGTGCACCGAGAACGGCTTGTGCGAGGTGCAGTCGTAGGACCAGGTGTGGTAGAGGTACAACTTCGCCGCGCTGAACCGCTTGCCGGCCAGGCCGTCGGCGGCGAACTCGTCGAAGTGGATGAACGACCGCGCCTTGACGGTGCCGCCGTTGTAGGTGCCGACCGGCAGGTTGTCGCCGTTGTGGCTGGTGGTGGTCGAGTCGTTGTCGACGAAGACGTCACCGGTGGTGCCGGTGGTCGCGGTCGGATCCACGCGCACCGGGTACTGCCGGGCCGGGTCACGCAGCCAGGCCGGGTCGGCCACGACCTTCAGCGCCGGGGCCCCGTCCACGGTGACGATCTCGAAGGTCACCGCGTCCGACTCGGCCGGCGCGCCGGACTTCGGGTCGACCTTCGAGTCCTGCATGGAACCGTGCGGGAACCAGGCCACCGCCTTGCCGGCCGCGTCGAGCAGCTCCACCGAGCCGCTGGCGGTGAGCCGGGGGGTCAGGCCCGTGAGCCGCAGCGGGAAGACCCAGCTCGACGCCGCCTGCGGCGAGCGCAGCACCAGGGTCTCCTTGACGCCGGCGTCGAAGGTGGTCAGCTCCAGATCGGTGTGCGGCAGGATGTCCCGGTACCGGGCGGTCGCCCCGGTCACCTCGGGCGTGCCGACGGTGCCGCCCTGCAGCTGGTAGCCGACGCTCTCGCCGGTGGGCAGGGTGAGCCGGGCGAGTTCGCTGCCGGTGCTCACCGCGTCGGGGGTGGCCGCGGCCCGTGCGGTCGTCGCCGGGGCGCCGCCGGCGACCGAGATGCCGAGGCGGTTCGCCGTGACGTGCAACCGGCCGTCGGAGCGGCGGGTCAGGTCCGAGTCGATCTTCTGCCAGCTGCCGTCCGCCGCCCGGTAGTTGACCGGGCGGTCGTAGGTGCGCTTGGTGAAGGAGCCGTCGGCGTTGGCGAAGACGTCCGAGCGGGCGCTCGACCTCTTCGCGTCCCGCTTGCTGGTCCGGGCGTCGAAGCCCGGCTCGGCGACCCCGGTCGGCTCGGGGGTCGTCTCGATCCGGTGCGGCTGGTACGCCTCCAGGGTGCCCGGGGCCGGCTTCGGCGCCCGTCCGGCGCCCCGCCCGGCGTCGGTCGCCGACGCCGGCACGTGCGGGTCGAGCGCGACCGGGGTCCCCTTCTCCTGCACGGGCAGGCCGACGAAGGCCGCCGCCGACGACCAGGCCGGCCGCTGCGCGAACCAGGTGAGCCAGGTGAGCGGGAACTCTCCGCCCGGCCGCACCGCCTCGGGCGGTACGGCGACAGTCAGCCCGAAGACCACCGCGATCACGATCGCCGCACGGCGCGTGACACTGTTGACGGATCGGCTCATGGCCGGTCCCTCCCCCGCTCAGTGAAAAAGTCTTCGCGGAGTGTGAAGCCCGGCCGATCTTCGGCACAAGCTGTCCGAACGGCCAATCCTGAGAGGAACCTTGGAGCCGTCAGTCCTTGCCGGACGCCAGCCCGGCGACGACCTCGCGCGCCTTCCGCTGCACCGCATCCTGGTCAGATGCCTCCACAACGGACACGTTGTGGCTCGCCGCAGCCGGGCCAAAGGCAACGAATCGGGCAGCGGGGAATCGGGCCGCCGTGGCACGCACCGCCTGCACCGGAGCGTCGCCGACAGTGAGAACAACATCACAGCGGCTCTGCACCAGGCTGGCGAGGAAGGTCTCGGCGTTCTCGGCCGTCTGCGGACCGTCCACCTCGAGGTACTGCACCTTGACCTGGGTGCTGAGCGATGCCTCCTGCATGCCGGCCCACACCGGACGCGCCTCGGCCGCCGCGACGCCCTGGTTGCCGGTGAGCAGGCAGGCCGTCTCCGACCGGTACTCCCGCTGGCGCGGCTCCGGCTCCTCGCCCGGCCAGACCGCCCAGCCCACGAGCGCCACCGCCGGCACGCCGACGGCGGCCGCGTACCACCACAGGGGCCGGCCCCGCAGCCACCGTGCGATCGCGTCACCGCGCCGCCGTCGTTGCACGTCGCGTAGCCGTCGGCCCACCCCACCACCAAGCACGGGCGCACCTTACTCGGCGTCACCACCCGCGGGAGACCCCGCCCGGCCGCCGGGCGACGGGGTCAACCGGGCTGGCCGGTGCCCTCCGGCTGGCGAGCCGGCCCGCCGTCGTCGGAGGCTGGGCCGTGCGGCGGTCCACCGTTCCCGGCCGACGGCGGTGCCGTGACCGGCCCCGGCCGGTCGGCGGGCTGCCCCGGCAGGACCCCGCCGCCGGACGGGGGGACGCTCGGCACGCCGGACACCGGCGGGACGGGGCGAGGCGGTGGGCCCGGCCGGGACGCCGGGACGCCGGGCCGGGCCGGCGGGGCCGGCGGCGCGCACTGCCGGGTCAACCAGTCCAGGCCGGCCCGGCGGGCCACCACGGTGAGCCGGTCACCGGCGAAGATCACCTGCCGCGGGTCGAGGTCCCGCCAGCTCGTCCGCCCGCCACCGGCCGGGGTGCGGGCGATCAGGCGCACCTGCCCGTCCCGGGAGGCGGCGCTGAGCGGCCGGCCGTCCAACTCGGATCCGGCGGCCACCGGCACCTCGGCCACCGGCAGCGCGTGCCGACCGACCGGGATGGTGGCGATCACCGCGCGTTCGGTCAGCGCGCCGGTGAACGCCGGGGCGGCCAGGTAGGAGACCGAGCGGGAGACGCCGATGCCGAACGCCTCCTCCACCCGCTCGGCGAAGTCGCCGTCGAACAGCCGCAGCACCACCCGCAGGTCCGCGCGGAGATCCCGGGCGGCGAGCGCCGCCTCCAGGTTGGCCACGTCGTCGGTGGAGACCACCACCAGCGCCTGGCAGTCGCCGACCGACGCCGCCTCCAGGGTCTCCGGCTGGGCGGCGTCACCGACGATCAGCGGCACCTCCAGCTGCCGGGCCAGGGTGCCCCCGCGCGGCTCCGGGTCCTTGTCGATCGCCACCACCTCGACGTCGTACTCGCGGAGCTGGGCCATCACCCGGGTGCCCACGTTGCCGAGACCGACCACCACCACGTGCCCGGAGCGCTCGGGTAGCCGGCCGGTGTGCAGGGCCAGCCGGGCGTTGACGATCCCGTCCACCACCACGGCCGTGATCAGCGGGATCAGCGCCAGCCCGGCGAGGTTCAGCACCACCTGCATGACCTGCGCGTCGGGGGGCTTGGTGGTGTCCGGGTCGGCGCCGCTGAGCGTGGTGACCAGGGTGAGGTAGAGCGCCTCGGCCGGCGAGACGTCCTCCGCCTGCGAGATCAGCGCGCCGAGCACCGCGATCAACCCGAGCACCAGCATCACCGCGATGCCGATCTTGCGGGTGGCGAAGCCGCGGATCGCGCGGAGCAGGACGGCGACCGGCCGTCGCCGCCGGCGCGCCCGGACCAGCCGCCGGGCGGCCACCTCGGTGCCCGGCGGCTGCCCGGTGGCCTCGGCGAGCACCAGGTCGGCGGTGGACTGGTCGGCGGGGAGCAGTCGCACCCGCTGCGGGTCGCCCAGGTCGGCCAGCCCGCACACCACGTCCTGCTCGCGCACGTCGGCGCGGCGGGTCACCCGCAGCGTCCGGTCGCGGTGCTGGAAGTGGGTCGGGTCGACCTCGCCGAGCGCGGCGGCGACGAATGCCGGGGCGGCCATCTCGGCGTCGGAGAGCACCTCGACCCGGGCCTTGAGCAGCGTCCGGACCCCGTCGGCGAGGGTGTTGTTGAACATCCGGAGCACCTGGCGGACCTCGTCGTCGACCGCCTGGGCGCAGAGCGCCGCGTGCAGGTTGCCGACGTCGTCCTGGTGCAGCAGGGCCAGCCCGCTCGCCCCGGCCAGCCCGGCGGCCTGGAAGGTCGGCACGTCCAGCCGGTCGGAGCGGACCACCCGCACCCCGCGCAGGCCGGCCACGTCGGGGCCGGCCACCCGGTAGCGCTCCGGCACCACCACGGTGACCCGGGCGCCGCCGGCCGGCAGTTCGGTCTCCAGCAGCGCCTTGGCGACGTAGTAGGCGAGCGCGTCCCGCCCGCAGATCACGTAGTGGGGTCGGGGGTCACCGGCGGGCCGGAGCCGCCAGTTCCACTCGACCGCCCGTCGCGCCCGATCCCGCCACGGCTCCCCCATGCCCGAATCGTAGTCAGCACGATCACACTGGGCGACCCCGTCCGGTTTCCCACCCAAGGCATGCCGGTCCGGCCGGCGGGTAGAGCAGGCGGCATGCAGACGTTCCTCCCGTACCCGGACTTCCTGGCGAGCGCCCGGACGCTGGACCAGAAGCGGCTGGGCAAGCAGCGGGTGGAGACGATCCAGGTGCTGCGCGGGCTGACCTGGCCGACGTACGGCTGGCGCAACCACCCGGCGGTGAAGATGTGGGCCGGGTACGAGGAGGCCCTGACCCGCTACGGGCTGGACATGTGCGCGGTCTGGTCCGAGCCGGGGCGGGCGGACACCTGCGCCGCCACCATGACCCGCGACCTCGCCGCCGCCTGCGGCATCGCCACCGTCCGCAGCCAGGAGGAGTTGGCCGCCGCCGGTGAGCTGCCGCCCTGGCTGGGCCGGGAGGACCTGCACCTGAGCCACCGCTCGTCGCTGGTCCGCAAGGACCCGGAGCACTACCGGCCGATCTTCGGCGACGTCCCGTCCGAACTGGAGTACGTCTGGCCGGCCTCGGACCGGGAGCGGCGTTGTCTGCTGCCGACCGAGGGCTGACCGGGCAGACTGGACCCAGCCACCGGCCGGGAAGGTGTCCATGTCGCTGTCGCAGGTGCTCGGCCGGCTCGTCGGCGTACGCCGGCACCTGGTGGACCCGGGCGGCGGTGGCGCCCCCCGCGTGCCGCACCCGGTCGAGACCGTGGTGGTCGGCGGTGGCATCGCCGGCATGTCGGCGGCCGTGGTGCTCGCCGAGCGGGGCGTCGCGGTGACCGTGCTGGAGGCCGCGCCGACCCTCGGCGGCCGGCTCGGCGCCTGGCCGGAGACGCTCGCCGACGGCGTCCAGCAGGTGGAGCACGGCTTCCACGCGTTCTTCCGGCAGTACTACAACTGGCGCTCTATCCTCCGCCGGATCGACCCGGGGCTGGGCCTGCTCAAGCCGGTTCCGGGCTACCCGATCCTCAGCCGGCGATGGCCGACGGAGGAGTTCGGCGACCTGCCGCCCGCGCCCCCGCTGAACCTGCTGGCACTGCTGCTGCGCAGCCCCAGCCTGCGCCTGGCCGACCTGCGCGGGATGGACCGGGACGCGGCGCTGCCGCTGCTCAGCTACGACCGGGCGCGCACCTACGCCGAGTTCGACCACACCACCGCCGACGAGCTGCTCACCTCGCTGCGGTTGCCGGACCGGGCCCGGGCGATGCTCTTCGAGGTCTTCTCGCACTCGTTCTTCAACCACGAGGCCGAGATGTCGGCCGCCGAACTGGTCGCCCAGTTCCACTTCTACCTGCTCGGCAACCCGGAGGGGCTGGCCTTCGACTGCCCCGACGAGGACTACGCGACGGCGATCTGGACGCCGCTGGCCCGGCACGTCGAGCGGCTCGGCGGGCGGGTGCTGACCGGCGTCCCGGCCACCGCGCTGCACCGGGAGGACGGTGGCTGGCGGGTGGCCACCGCCGCCGGCCGGTCGTACCGGGCCGGGCACGTGGTGCTCGCCGTCGACCCGCCGGCGCTCGCCGCACTGGTCAAGGCCTCCCCCGGCCTGGTCGGGGCCGCGCCGGAACTGGTGGCGCGGATGCCCGCGTTCGGCACGCCCGGCCCGCCGTACGCGGTGGCGCGCTACTGGTGCGACGGGGACGTCCACGCCGACCGGGCGGTGTTCAGCGGGGTGTCCCGGCAGCCCACCCTCGACTCGGTGACCCTCTACCACCGGCTGGAGAACGAGTCCCGGCGCTGGGCGGCGCGCACCGGCGGCTCGGTGCTGGAGCTGCACGCGTACGCCTGCGAGCCGGACGTGCCCGCCGAGGTGCTGGCCGAACGGATGCGGGTGGAGCTGGCCGCGCTCTGGCCGGAGGCGGCCCGGTTGCGGGTCCGGGAGCTGCGGGCCCGGGTGGAGGCGCGGGCCCCGGCGTTCACCCCCGGCAGCCACGCCGGGCGGCCCGGCGTACGCACCGACGCCACCGGGCTCTACCTGGCCGGTGACGGGATCGCCACCGACTTCCCCAGCGCCCTGATGGAGCGCGCCGCCGCGACCGGCATCATCGCCGCGAACCACATCCTGCGGGCCGCGGGCGGCGCGGCCGAGCCGGTGCGCTCGGTCCGCCCCCGTGGCCTGCTGGCCAAGCGGCGCTAGCGGCGGCACCGGGCCGCGATCGGCCCGCCGGAGGCCGGTGCCGCCGCACCAGATCGAAATGCGTTGCCGCCCGCGTGCGGTCGCACCTACCGTGATCGCGCAAGGTCAACCACCGCCTCGGGAGCCCGTCATGTCGATGTCGCACGTCACGCACGTGCGGTCGGTGCTGCCCGGCGGCGGTTGCCGAGCCGAAGACCACCGGGGCGGCCGGCCCGACTGACGCGTGCCCGACGTCGAGCCGCCCGTTCCGCAGCAACCGGACCGGGCGGCTCTTTCGTCGTCCGGCCCGTCCGTCCGTCACCGCCCTGGAGGGAGATTCCGGTGGACGCCGTCCTTGTCATCAACGCCGACCTCGGCCCGCTGCACCGGGTCACCGTCCAGCACGCGATCCGGATGCTCTGCCGCCGGGTCGCCGAGATCCACGAGGCCGAGCCGGACCGGGTGATCGGGGTCTTCCCGGTCCCCCGGGTGGTCCGGCTCGTCCGGTACGTGGTGACCCGCTGGCGGTTCAGCGCCGGGCCGGCCTGGTCCCGGGCCGGGGTGTTACGCCGGGACGGGCGGTGCTGCGCGTACTGCGGCGGGCCGGCGAGCACCATCGACCACATCCTGCCCCGCTCCCGCGGCGGCCGGAACACCTGGAAGAACACCACCGCCGCCTGCTACCCGTGCAACCAGCGCAAGGGTGACCGGACGCCGGCCGAGGCCGGCATGCCGCTGCGGCGCGAGCCGGTGACGCCGACCTGGGTGGCGCTGGCCGCCCGCTGAGACCGGCCGGCGGGAACGGGGGGCCGCGTCGCGGGCACCGCCCCGGCGCGGCGCCCGCCGGCCCCCGGTCAGCGGCCGCGCCGGCCCCGGTCAGCGGCCGGGCCGGGCCTGCCCGGCTCGCGTTCCTGCTCCTTGACCCTGGGCACCGGCCGCCCGTCGGCGCAGCGGACCGTCACCACGCTGCGGTTGCCGGCGGAGACGAACTCCACCCGGATCTCCCGCGCCGGGCCCGGCTCGTACGCCTCGACCTGGTAGCCGGCGGCCGGCGTCACGGAGACCACCTCGATCGTCTGCCGGTCGCAGCTGACCGTGACCACCCCGCCGCGCGCCTGGACCGGCACGCCCGGCTTTCCGGTCGGGGACGGGTCGGGGCGGCCGGTGGTGCGGGCCGGCGCCGGCGTGGTCGCGGTCGGACCGGGCGGGGCCGGCCCGACGGTGGTCGCCGAGGCGGTGGTCGCCGGACCGGGCGGCGTGCCGCTGCCCGGGGTGGCCTGGTCCGGGGCGTCGGCGGTGACCGGTAGCGCGACGGCGGCGGTGTCACTGGTGGCGGGGCCGGTCCGCGGCCGGCCGTCCGGCCCGGGCCGCACCGACGGATCGCCGAGGGTGCCGGCGACTCCCACCGCGGCCACCACCGCGGTGCCCACGGCCAGCGCCGCGCGCCGGCCGAGCCGGGAGGCGCGCCGGGTGGACGCTCCGGAATCCACGACCGGGGTGCCGGGTGGCCGGACGGCGGGCTGGTCCGCCGCCGGCCGGGCGGGCGGGACCGGGTCCGGCTCGGCCATCCGGACGACCGCCGCGGCGAGCACCCGGGCCGCCTCGGCGGCGGCGGGGCGGTCGAGCGGATCCTTGGCCACGCACCGCCGGTACAGCCGGCCGACCTCGGCCGGCACCCCGGCCACCTCGGGCAGCGGGCCCGGTTCGGCGTACGCGTGGGCGCGCAGCGTCCCGGTGTGGGTCGCCAACTGCCAGGGCAGCCGGCCGACGAGCACCCGGTGCACGAGCAGCCCGAGCGCGTAGACGTCGGAGGCCGGCAGCACCTCGCCGGCGTCGAGCCGCTCGGGGGCGAGGTAGGCCGGGGTGCCGAGCAGCCGACCCTCGAAGTCGATCTCCGGCGCGCCGGCGACCGCGGCGATGCCGAAGTCGAGGACCTTCGCCCCGGTCGGGGTGAGCATCACGTTGCCCGGTTTGACGTCCCGGTGCACCAGGCCGAGGGCGTGCGCGGCCGCGAGGGCGGCCGCCACCTCGGCGCAGACCCGCAGGCCGGCCCGGGGCGGCAGCGGCCCGGCGGCGAGCCGCTGCTCGAGCGTACGACCGGTGAGCAGCTCCATGACCACGAAGGGAACCCGCTCGCCGGCGAGCGAGGACTCGCCGTAGTCGTAGACGTTGGTGACGTTCGGGTGGGAGATCCGGGCCGCCGCCTTCGCCTCCGCCTGGATCCGCCGTCTGGCCACCGCGTCGGAGCCGGCCAGCACCTTGACCGCCACGTCGCGCTCCAGCACCTCGTCGTGCGCCCGGTGGACCACGGACATGCCGCCCTCGCCGAGACGCTCGCCGAGCCGGTAACGGCCGGCGAGCAACTGATCACGCTGCACGACCGACAGCCTGCCGCACCCGACCGCCGGACACCAGCGGCGCATCGAACGTGTCCGATCACGGTGCCGGCGGCGGCGTCACCGTCCGTGATGGACGGCTGATCCGCGTGGCGGAAGGTCAGCTTCGGGCCGGTGGCGTCCAGCCGAAGCGGGGCGGGCGGCGCTCGGCGAAGGCGGCCACCCCCTCGCGGGCCTCGCCGCTGTCCAGGACCTGCCGGTGCCACCAGGCGATCCGGTCCGCGTCCGCCCGCCCGTCGACGATCTCCTTGGCGGCGGTGACGGTGAGCTGCGAGCGGGCGGCGATCGCCGCGGTCACCTCGTCCACCCGGGCGGCCAGCCGGTCGACCGGCAGCACCTCGTCGACCAGCCCGATCCGCAGCGCCCGCTCGGCGTCCACCAGCTCGGCGGTGAAGAGCAGGTGCTTGGCGGCGGCCGGGCCGACCAGCCGGGCCAACCGGCGGGTGGTGGGCGCCGGATAGACCAGGCCGAGCCGGGCCGGCGGCACGCCGAACCGGCCGTCGGTGGCGGCGATCCGCAGGTCGCAGGCGACGGCGAGCTGACACCCGCCGCCCACACAGGCGCCCCGCACCACCGCGACGGTCGGCTTGGCGAACCCGGCCAGCCGCTCCTCGGCGACGACCGCGATGCTGGCGTCCCCCGCGGCGAGCAACTCGTCCAGGTCACCCAGGTCGGCGCCGGCGCAGAAGGTGCCCGCCGCGCCGGTGAGCACCAGCGCCCGGACCGCCGGGTCGGCCTCCAGGGCGTCGAGCAGCACCGGCAGCTGCCGCCACATCGCCGGGGTCATCGCGTTGCGCCGCCCCGGGTTGTGGATCACCACGGTCGCCACCGACCCGGTCACCTCGACCACGAGTTCCGCGTCCGCCACCGTCCTGCCTCCCTCGCCCCGGTCCGGCTGACCATAACGGCGCGGGCCCGACCGCCGGCCGCGCGGGGTGGCCGTCGGCCCGGCGTCGTCCGGTCAGCTGGGGACCCGGCGTGCCGTGGTACCGCCGGCCACTACCAGCCGGCCGCGGCGGCCACCAGCGCCCGACGCACCGCCTGCACCTCGCGCCGCCCGCCGACACCGGGGCGGGCCGCGAGGTAGAGCGTGTTCAGCGGCGGCACCGGCGGGCGGAGCAGCGGCACCAGCTCGCCGGTGGCCAGCTGCGCCCGGCAGAGGTAGGTCGGCAGCACGGTGGCCCCGGCGCCGGCGAGCACCGCCGCGAGCACGGCGCGCAGGTCCGCCACGACCAGGCTCGGGGTCCGGGTGAGCCGGGTGTCGAAGACCGTACGCCAGTAGCGGCGCAGGATCGGCGCCTCCTCCGCGTACGCGACCAGGGGCACCGGGCGCAGCGTCTGCGGGGTGACCGGTCCGGAGAGCCGCCCCGCCCAGACCGGCGCGGCGACCAGCGCGAACTCCTCGTCGTAGAGCGGCTCGGCGGTCAGCCCCCGGCGGCGCGGCCGGACGCTGGTCACCGCGAGGTCGAGCCGCCCGGCGGCCAGGTCCGCCGCCAGCTGGTCGGGCAGGCCGGCGGCCACCCGCACCTGGAGGCCCTCGGCGACCAGGCCGGCCACCGCCGGCAGCGCCCGCTCGGCGAGGAACTCGGCCGGCCCACCGAGGAAGACCGTCCGCGGGTACGGCACGGCCCGGTCGTCGGCCAGCACCTCGTCCAGCCGGTCCAGCGGGTCGGCCACCCGGCGGGCCAGCTCGTCGCCGGCCGCCGTGGGGAGCACGCCCCGCGGCACCCGGTCGAAGAGCGGCCGGCCGAGCGCCTCCTCCAGCGCGCGCAGCTGGGCGGTGACCGTCGGCTGGGCCAGGCCGAGCAGTTCGGCCGCCCCGGTGATCGAGCCGGAGCGGTGCACCGCGAGGAAGCTGCGGAGCAGGTCGAGCGAGACCTTCACATCAGGAAACCTATCGCGGCGCTGAGGTGCGCCTATTGGCTGACTATGGATTCTCCGGGTCAGCATGGTCGGCATGACTCGTGCACTCATCGTCCTGACCAGTCACCGCGACCTCGGCGACACCGGCCGGCAGACCGGCTTCTACGTCGGCGAGGCCGCCGAGCCGTGGGAGGTGTTCCGCGCCGCCGGCTACCAGGTGGACCTGGCGACCGTGGCCGGCGGCGAGCCCCCGGTGGACGGCCGGGACGTCGCGGACCCGACCCAGAACGACTTCTTCGCCGCCAACGACCTGACCCGCACCCGTCCGGTGGCGGACGTCGACCCCGACGGCTACGACGTGGTGCTCTTCGCCGGCGGCCACGGCACCATGTGGGACTTCCCCGGCAACCCGGAGCTGGCCCGCGTCGCCGCCGGCGTCTACGAGCGCGGCGGCCTGGTCGCGGCGGTCTGCCACGGGCCGTCCGCCCTGGTCGACCTGAAGCTCTCCGACGGCTCGCAACTGGTCGCCGGCAAGCGGGTGGCCGGCTTCACCAACGACGAGGAGGCCGCGGTCGGGCTGACCGAGGTGGTGCCGTTCCTGCTCGCCGACCGGCTCACCGAGGCCGGCGCCGAGCACGTCCCGGCGCCGAACTGGACCGAGCAGGTGGTCGTCGACGGCCGCCTGGTCACCGGCCAGAACCCGCAGTCCGCCCGGGCCCTGGCCGAGGCCGTGGTGGAGGTCCTCGGCGCGGCTCAGACCCGGTAGTCGGCGGGGAGGCCGGTGGCCCGCAGCTCCGGCGGCAGGTGGGCGACGTCGTTGACCGCGATCAGGCTCGGCGGGGCGGCCTCGCGGTAGCGGATCACCGTCAACCCGCAGTTGTGCGCGTTGAAGCCCAGCCACCTCCGCTCCGGCGCGTCCAGCGCGTGCCGGACGAACCAGGCGATCAGGAACGTGTGCGTGACGATCAGCTCGCGCCGGTCGCCGTCGGCCGGCGGGGTCGCGAACCGGCGCACGGCCGCCGCAGTCAGTCGCGGCCCGTCGGCCCGTTCGGCCGGGGTGAAGCCGGCCAGGAACCGGGCGTACGCCGGGGGCAGGCCGGCCGGGTCGGTGTCGTGCGGCAGGTGGTCGCCGACCTCCTGGCCGGCGTGCACCGGGACCCCGGGCAGGGCGGCGGCGACCAGCTCGGCGGTCTGCGCGGCCCGGGGCAGCGGGCCGTGGTGCACCGCGTCGAACGGTACGCCGCGCAGCCGCTCGCCGAGCAGGGTCGCCTGCCGGCGGCCCCGGGCGGAGAGCCCGGCCGCCGGCGGGTCGACGCCCGCGGGGGCCTCCGGCGGCCGGTCCTGCTCGCCGTGCCGGGCCAGGTAGAGCAGGCGGGTCGCCATCGCGGTCACCTCACACGGATCGGGAGGCGCGACAACCGTCGCGCCTCCCGATCATGACGGCCACCGCCGTCAGCCCGTCCGCAGGGCCCGCACCAGGGTCGCGGTGAGCCAGGCCCAGCCGACCACCGCGGCCACCCCGAAGGCGACCATGGCGACCGGGTCGCCGCCGGAGGCCATCAGCGCCAGCCAAGCCACCGCGAAGTAGCCCCCGCTCGCGACGCTGTACGCCGCCCAGCCCCGCTCGCCCCGGCGGGCGAACCGGCGCCCGGCGACCAGGCAGGCCCCGATCAGCGCGGTGAACGCCAGCACACCGGCGCCCAGGTGGGCCAGGCCGTGCCAGCTCACCTCACCCGGACCGGCGGGCGTACCGGCCGGGAAGCCGTCCAGCGGGTCGGCGGTGAAGACGCCGGCGAGCACCATGCCCAGCCCGTACTGACCGACGAGCCAGGGAGCGGTGCGCGGCCCGAGGCCGGGGTGCGGCACCCGGCGCAGCGCGGCCGCCGCCCCCAGGCAGAGCAGACCGGCGAGGACGAAGCTGCCGATCTGGAGCCAGCCCAGGTCACCGGTGCTCAGCACGCTGACCGGGTGCCGCCGGAAGTCGAAGCCGTCCCGGGTGAGCCCCTGCGCCAGGGCGACGGCCACCCAGAGCGGCCCGGCCAGCGCGCCGCCGGCCAGCAGCGCCCGGTCCCCCGCGACCCGGTCCACCGGCCGGGCGCCGACGGTCACCTCGCTCATCGGTCCGCTCCCCTCAGCCCTGCGGGTGCATCTGACCGATGCGGATGTGGTTGCCGAACGGGTCCCGGATGCCGAAGTCGATCCCGTACGGGCGGTCGGTGGGCTCGTCGGTGACGTCAACGCCCTTGGCGACCAGGTCCTCGTACGTCTTGTGGGCGTCGTCGGTGGTGAGGAAGAGGCTGCCGCCCATCGCGCCCTTGGTGAGCAGTTCCCGGACCTGCTCGGCGGTCTTCGGGTCCAGCCGCGGCGCGCCGGGCTTCTCCAGCAGGATCTCCCGCTGCCGGTCGCCGGGGACGTTGACGGTCAGCCAGCGCATGAAGCCGAGGTCGGCGTCGGTGTGCACCTCCATGCCGAGCTTGCCGACGTAGAAGTCGAGCGCCTCGTCCTGGTCGAGGACGTAGATCTGGGAGCGGGTCAGTGCGTTCATCATCGTCATGCCAATGACCCTAGGAGACGGCCCTGACCTGCTGCTTATCCAAAACTGCTGGGTCTGGTCCAGGCCTTGGTGAAGCAGGTCGGCACCGGGGCCGCGGGCGGCTTGCGCCTGCGGTACTCGGTGGGTGACTCGCCGACGATCTGCCGGAACGTCCGGCTGAACGTGCCCAGGCTGCCGAAGCCCACCGCGTAGCAGATGTCGGTGACGTCCTGGTCGGTCTGCAGCAGCAGGTACATCGCCCGCTCCACCCGCCGCCGTTGGAGGTAGCGGTGCGGGGTCTCGCCGAAGGTGGCCCGGAAGGTCCGGATGAAGTGGGCCTCCGAGACGTGCGCGATCCGGGCCAGCGCCGGGATGTCCAGCGGCTGCGCGTACGACCGGTCCATGGCGTCCCGGGCGCGCAGCATGGCCCGGTTCGACTCCTCGACCGCGCGGCTCACCCGACCCCCTCACTCGCAGCCAGGATATGCCGCGGCCGGGCCGGTCCCCGAGGCCGCCAACAGGCGGACGAGATCGACCGGCTCCGCACGGCCGGCGGCGCTCGACGCGCTGCCGTCAGCGTTGCCGTCGGCCGGCGCGCGGCGGTGCTCGGGAGGACCTGCCTGGTGGATCTGGAGCCCCCGGCCGGGATCGAACCGGCGACATCTCGCTTACAAGGCGAGTGCTCTGGCCAGCTGAGCTACAGGGGCGTGTCGTGTCGTGGTCAGCATAGCGACTGACGTCCGAATATCCCGCTCGGCAGGCCTTGCGAGCACGGGAAACGTCAACATCCCGACCGTCCCGACCCGGGCCCGCGCGGCGATTGATGGTCGACCGTGCCCGACTGACCGGAATGCGGTATGCCGTCGATCCCAACCGGGTCCCGCGCCTTGGCAGCGCAGCCAAGACCGTTTACCGTGCAGTGACACGGACGACACCCCGACCACCCCCGGTGACCGGCACGTCGCCCGTTGGCCGGCACGGGCACCGTGCCGGTCGCTCCTCTTCACTCGGATCGTCCGGCACGTTCCTGCCGGTGAAAGGAAGCGCTCCACCATGGCTACGGTCACCTACTCGAAGGCGTCCCGGATCTACCCGGGCACCGAGCGCCCCGCCGTCAACGCCCTGGACCTGGAGATCGGCGACGGCGAGTTCCTCGTCCTGGTCGGCCCCTCCGGTTGCGGTAAGTCCACCAGCCTGCGCATGCTCGCCGGCCTCGAGGATGTCGACGAGGGCTCGATCTACATCGACGACCGCGACGTCACCCACCTGCCGCCGAAGGCCCGCGACATCGCGATGGTCTTCCAGAACTACGCCCTCTACCCGCACATGACGGTGTACGAGAACATGGCGTTCGCGCTCAAGCTGCGCAAGACCTCGAAGTCGGAGATCGACCGGCGGGTCAAGGAGGCGGCCGCGCTGCTCCAGCTGGAGGAGTACCTGGGCCGCAAGCCGAAGGCGCTCTCCGGCGGTCAGCGCCAGCGGGTCGCGATGGGCCGGGCGATCGTCCGCGAGCCGCAGGTCTTCCTGATGGACGAGCCGCTGTCGAACCTCGACGCGAAGCTGCGGGTGCAGACCCGTACCCAGATCGCCTCGCTGCAGGCCAAGCTCGGCGTCACCACGGTCTACGTGACGCACGACCAGGTCGAGGCGATGACCATGGGCCACCGGGTCGCGGTGCTGCTCGACGGCGTCCTCCAGCAGGTGGACACCCCGCGGGCGCTCTACGACACCCCGGCCAACGTCTTCGTCGCCGGCTTCATGGGCTCCCCGGCCATGAACATCAAGACCGTGCCGCTGAGCGACACCGGCGCCGCGTTCGCCGAGATGAACATCCCGCTCACCCGTGAGCAGGTCGAGGCGGCCCGGGCCGAGGGTGGCGACGACAAGGTGACCGTCGGCTTCCGTCCGGAGGACTGCGACCTGGTCAGCCCGACCGAGGGCGGTATGCCGGTCGTGGTCGAGCTGGTCGAGGACCTGGGCTCGGACGCGAACATCTACGGGCACGCCGCGCTGGGCGGCGCTTCCGAGCGCTTCGTCGTCCGCACCGACCGCCGCACCATGCCGAACATGGGCGACACCGTGTTCGTCAAGCCGCGCGAGGGCCGTACCCACGTGTTCAACGCCGCCACCGGCAACCGGATCTGACGTACGCCGAAAGGGGCGGCCCGCCAACCGGCGGGCCGCCCCTTTTTCGTCCGCGTGACTCAGCTGGCGGCGCGGCGGCGCGCCACCTCGGCGAGCGTCACGGCCGCGGCGACGCTGGCGTTGAGCGACTCGACCTCGGTGACCATCGGGATGCTCACCGTGAGGTCACAGGTCTCCCCGACCAGCCGGGACAACCCCCGGCCCTCGGAGCCGACCACGACGACCAGCGGGCCGACCGCGGCCTCCAGGTCGTAGAGGTCGGTCTCGCCGTCGGCGTCCAGCCCGACCACCACGAAACCGGCGTCCTGGCAGGCCTTCAGCGACCTGGTCAGGTTGGTCACCTGGGCCACCGGCACCCGCGCGGCCGCGCCGGCGCTGGTCCGCCAGGCGGTCGCGGTGATCCCGGCCGCCCGCCGCTCCGGTACGAACACGCCCTGCGCGCCGAAGGCGGCGGCGGAGCGGATCACCGCACCGAGGTTGCGCGGGTCGGTCACCCCGTCCAGCGCCACCAGCAGCGGGGCGCTGGACTCCAGGGCCGCCGCGACCAGGTCCTCGAACGGCTCGTAAGCGAACGGCGGCACCTGCAGCCCGACGCCCTGGTGCAGCACGCCGCCGGTCATCCGGTCCAGCTCGGCGCGGCTGACCTCCAGGATCGCGATGCCCCGGTCGGCCGCGGTCCGGACGATCTCGTTGACCCGGTCGTCGATGTCGATGCCCTGGGCCGTGTAGAGCGCGGTCGCCGGCACCTGGGCGCGCAGCGACTCCAGCACCGGGTTCCGGCCGACCAGCAGCTCCGGGCTGTCCTTCGGCGGGGTGAACTTCCGCCCGGGAGCGACCCGCGGGCCGCCCCGACCGGCGGGCTTGCCGCCCCGACCGGCCGCCCCGCGACCGCCACCCGGCACGCCCCGGCCACCACCCTTGCCCCAGGTGGTGTCCTTGGTGCCCGGCTGGCCGATCTTCGGGGCGCGCCCCTCCTCGACGGCCGCCCGGCGCTCCTTCTCCTGCTTCCAGGCGGTGCGCTGGGGCAGCTTCTCGGTGCCCGAGTATGCCTTGTGCCAGGGCCGCTCGTCGGCGGGCAGGGTGCGACCCCGCCCGGCCAGGGCGTCCCGGTTCTTGCCGCCCGAGCCCTTGGGGGCGCCCGCCTTCGGCGTCAGTCGCCGGCCACGGCGCTGTGAGTTGCCGGCCATCAGTCCTGCTCTCCAATAGTCCAACGGGGGCCCTGGGGGGTGTCTTCGACCACCACACCGGCCTGATTGAGCTGGTCCCGTACGGCGTCCGCGGCGGCCCAGTCCTTGCGGGCGCGGGCCTGAGCGCGCTGCTCCAGGGCCAGCGCGACCAGCGAATCCACCACGGCACGCAGGTCGCTCGCGCGGCCGCCACCGCCCCACGCCGGGTCGAGAGGGTCGACCCCGAGGATATCCAGCATCGCGCGGACGGCGGCCAGCGTGGTGCGCACGGTCACATCGTCGCCGTCGGTCAGCGCGGTGTTGCCGTCGCGCAGCAGGTCGTGCAGCACGGCCAGCGCGGCGGAGGTGTTCAGGTCGTCGTCCATCGCGGCGACGAACCCGGCCGGCAGCTCGCCGAGCTGCCCGGCGCCCACCCGCTCGGCGGCCCGCTGCACGAACCCCTCGATCCGCCGGTACGCGGTGGCCGCCTCGCGGAGCGCGTCTTCGGAGTAGTCGATCCGGGAGCGGTAGTGCGCGGCGGCGTAGTAGTAGCGCAGCTCCACCGGGCGCACCCCGAGCGAGTCGACGTAGGCCAGGTCGAGGCTGTTGCCGAGCGACTTGCCCATCTTGGCGCCGCCGATGCTGAGCAGGCCGTGGTGCACCCAGTAGCGGGCGAACGGCAGGCCGGCGGCCCGGGACTGGGCGAGCTCGTTCTCGTGGTGCGGGAAGGTGAGGTCGAGCCCGCCGCCGTGGATGTCGAACTCGGCGCCCAGGTAGCGCCAGCACATCGCCGAGCACTCGATGTGCCAGCCGGGGCGGCCCAGGCCCCACGGTGACGGCCAGTAGGCGTTCGCCGGCTCGTCGGGCTTGGCGCCCTTCCAGAGCGCGAAGTCCCGCGGGTCGCGCTTGCCCCGTTCCGGGGCGTCACCGGCGGACTGCATGTCGTCGGGCGACTGGTTGGACAGCGACCCGTACGCCGGCCAGGAGGTGACGTCGAAGTAGACGTCGCCGGAGCCGTCGGTGGCCGGGTAGGCGTGCCCCTCGGCGATCAGCTTGCCGATCAGCTCGTGCATCTCCGGGATGTGCCCGGTGGCGCGCGGCTCGTAGGTCGGCGGCAGCACGTTGAGCTCCCGGTACGCCGCGGCCAGGGTCAGCTCGTTGGTGTACGCGATCGACCAGAACGGCCGCGCCTGCTCCCCCGCCTTGACCAGGATCTTGTCGTCGATGTCGGTCAGGTTGCGGATGAAGGTGACCTCGTAGCCGGAGGCCAGCAGCCAGCGGCGCAGCACGTCGTAGTTGACGCCGGAGCGAAGGTGGCCGATGTGCGGTGCCGCCTGGAGGGTGAGACCACACAGGTAGACCCCCACCTTGCCGGCTTCCCGCGGGACGAAGTCCCGCACCGATCGGGTGGCGGTGTCATACAGGCGTAGCGTCACCTCACAAGGGTAGCCGTCCGGCTCTTTCCGGGTCGGCCGGAGCCTGGCCGTACGCTGCGTGCTGTGGACACGGCGGCGCGACCCGGCGGGCCCGGCGACCGGACGACCCGGCCGGGCGACCCGGCGGGTCCCGGCGCGCCGCCCGGGGGGCCCGGTGACCGGGCGGCCGGCGCCGGGGAGACCGCGCAGACGCTGGACCGGGGGCTGCGGCTGCTGCACCTGGTCGCCGACGCGCCGGGCGGGCTGACCGTGACCGAGGCGGCGAACCGGCTGGGCATCGGCCGGGCCGCGGTCTACCGGCTGGTCGGCGCGCTGACCGGGCACGGCATGCTGCGCCGCGACCGCGAGGGCCGGCTGCGCCTCGGCGCCGGGGTGCTGCACCTGGCCCGACGGGCCCAGCCGCTGCTCGCCGAGGGGGCGCTGCCCGCGCTGCGCCGGCTCGCCGAGCAGGCCGGCGCGACCGCCCACCTGACCGTCGTCGAGGGCGGAGAAGGGGTGGCCATCGCGGTGGTGGAGCCGAGTTGGACGTCGTTCCACGTCGCGTACCGCACCGGAGCCCGGCACCCGCTGGAGCGGGGGGCGGCCGGGCGGGCCATCCTCGCCGGCCGGGCGGGCGCCGCCGCCCCGGTGAGCAGCGCCGGCGAACTCCAGGCCGGGGCGTACGGGGTGGCCGCGCCGGTGCTCGGGGTGCCCGGCCTGGAGGCGAGCGTGGGGGTGGTGGCGCTGGCCCCGCTGGACGCCGAGGCGGTCGGCGCCCAGGTCCTCGCCGCCGCCGAGGCCATCGCCGCCGCCCTCGCCTGACCGGGCGTCCCGGCCCACGCGCTCGGCCGCGCCCGTCGACCCGGCACCCGTACGGCTCCGGGATCGGCTCCTCCGAGGTGCAGGCCGGGCGCCGGTTTTTGACTGTCGGTGTCATTGCCATTGCATCGTGCAACTTCTATGGTTGCGGCAGCTTCGCGTTCTCCTCTGAAACGGGGGGTGGAGGACTGATGGGGTGTTCCCGGTCTGCGCCGTCGCACGACGACCGACGTCCGACATGAGATTCCGACTGCTGGGCCCGCTCACCGTCGAGGGGAACGGCCACCCGGTACGCCTGCACGGCAAGCGGCCACGGGCGGTGCTGGCACTGATGCTGCTGCACCCGGGCGCGCTGGTGCCGGTCGACCGGATCATCGACGCCGTCTGGGGCGACTCGCCGCCCCGCACCGTACGGACCCAGGTGCACGCCCAGATCTCGTTGATCAGGCGCAGCCTGCTCGCCGTGCCGGGCGTGGAGATCCGGACGCATGCCACCGGCTACCTGCTCCGGGCCGACCCGGACACCATCGACGTGTCGGTGTTCCGGCGGCTGGCCCGTCGCGGCGGGGCGCTCGCCGCCCTGGGTCAGCCGGTCGCCGCCGCCGAGGCGTACCGCGCCGCGCTGACCCTGCACGTCGGACCGCCGCTGGGCGACGTCGACGCTCCCTTCGCCCGGGCCGAGGCGGCCCGGCTCGCCGAGGAGCGGCTCGGCGTGCTGGCCGAGCTGGTCAGGCTGGACCTCGACGCCGGCCGGCACCACGAGCTGATCCCGAAACTCACCACCCTGGTCGAGCAGCACCCCCTGCACGAGCCGCTCTGGCGACACCTGCTGGTGGCGCTGCACCGGGCCGGCCGGCGGAGCGAGGCGATCGCCTGCTACCACCGGGCCCGGGAACTGCTCCGCGACGAACTCGGCCTGGATCCGGGCCCGGAGTTGTCCTCGGCGTACCGGACGCTGCTGGTGGCCGACGAGCCTGCGCCGTCCCGCACCCGGGACGAGGTCCTCGGCCGGGCTCTCTCCCGGCTCGCCGAGGTCGAGCGGATGGTGCAGGACATCCGCCGGCAACTGGAACTGGGAGAGCTGCGGCACTGACCCCGGACAGACCGCCGGCGCGGCCGGGAGACCCGGCCACGCCAGCTGGTCGGTCCGGTGTCAGGCCACGTCGCAGTCGACCGTGACGGAGCGCCGGGAGCCGTCCCGCAGCAGCACCGAGAAGTCCGCCGGCCCGAAGCAGTTCCGGTTGACCGAGGCGGAGACCTGGTACCGGCCCGTGGTGGCGTTGTAGGTGGGCGCGGTGAACACCTGGCCGCCCCGGTCGCCGTTCCACGACGTACCGACGATCGCGCCGAGGTCGGTGACCGGGTTGCCGCTCGCGTCGCGGAGCGAGAACTCGAACAGGAACGAGCGCGGCGGGGCCGCGTACACGGTGCCGGTGACCTTGGCACCAGCCAGGTAGAAGCCGTCGAAGGTGTACGACGCGGTGGGGCGCAGGAAGTTCGCCGTCACGTGGTTGGCCAGCGCGGTGCCCGACGACTGTCCGCTGTCCGCGTCGAACTGGTAGTGCACCCCGAGCCAGACGCGGCTGCGGGCGTTCTCGTTGGCGGCCGCGCTGAACGAGGTGAACGTCCGGGTGACCCCGAGCGCGTGCGGATCCTCGGTGGTGGCGCCGAAGATGAAGCCATCGGAGCCGAAGAAGCCCCGCATCGCGCCCGCCCAGGCCGCCCCGAAGGTGGCGTGCCCGGAGGAGTAGGCGGGGAACGGCGGGGAGAAGCTCACGTTGTTCCGGTCCGCGGAGAGCGGCTTCCAGCCCGTGTCCGCGGTGGTGGCACTGTTGTTGTCCTCGCCCGCCCGCTGGATCGCGCTCTCGGGCCGCCACAGGTCGACGCTGGTCTGGTACTTCGCGTCCCACGCGACGATTGCGGCGTCGCCCATCGCGATGCCGACCAGCGCGAAGAGCCGGGCGTTCCCGGCCTGGGTGAGCTTCGCCGACTTCGCCACGATCTGGGTGTGGGCGAACAACTGCCCCGGCGGCTTGTACGTGCCGTCCAGGTCGTTCGCCCAGAACCAGGCGGCCTCGGTCTGGCTGGCGGTGCGCGTGCTGCTGTTGTACCGGCCCAGGTCCTTCACCTCGTTGACCTGTGCGGCGTACTCGGGGCTGCGCAGCAGCGTGTCGTAGCTGGCGAAGCCGGCCGGCGGACCGGGCCGGAACTGGGTGTTCGACGTCATCGCGAACGGCCTGACCAGACCCCAGCCGGGGGTGGCGGCCGTGCTCGTCGGGTCGGTCCGCCGCCACTGGCCGGGCACGGTGCCGTCGGCGTAGGTGGAGGTGTCCGGCGAGCCGTCCCCGCTCCGGAAGCCGATCATCGCCTGCGCGCTGGCCGAGCCGATGCGCTGCCCGTCGGTGCGGGCGGGAGAGCTGACGGTGCCTTCCTGCGCCGTGGTCAGGTCGGCGTCGAAGTTGATGCCCGGATAGACGCTGCGCAGCGTGTCGTAGGCGGCGTAGTCGATGGCGGTGGCCAGGTCCGGCGTGACGCCCGCGGTCGGGGCGACCTTGATCCGGTACTGCTGGCCCAGGCACCGGTCGGCCCCGGTGGCGCAGAGCGCCGAGTTGGCCGCGTCGTAGATCGCTCCGTGCACCATCGCGCCGGCCCGGGCCAGCGGTCCGGGCGCGCCGCCGACCTGGCGGTACGTCCGGAGCAGGACGTCGTTCCAGTAGAGGACGTGATCGGCGGGCGCGGCGGCGGACGCCGGAGCGGTGGGTACCACCGCGGCAACCGTGCCGAGACTGACGGCCGTGAGCGCCAGGGCGCTCCATCGGCGAGGGGACGTGCGAAGCCAGCCCAATGGGACTCCTCGGTGAGAGACCTGAATCGACCGCGGATGATGTCCGTGATCACCGAGAGCCTGGGCCGGTCGGCTACGCCAGCACTACCACGCTGCTACCGGTCGACAACGTGACGTGATCGCCCGCTGAGACGCTCCACCGCCGCGGGCAGGTCGGCCAGCGTGCACAGCTGGGCGTCCGGCCGGACGCCGGGCGGGCAGGGCGCGGCGAGCCGGTTGAGCCAGATCCCCCGCAGGCCGGCCCGCTGCGGGCCCACCACGTCGTGCGCCAGGGAGTCGCCCACGTACGCGATCTCGGACGCCGGCACCCCGGCGGCCTCGACCACCGCCGCATAGAACTCGGGCGCGGGCTTCTTCGGCAGGCCGTTCTCGTGGGCGTACAACTCGAAGGAGAACTCGCCCGCGAGCCCGCAGCGTTCGGCCCGGCTGTTGCCGTTGGTGGCGAAGCCGAGCGTCCAGCGCTCGCGCAACGCGGCGAGCGCCGGACGCGCGTCCGGGTACGGCCGGGTCAGCGCGAACCGCCGGGCGAAGAAGAGCGCCGCGAGGTCGTCCAGGTGGTCGTCGAGCCCGGCGCGGGCGAGCGACCGGGCCAGCGCCCGGCGTCGGATCTCGAGCACCGGCTCCGCGCTCAGCTCGCCGAAGACCGCGTCCCAGTCCGACTCCAGTTCCGCCAGCGAGACCGCGCCCGCCGCCGGGGTCAGCCGGCGCATCTCGTCCAGTACGGCCACCAGCCCACCGGTCACCGCCGGACGCAGGTCGAGCAGGGTCTCGTCGGCGTCGAACACCACCGTGGTCAGCACGACGACCACTGTGTCAGGCGACCGCCCGGGCGGCGACCCTCACCGGGGGCGCGACCGGCACGGGCACCGGCCGCCCGCCGCGTGGGCGGTCACCGTTCGGCGGCCAGGACGGGCTGGGCCGGGCCCTGGTCGGCTTCCGCGGCCGGCCGCGACCCGCGCAGCTCGTCGACGCGGACCAGGGCGACCCCGGCGACGATCAGCGCGCCACCGAAGAGCTGCACCACGGTCGGCAGTTCGCCCAGCACCAGCCACGCGATGAGCACCGCGAACATCACCTCGGTCAGCCCGACGAAGGACGACAGCCGGGGGCCGAGGATCCGCGCCCCGGCGATCCCGGTCAGGTACGCGACCACGGCGGCCACCAGGGAGAGCCCGGCGATCGGCACCAGCCAGCTGGTGACCTGCCCGGCGAAGGTGACGTCGCCGAAGGTGGCGTGCAGCGGCAGCGCGCCGGTGAACCCGAGCGCGAGCAGGGCGGCGGCGCCGACGGCCATCCCGCCGCTGGCCATGACCGCCGACGGCAGGTCCGCGTCGACCCGGCCGGCCAGCACGAAGTAGCCGGCCAGGCCGATCGCCGCGCCGAGGCCCCAGAGCACGCCCACCGGGTCGAGCCGGCCGGCGCCGGTGAGGTCGAGGACGAAGACCAGTCCGGCCAGCGCGGCCGCCGAGCCGGCCACGGTCAGCCGGCGCGGGCGCTGCCCGTGCACCAGCCAGGTCCAGCCCACGACCAGGATGATGCCGAGGTACTCCAGCAGCAGCGCGACGCCGACCGGCAGGTAGCGGACCGCGTTGAAGAAGCAGACCTGGGCGAGCGCCACCCCGAGCAGACCGAAGACGCCGAGCACACCGAGGTTGCGCCGCAGCACGTGCCACCTGCCGCGCAGGGAGAGCGCCGCCGGCACGGCCAGCACCAGGGCGGCGATGCCGACCCGGGCGATCACGGCGGAGGGAGCCGACCAGCCGGCCTCGATCAGCGAGCGGGCGAACGTGCCGGAGGTGGCGAACGTGACCGCGGAGAGCAGGGCCAGACCGAGGCCGACCCCGGCGACGGGTGGTTGACGCATGGGCTCTCCTTGGCACGAGCGGGCCGTCATGGGCAAACTATGGTTATGCCGATGACGCTAGGCCGGCACCCCGACAGGAGTCAAGTTGCTTTTCGCCCATGACACCGAATGCTCCCTGATCGCCGCCGCCGCGCTCGTCAACACCGACGGCACCGACGGCGAGGGCCTGCCCGACGTCGCCGCGCTGGACGCCTTCTTCGTCGCCCACTCCTACAGCGGGCGGCACGAGCACACCGAGGCCGAACTCGAGTCGGTACGCGACCTGCGCCCCCGGCTCCGCCGGATCTGGCACGCCGACACCGACGAGATCGTCCGGATCGTCAACGGGCTGCTCCGCGAGCACAACGCGCTGCCGCAGCTCATCACGCACGACGACGAGCCGTACCACCTCCACGCCGTGCCCCGCGACGCGCCGCTGGCGACCCGGATGGCGGTCGAGGCGGCGATGGCCATCGCCGACCTGGTCCGCAGCGGCGAGCTGAGCCGGCTGCGGATCTGCGACCGCCCCGGCTGCGACGACGTGCTGGTGGACCTGTCGAAGAACCGCTCCCGCCGGTTCTGCGACGCGAGCTGCGGCAACCGCGCCGCGGTCAGCGCCTACCGCGCCCGCAAGGCCGCCGCCCGGGGCTGAACCCGGTGCGGCGACCGAGCTGGCCGGCGGGACACCGCCCCTCCAGCGGGCCCGGCCCGCCATCAGCCGGCGGGTCACCGCGATCCGCACCAGCACCTGGCGGTCGTGCCGCCGGCGCAGGTCAGGGGTGGGTCATCCGGAGCAGGTCGAGCGCCTCCTCCAGTTGGGTCTCACTGAGCTTGCCGGAGTCCACGTGGCCCCGCGCGATCACCACCTCGCGGATGGAGGTCTGCTTGGCCAGTGCCTCCTTGGCGATCGAGGCGGCCTCGTCGTAGCCCAGGTAGCGGTTGAGCGGGGTGACGATCGACGGCGAGCCCTCGGCGTACGCCAGGCAGACCTCGGCGTCCGCGACCAGGCCGACCACCAGCCGGTCGGCGAAGAGCCGGCTGGCGGCGGCCAGCAGCCGGATCGACTCCAGCAGGTTGCGGCCCATCACCGGGAGCATCACGTTCAGCTCGAAGTCGCCCTGCGAGCCCGCGAAGGCGACGGTCGCGTCGTTGCCGATCACCTGCGCGCAGACCTGCCGCATCGACTCGGCGACCACCGGGTTCACCTTGCCGGGCATGATCGACGAACCCGGCTGGAGGTCGGGGATGCGCAGCTCGCGCAGGCCGGCCCGGGGGCCGGAACCCATCCAGCGGATGTCGTTGGCGATCTTGTAGAGCCCGACCGCGAGGGTCCGCAGCTGCCCCGAGGTCTCCACCAGCGCGTCCCGGGCGCCCTGGGCCTCGAAGTGGTTGCGGGCCTCGGCGAGCGGCAGCCCGGTCGACTCGCGCAGCTTGCGGATCACGGCGGCGGCGAAGCCGAGCGGGGTGTTGATGCCGGTGCCCACGGCGGTGCCGCCCAGCGGCAGCTCGGCCAGCCGGGGCAGCGCCCCCTCCAACCGATCGATGCCGTAGCGGACCTGAGCGGCGTAACCGCCGAACTCCTGCCCGAGGGTCACCGGCGTGGCGTCCATCAGGTGGGTACGCCCCGCCTTGACCACCGTCTCGAACTCCGCCGACTTGGCCTCCAGCGCCTCGGCCAGGTGCGCCAGCGCCGGCAGCAAATCGCGCGCCACGGCCTCGGTGGCGGCCAGGTGGATCGAGGACGGGAAGACGTCGTTGCTGGACTGCGAGGCGTTGACGTCGTCGTTCGGATGCACGTCGCGGCCCAGCTCGCGGCCGGCCAGGGTGGCGATCACCTCGTTGGTGTTCATGTTGGACGAGGTGCCGGACCCGGTCTGGAAGACGTCGACCGGGAACTGGTCGTCGTAGCCGCCGTCGGCCACGTGCGCGGCCGCGGCGGCGATGGCGGCGGCCACGTTCGCGTCGATCACGCCGAGTTCGCCGTTGACCTCGGCCGCCGCCCCCTTGATCTGGGCCAGCGCCCGGATCTGGGCCGGCTCGATGCCCCGGCCGGAGATCGGGAAGTTCTGCACCGCGCGCTGGGTCTGCGCCCGCCACAGCGCCTCGGCGGGCACCTCCACCTCGCCCATCGAGTCGCGTTCGATCCGGTAGCCCGTCGCCTCTGGAGTCGTCACGCGTACCATCCTGCCGCGCCGCGCGGCGCCGTGCAGATGATCGCGCCGAGCGGATCCATGTCCCCCGGCCGATCCGTGCGCACAGAAGTGGGCGGTCACCCGGCTCCACCGCCATGGAGCCGGCAGGAGCATGGGAGATGACCGAAGTCCGGGCCACGTCCGCAGTCAGGTACTTAAGATCATGCGCGGCGTCGTCTCGGCGTCTCGGTGTCGGCCGATGGTGAGGACCGGCTTGATGACCTCGGAAGAGTCGTCGAACGTACGCCGACCGGGTACCGGCGCGAGCGATCAGTCCAGCCCGGCCAGGAGCCGCTCGACCTCGTCCCGCTCCGGCGCCGCCACCTGGCGGAACAGCTCCAGCGCCCGGGTCCAGTACGACCGGGCCGCGGCCGGATCCGACGTCCGGACACAGCGGGCCATCCCGTCCAGCGCCCGGGCCTGCTCGTACCGGAGGTTGATCCGGGCGGCCTCCTCCAGCACCCGGCCGTGCAGGTCCAGGGCACTCGGCAGGTCGCCGAGTTCGGCGATCGCCCGGGCCAGCAGGTTGCGCGAGGCGCACTGGCCGAGCCGGTCGCCCACCTCGGTCATCGCGAGCAACGCCGCCCGGTGCCGGTCCGCCGCCGCTTCGGGCCGGCCGGCCAGCCGCTCCAGCACGCCCATCTCGTTGAGCAGCTCACCGACGCCGTAGCGGTTGCCGAGCCGGCGCTTGAGCGCCAGGGCCACGGCGAGCCGGCGCCGCGCCGGTTCGTGCTGCCCCAGCCGGGCCCGGGCCATGCCGACGTGCCCGATCGCGTTCACCACGTCGTCGATGCTGCCGCTCGACCGGGCCATCGCGAGCTGGTGGCGGGAGAGCGTGAGGGCCTCCTCGGTCCGGCCCGCGGCCAGCAGGACCGACGCCCAGTTGGTGTACAGCACGATGACGCCGCGCTCGTGCCGCGCCGCCCGTAACAGCGCCAGCGCCCGGTCGCAGTGCTCCAGCGCGGCTGCGGCGTCGCCCGCGGACGAGTACACCGCGGCGATGTTCTTGTGCGCACCGGCCAGCGCGACCTCGTCACCGAGGCGTTCCCGCACCGTCAGCGCTACCCGCATGGACGCCACCGCCTCGGGATAGCGGCCGAGCCGGTGGTAGCCGGAGGCGAGGTAGTTGTGCATGGTGGCGACCGCCGCCTCGTCGCCGTACCGCTCCGCGGCCCGCAACCCGGTCAGCTGCGCCGCCACCAGGTCGTCGATCTGCCCGGCGGCGAACCAGTAGCTCCAGCCGGCCCGGGCGAGCTGCCAGCAGTACGGGTACCGACCCTCGGACTCGGCCAGCTGGACCAGCCCGACCAGGTTGTCCCGGTTGGCGTCGAACCAGCCGACTCCCTCCGGCAGGCACGCCTCGACCAGGTCCGGCCGTCCGACCGGCGGCGGGGCGAACGGCGCCACGCTCACCGAGCGGTCCATTCGGGCGCCGATCCGGGTCCAGACGTGCAGGTGGAAGTTCAACAGCCGGTCCACCGCGGCCGACCGTTCCGCCGCGGATCCGGCGTCGTCCAACAGGTGGCGGGCGAAGCCGCGGACCAGGTCGTGGAAACGGAACCGACCCGCGTCCGGCTCCTCCACCAGGTGCGCGTCCACCAACTCGTCCAGCAGGTCCTGCGCGTCGGGCAACGCCACGTTGGCCAACGCGGCGGCCACCCGGCCGTCGAAGTGCACCCCGGGGTGCAGGCCGAGCAGCCGGAACATCCGCTGCGCCGCCGGCCCGACCTGGTCGTACGACAGCGCGAAGGCGTGCCCCACCGAGCGCTGCCCGACGGCGAACCCGGCCAGCGGGTCGCGGCCGGTGGCCAGCCGCTCGGCGAGGTCCGCGATCCGCCACCGCGGCCGGTGGGCCAGCCGGGCGCCGGCCAGCCGGATCGCCAACGGCAGGTAACCGCAGCGCCGGGCCACCTCGGCGGCCGCCTCCGGCTCGGCGGCCACCCGGTCGACGCCCACCACCCGGCCGAGCAGTTCGACCGCCTCGTCGGCGTCCAGCACCGGCAGCGACGAGGGCCGCCCCTCGTCGAGACCGACCAGGCGACGGCGGCTGGTGATCAGCGTGAGGCAGTCCCGGCCGCTGGGCAGCAGCGGCGCCACCTGGTCGGCGCTGCCGGCGTTGTCCAGCACCAGCACGGCCCGTCGGGCGGCGAGTTCGCTGCGCCACAGGGCGGCCCGTTCGTCGGTGTCGGCCGGGATCCGCTCGCCGGGCACGCCGAGCTGGCGCAGCAGCGCGGCGAGGGCGGGGCCGGCCGGGACGGGCGCCCGGTCGCTGTGCCCGTGCAGGTCGATGAAGAGATGCGCGTCGGGGTACCGGTCGCCGAGCGCGGTGGCCAGGTGCACGGCCAGGGTGGTCTTCCCGCTGCCCGGCATCCCGTCGATCAGCTGCACCCGGGTGTGCCCCTCCTCGACCTCCTTGACCAGCCGGGCCAGCGTCTCCTGCCGGCCGGTGAAGTCGCTGATCGCCCGGGGCAGCGTGCGCACGGGGACGGCCGGCGCGCGGGTCGCGCCGGCCAGCGCGAGGTCGCCGGCGAGCACCCGCTGGTGCAGCTCCTGAAGGGCGGGTCCCGGCTCGATGCCCAGCTCCTCCGCGTAGAGCCGCCGCCCGTCCCGGTAGACGACGAGCGCGTCGGCCTGCCGACCGACGGCGCAGAGGGCGAGCATCAGCTGGCCGCGCAGCCGTTCCCGGAGCGGGTGCCGGTCGACGCTCTCGGTCAGCTCGTCGAGCAGGTCGGCCGCCCGGCCGAGGCGCAGCTCGACGTCCACGCACTCCTCGAGCGCGGTGAGCCGCTGCTCGTCGACGACCTCGGCCCGGCGGCGTACGCTCCGGCTCTGGATTCCGCTCAACGTCGGGCCGCGCCAGAGCGCCAGCGCGGCCCGGAACTGCCGCCCGGCCTCGGCGAGCCGGCCGGCGGCGAGGGCGGCCCGGGCGGCGTCGACGCCCCGGGTGAAGACCTCGGCGTCCAGCTCTCCCGGATCGGGTCGGATGCCGTAGCCGACCGGGTCGGTGACGATGACGTCGGGCGGCAGCCCGACACCGGTGAGCCACCGTCGCAGGCGCGACACGCAGATCTGCAACTGGGTCCGGGCGGTGGCCGGCGGCCGCTCCTCCCACACCGCGTCGACCAGGTCCTCGATCGACACGACCCGGCCCATTCGCAACAGCAGCATGGCGAGGACGACCCGGTCGCGACCCGCGGTGACGGTGGCCTGGCCGCCGCCGACCCGCAGTGGTCCCAGGATCTCGAACCGCATCTGCTCCCTCGCCCTTATGGTGCAACTTCCAGCAGGGTAGCCCCGCGGTCACCGCGTCGAGGCGATAGCGATGTGATAGCGAATCGACAGGCGTGCGGCCCACACTCGACCGGGGGTACCGGTTGCCGGTATCCGACGGGGGCGGTGCGCCCGCCGCTTCACCGGGGGGCGGGCGCACCGGCGTCGGCCAGCCCGGTGCGCCGCCCGCCGGACTAGACGAGTAGTTCCGAATCCCGGTCAGTGGTCGTAGGCGATCAGTGACCGGGTGACGGGTGCGCCGGTCTTGTTG